>JBASRN010000004.1:0-56370 GCA_049273855.1 Blastocatellia bacterium
GCCTTGGTGGAATGCAGGGGCCTCGCACATGAACGAAGCCTTTCCGAAGTCGTACTTTGATCGCTGCGGTCTGCTGTCGCTGTTAGATCAACGGCTCAAATCCCAGCGTACTTCATGAACCGCCGTATACGGAACCGTACGTACGGTGGTGTGGGAGGACGGGAGCCGTGAGGCTCCCTCCTACCCGATTCGATTCCATTCAACGGCGAAAGATTCGGGGCCGGCGCCCGGTTCTCTGCGATACAATAGCTCTGCATCGCAATCAGGCTAACTCGGAGAAACACAGCGAACAGACACGGCAAGATGCCTTCTGTCCGAATCAATTCGCGTGCTCGACGGCTCCGGTGGCGTAGGTTCTCTTTCTGAATCGTCGCGAAGGACTAAGATGGGTAACAGGATTGAAATACTCAAAGCTGACATCACCAAGCTCAAGGTGGACGCAATAGTCAACGCCGCGAATAGTTCACTTCTTGGCGGTGGCGGCGTCGATGGAGCCATACACCGAGCTGCGGGTCCTGAGCTTCTTGAGGAGTGCCGGGCACTCCGAGGCTGTCAGACGGGTCAGGCTAAGATCACCCTGGCCTACAAGCTTCCGGCTAAATACGTTATTCACACGGTCGGGCCGGTTTGGAATGGCGGGGGACAAGGAGAGGCGGAGCTGCTTGCATTGTGCTACCGGTCGAGTCTCAGGCTGGCTGTAGAGCATGGCGTTAAGACGATTGCTTTTCCCGCGATAAGCTGCGGAATCTACGGCTACCCGGTGGAAGAAGCTTGTACGATTGCCTTCAGAGAGACGACCGGCTTTCTCTCGCGCGAGGAGTTGATCGAGAAAGTGACGTTCGCCTGCTTCGGGGACGATGTTTACCAGGCCTATGCAGGAGCCATGAACATTGTTTATGGGGGTGAAAGATAGAGAGCCTTGGCGGCGGATGCTCGAGGGTGCTCGATCAAAAGAAACACCCGAAGGCGAAAACTGCGAGATTCGATCTGCAACGGAACGCTTGACGGAAAACTGATTGATAAAGACAGCAATGTCTCGGCGAAAACACTGCTACGATTATCCTCGGCCAGCGGTCACGGTCGACATCGTTCTTTTCCATCGCGCAAAACGCGGCGCTAGAGTCTTGCTGATCCAACGCAAGAATGAACCGTTTAAAGGGCACTGGGCATTTCCGGGCGGGTTCGTCGACGAAAACGAATCGCTTGAAGCAGCCGCCGCTCGGGAACTGCGCGAAGAGACTGGCCTGGAGGGAATTAAGCTTGAGCAGATCGGCGCGTTCGGTGATCCAGGGCGCGACCCCCGGGGCCACACGGTAAGCGTGGTGTTTGGTGCGGTGCTCGATGAACAGGCTCAGCCTGGGCCGGCGGATGATGCAGAAGCCGCCGAGTGGCATTCGGCCTTCAAGCCTCCCGATCTCGCCTTCGATCACAGGGCGATTCTTCGCGCGGCGAGCGAGAGACTCCTTCGTTATCGTAGAGGGCGCAAAAGAAAATGACCCATCCCTGGGAGGACAACCGCGAATCATCAGCCGGTGAAGGTCCATCAACACTTCATGTCGCACTCATCGAGCCGGAGATTCCCCCGAACACGGGGAACATCGCGAGGCTTTGCGCCGCTACCTTCACGCCGTTGCACCTTGTTGGCAAGCTCGGATTTCGAACCGACGACAAAGCGGTGCGGCGAGCGGGACTGGATTACTGGGGCGAGGTCGAGCTTCACTATCATTTGAACATCGAAGCGTTTTACGAGGCGGTGGGCGACTGTCGCTACCTGTATTTCTCTACTAAAGCGCCGCGCGCACACACCGACTTTCATTACGCGCCGAATGATTGTCTGGTGTTTGGTAGCGAGACTCGCGGCTTGCCTGAAGGTCTACTGCGTGCAAACTGGGATCGCTGTCTGGCTATCCCGATGCCGAACAGTCGCGTCCGCTCGCTCAACCTGGCGACCTCCGTGGGAATCGCGCTGTATGAAGCGCTCAAGCAGACCGGGCGTTTGGGATCTTAGATTTGAGCCACGGTAGCTGCAGAAAAAAATCGGGGCCGGCTGCGCAGTTTTAGCGCGACCGGCCCTCAGCTTACGGAGGAGTGATGAGAGAAACAGTCTATGGTTTCTTGTCGGGCGGCTTACCGTCGCCGTCGCGCCGCTTCAGCGTGGGCCGATC
The DNA here is from genome assembly GCA_049273855.1 of Blastocatellia bacterium. Classification (GTDB taxonomy): domain Bacteria; phylum Acidobacteriota; class Blastocatellia; order UBA7656; family UBA7656; genus Onstottus_B. The sequence continues at coordinate 2,166 of JBASRN010000004.1, forward strand.
CTTGGGTTGCTCTTCGGTGCCCGTCGTCTGTTGAGTTTGATCGTCGCCGGAGTCCTTGCGCCGTTTTAAGGTGGGCCGGCTCGGGCCGCCGTCCCTGTTGCCCGCCTCGAGCTTCTTCGCATTGGTCACCGCAAGCAGCCGCGACTTGACGCGATTGAATTCCGACGTGCTAACTGTGTATTCGTCGCGATCGGGAAACCTCTGCAGCAGATCGCGAACTTTGGATATGCGATCTGGCGTCGGCGGATGCGAGCCAAACAGTTTTGAGAGAGTGCCAGGCTTGTGCTTCTCTTTCTTCTCAAGCTTCTCAAAGAAACTGAGAAAATTATTCGGGTCGTAGCCGGCCGCCCAGAGATATGCGGCGCCTAGCTTGTCCGCCTCAGTCTCAGCGCCGCGGCTGAACTTCAAGAACGTCAGCGGAACACCGATCTGTGCAGCTTGATAAGCGATGTATCCGAGCCCCCCGGTGATGAAGATCAGCGGGATCATCGCGTAATTCGCGAGCGTGGCCTTCGAAGCTTGTTCGACGCCGTGCCGAGCCGCGACATGCGCGATCTCATGAGCCATGACTCCAGCCAGCTCGGCCTCGGTGTCGGCCGCAAGAATCGCGCCCTTGTTCACGTAGAGAAACCCGCCCGGCAGCGCGAAAGCGTTCACATCGTCCGAATCCAGGACCTTGATCGTGAACGGGATTTTGGCGTCCGAGTGAAGCGCCAGGTTTTGTCCCACGCGATTCACATACTCGGTGATCACCGGGTCCTCAATGAACTTGCCCTGTCTATCCACGTCCGCCGCAAGCCGACGGCCGATTCCGACTTCTTTCTCAAGCGAGTAGAAGTCGATTTGGTGTTTGTTGATGTTTCGCTTGCCGATCAACAATGGATTCTCATCGTCGGAAAGCTTGCCCTTCGCGGCGGCGGTGCTCGCCTGCGAAGCCGTCGTATCTTGAGACTTAGCGTCGGACGTTTTGTTGTCTTGCGCAAATAAAGTTGCTGGCGATGCGATCAATGCTGCCAGCGTCAGAACGGTGACGCGTTTGAAGATCATGTTATTCATTCGAAACTCCTGATTGATTAAGACGGCAGTGAGTTGGAAATCGTCCGCACGGACGGACTCGTTCAGGATGCCTGCGCGTCTTATCCGGATTATACTGGCTTCTCATTAGAAACCGGTTAGACACCTATTATAAACCGCTAATTTGTTTTGCGTAAGCTCGGAGCTAGTTCGGCTAGCCATCAGATTACCCGCTCGTCCCCCGATTTGACTCATTGTTCCAGCATCCCCTAGAATTCATCGTGGTATCGCCGCGCAACGCAAAAGCCGATGGCCGGGGAAGCCAATGTGAACTGCGTAGCGACAGAAGCCTGTTGCCGGGGCACGCTGGCTATCAGCGACGAGCCCCAGGAACAGGCTGATTGATTTTTGGTCTTCCTGTGCCTGACGTGAGGGCCGGCGACTGGCGGCGGAAACGAGAGACGAGCAGGTATGACAGTAGTATTCAACAAGATCGCAACAAAGATCTTTGGAAGTGCCAACGAGCGATTGCTCAAGCGCTTATGGCCCGTCGTTGCTGAGATCAACGCGCTCGAGCCCGAGATGGAGGGCCTATCGGACGAACAACTGAAAGCGCGCACCGCCAAGTTTCGAGAGCACATGGATGCGTGCATGGCCGACGCGGAGTTAAGCGGTGCGACGCCGGAAGAACAGAAGAAGGCTCTGCGCGAAGCGATTGACAAGTGTCTCGATGAAGTACTTGTCGAGGCTTTCGCAGTTGTTCGCGAGGCTTCCCGACGTGCCACCGGTATGCGCCACTTCGACGTGCAGTTGATTGGCGGCATGGTTTTGCATCGCGGAATGATAGCCGAGATGAGAACCGGCGAAGGAAAGACGCTTGCGGCCACTCTGCCGGCATACCTCAATGCTCTTTCCGGACGCGGCGTTCACGTCGTCACGGTCAACGATTATCTGGCGAAACGCGACACCGAGTGGATGGGGAAAGTCTATCGCTTTCTCGGTCTGACTGTCGGGTGCATACAGCACGACATGGACGACCAGGAACGGAAAGAAGCCTATGGCGCTGACATCACCTACGGCACCAACAATGAATTCGGCTTCGACTATCTGCGCGACAACATGAAGTTTGAGCCGTCGGCGATGGTGCAACGCGGGCACTACTATGCAATCGTCGACGAAGTTGACTCCATCCTCATCGATGAAGCGCGAACGCCGTTGATCATCTCCGGCGCGTCCGAAGACTCGACCGAGAAGTACTACATAGCGAACGACTGCATGATCCGGCTCAAAGCCGAACAGCAGAAACGCGTTGGTGAGATCAAAGCTGCTGAAGGCGACGTCGACCTCAAGCAAGATCCTCGCTTGATCTATCACATCGACGAGAAGCAGCACTCGGCCTCGCTCACCGAAGAGGGCGTCGAAGTAGCGGAGCGCTTTACTGGAGTCGGCAATCTCTACGAACCGGTGAATATGGAGTTGTTGCATTGCATTGAGCAATCGCTCAAGGCTCAAACGCTCTACCATCTCGACAAACAGTACATCGTCAAAGACGGGGAAGTGATCATCGTTGACGAGTTCACCGGGCGCGTGATGCCGGGTCGCCGGTGGAGCGATGGCTTGCATCAGGCTGTCGAGGCTAAGGAAGGCGTCAAGATCGAAGCTGAGAACCAGACGCTCGCGACCGTAACGCTTCAGAATTATTTCCGGATGTACGTCAAGCTCGCCGGAATGACCGGAACCGCCGAGACCGAAGCTTCGGAGTTCGCGAACATCTACAAGCTGGACGTAGCCGTGATCCCGACCAACCAGGAGATGATTCGCAAGGACTACTCCGACGTGATCTATCGAACCGAGCGCGAGAAGTGGGACGCGGTTGCGAAAGAGATCAAGGAGCTTCACGAGAAGGGGCAGCCTGTTTTGGTGGGCACGGTGTCGGTCGAGAACTCCGAGAACGTGTCAGCGCAACTCAAGAAGCTCCGGGTGCCGCACAATGTCTTGAACGCAAAACCGGAGCACGCGGGCCGCGAGGCCGACACAGTCGCCCAGGCCGGCCGCAAGGCGCAGGTCACAATCGCAACCAACATGGCTGGACGTGGAACCGACATCCTGCTGGGCGGCAATCCCGAGTTTTTAGCCAGGCACTATTTGAAGGAGAAGGAGATCAACCCGGACGAAGCCACCGAGCAACAGTGGCAAGATGCGCTCGCTCGCGCGAAGCGAGTCACCGACGCCGAGCACGAGGAAGTCGTGCGTTGCGGCGGCTTACACATACTGGGCACTGAGCGGCACGAGTCGCGGCGTATCGACAACCAGCTTCGAGGCCGCTCGGGACGCCAGGGGGATCCGGGTTCCTCGCGATTCTATCTCTCGCTCGAAGACGATCTAATGCGCATCTTCGGCGGCGAGCGAATCAAGGGCTTGATGCTGCGTCTCGGGATGGAAGAGGGCGTTCCGATCGAGTCGCGGCTTGTCTCAAAGCGAATCGAAGGCGCCCAAAAATCGGTCGAAGGTCATAACTTCTCGATCCGCAAACACCTGCTCGAATACGACGACGTGATGAACAAACAGCGTGAAGCTGTCTACAGTATCCGTCGCCAGCTTTTGGTGGGCTTCGAGGGCGAGTCTCCTGAAGAGCAAAACCGGAATCAGCGCGACTATATTCTGGGCATCGCCGAAGACATCTTCAACGGCTTGATAGACCAGTACATGCCTAAGGAGCAACGGGCCGATGAGTGGGACATGCCCGGGCTCAGAGAACAGCTTCGTCTGCTTTACAGTTTTGATCCTGATCAGGAAGGCGTGGATCTCGGCGAGATCGGCCCGGTCGAAGCGCGCGAGGCGCTCTGGCCCAAGCTCGAAGTAAAGTATGCGGAGAAGGAGGTTCAGCTTGGCGTCGAGGCGATGCGAAACCTCGAGCGCTACATCATGCTGAACATCGTCGATGCGCAATGGAAGGATCACTTGCTCGCGCTCGATCATTTGAAGGAAGGCATCGGGCTGCGAGGCTACGGGCAAAAAGACCCACTGGTCGAATACAAACGCGAGTCTTACTACTTGTTTGACGCGATGCTCGATCGCATCGACACCGAGACGGTGCGTTATTTGTTCAATTTTCAAGTTCAAGTCACCGCGCCCGTCGAGCAACAACTCCTGGAGCGCCGACGCAGACAGCGCCGAGGTCGAGTCGCATTCACCAAGGCCAACGAAACCGCGTTCGCGGGAGGCGAAGAGGAAACCTCGAAACCGATTCGGAATAAGGGCCCGCGTGTCGGCCGCAACGATCCGTGCCCTTGCGGATCGGGGAAGAAGTATAAGAGGTGTTGTGGAGCGACCTGAGACGCGACGCCGAGGGATCTCGCCTCCGCTCTTCTCTGATCGATCTCGTTGTTAATTATTGAGTATCATTTCGACCTGTAGTAGTCTTCGACTCGTTACTCGCCTCCATCGGCCTGTCCCTGAATCATTTCGAGGCAGTTGGAGTCGGCCATCCCGAACCAGATCATAGAAGCGATTATATCGGGCGTGGCGCCGGAAGTTGTAAAGCTTGCGGCAGCCAGGGGCTTGCTTCCGTTCTCCAACGAGGAGAAGCTTGAAGCGCTGGTCGCGCTCACAAACGACGGCGATGACTCAGTACGCTCGATGGCTGCGACCACGCTCCAGAAGCTCGATCCGTCGTCGTTCATCGGATTAGCTTCCGAACGCAACACACCGCCAAGCGTGCTTGGGTTCTTCTGCTTGTGGCCGCAAGCTCCCCGCGAGCTCGTCGAAGCCGCGCTGTTCAACACCGCAACACCCGATACTGCGCTTGTGCAGCTGGCGTCGATGACGAGACGCCCGGCGATCATCGAGGCAATTTCGTTCAAGCAACAGAGCTTGATTCGCTCACCGGCGATAATCGAAGCGGTCCTCGCCAACCCTGCCAGAACGCCGGAAGCCGAACGCCGTGTTCGAGAAGTCAAAGAGGAGTTCTTTGACAAGCAGTTCGGCGCGCAGATGGTGGCCCAACAAGAGCGAGTGCGCGCCGAGGCCGAGGCCGAGGAACGGGACACCGTCAAAGTCGGCGGCCTCGAAGATCTGATCCGCCTCGGCCTGGTCGAAGAGGGAATCGACGACTCGTTCGTCATTGAGTATGAACAGGAGTTTGGACCCTTCGACGACTGTCCGCCGCATCCCGAAGAATGCTTCGACGTTGAACAGGTGGTTACCGAGCTAGCCGCGGAACAAAGCGAGATTTCTCTGGATCGCATGCCGGTGTTCTTTCAAGTGGCAATGATGAGCGTGAAAGAACGGGTGATGCTTGCGATCAAAGGAACGCGCGAAGCGAGAATGATTCTGATCCGCGATCCGAATCGCATGGTCGCCACTGCGGTGTTGCGAAACCCGAGGCTTAGCGACACCGAAGTCGAAAGCATCTCTTCGATGAAGTGCGTGCCGGAGGACGTGCTTCGCCAGATCGGACAGAACCGGGCGTGGACACGCGCCTACCCGGTGATTCACAATCTGATTCGCAACTCTCGTACTCCGATAGCAACCAGCCTTAGCTTTATCAATCGCATTCAGAGTCGAGACATGCGCGCTCTCTCACTGAACAAGAACATCCCCGACGTGATTAGATCGACGGCATACCGTCTCTTTGCCAAACGAACCAGCAGCAATGGTTGAGGCTTCAACCTCCTAGAAGGTACGGCTGGCACAGTCATTGCTCTGGACGATTTGCGAATCTCTGCTCGAGCTTCATTCGTATCTCTATAGAGTAGAGAGACGAGGCTGGGAGGCAAATATGCTGACAATCATCTCGGCAGTGGCAATTGCTCTGGCTCTGACTTGGGTCCTTGTTCTGAAAGTTCGAAGGACTGATCCCGAGCGGCTTGACGAGACGCGCGGAGCGTTGCTGATGGTGGGGGTACAAATAATTTGCGGAAACTGCTCCGGCGAAGGGGACAGCCCGAACCGAACCTACCTGGACCATTATGGCAACTGCGCCCAGTGCGGTGGGCATAGCTATCTGCTTGCCTCCAGCCTGGCTTTGAACTCGGCAGCGTTAAAAGCGGCGCGTTTAGTTCAGGCTCATAGCGCCGCCAGCCATGGTCGCGTTTTGCCGTTCGAAGCGCGAACTCGCGGGTCTCGCTCGGAGAAGATTGCCGTCTAGGACGCGCCTGGGGCTCCCCTTCCGGTTAGTCTGTAGTCGCTGGCAAGTAAGTGCCGGGAAGTGAGTACCCATTCGCCACTCGCTCGTCACCTCTAGTTCTGATCCGATGCGGCGCTATAGTCCTCCGGGGTATCAAAGTCGAACAACACCGTCTGACTGTGTACTTCAACTGAGACTGTGTGGTCTCGATGTGCATTAACAACCTGTCGCAATCCCTGGTTCGGATCGGTCTGCAATATCTCAGCCTTCAGCTTCAAGTCCAATACAATCGGATGTCCGCGCCTTCCCGCGTAAGTGGGTACGACGATCAGGGGACCTTGCGTTAGATACTCTTCAATCACACGATTGAAGACGTTGGTCCCGATCTGTGGTTGATCCACGAGCGCGACCAGACAAGCGTGCGCCTGGTCACTAAGAGCCGAGACGCCGCGACGGATGGAGGAAGTCATACCCGAACGATAGTCCGGATTGTGCGCGAACCGAACCGGACGACTGCCGAGGGCAGATCGCACGTCGGCCTCGCGGTGGCCGGTTACGACGACAACCTCTCCGGCTTTTGAGGCCAGCAGATTGTCGACGCAGCACTCTACGAACGTCTTGCCGCCAAACGTCATCAACTGCTTGAAGCTCCCCATTCGCCGCGACTCGCCCGCCGCAAGAAGTATTGCCGATACCATCTAAGCGTGCCTCCGGTTCCAGGTCCTGAAATAGATGAGATTATAAGGCCGCGTCGAAACTCAAGCCAGCAATCGACCCTGGCCTCGCCTGGTGTGCTATTCTTTTCTACAAAGTGACGCGAACTCGGGACGCGACCAGCGCATCCAACGTTCGTCACAAGAACAGAAAGGCTGACAGAACAATGCGGCGAACTTTCAAATCAATCACAACGGCTGCAGTGACTGGCCTGTTGTTTGCGATAGCGGCGAGCGCGCAAGACATTACCTTTTTGAGGCCGGATGGCAGCGCTGCTCCGATTACCGGCCTAAGCGGAAAGGTGGTGGTGCTGGTGTTCAGCGGAATACAAGACCCACAATGCCGTGAAGAGTTCAAGGCGCTCGAGTCGCTCGCCGAGCGATACCAGGCCAAAGACGTGAGCGTTGTCTGGGTCAGCATCAACTCGGAAGCCGAAGCCAGCAACCAGAAACTCGGAACTCCCTGTGGACCCGTGAATCGCGTCGTGGTCTTGCGCGATGTAAACCAGACCGCGTTCAAACGATTCAGCGGTAAGTCGGCGCAGCTTCCCACTCTGGTTGTGCTTGATAAGCGCGGCCAGCCTTTCGGCCAACCTCGCGGCGGGTTCAATCCCAACGCTGACTTCGTGAACGACCTCGCGGCAATGGTTGATCGGTTGCTCAAGCAGTAACCTCCTAATCACGACACAAATCAAACACCAGCCCGATTTGTTGTGGTGGTGGAAGACCGTGTTGAGGTCGCGGATGCTGTCTCGCCACGAAGTCACTGAGCCACGAAGCTACACGAAGGCAGGCTTTGTGGATCTTCGAGTCCTGGTGTCTTTGCGGCAGGCTCTCTTCAACACCCAATTCCACCACGACCCGATTTACACGCCGCTAGCGCGCAGCTTTGTCTGTCTGCTAGAAATGTACGTGATGAGCGCACAGGGCAAAGCATTCCTCTCATATTTCCAGGAGAGCCGAGCGGAAGTAGTCGAGTTCATCCGCTGGCTCGTAGAACAGGAGTCGATGTCGCGCGAAGCTGAGGCGAATCGGCGAATCGCAGAGAACCTTGCCGAAAAGCTCGCATCGATGGACGCCGAGGTTGAGCTGTTCCGTCACCCGAGCTTCGGCGCAACCTTAAGAGCTCGGTACAACGGCGCCGAGGAGTCGGGCAAGCATTTGCTGGTCGTGGGTCATCTCGATACGGTCTGGCCCCTGGGCACACTTGCCGATAGACCTTTTCGAATTGAAGATGGACGGGCGTTTGGGCCTGGCATATTCGATATGAAAGCGGGCGTCGCGCTCGCAGCGTTCGCAATGCGAGCGATCAAGGACCTGGGCCGCAAAACCCGAAGGCCAGTCACATTGCTGATGACGTGCGACGAAGAAACCGGCAGTCATTTCTCACGAGAGATCATCGAGGACGAAGCTCGCACTGCAAGCGCCGCTCTTGTGCTCGAGCCGCCGATCCCGGGCGGCACGATCAAGACCAGCCGCAAAGGAGTCGGCGAGTTCGAGTTGATCATTCGCGGCAAACCGGCTCACGCAGGCAACGATCCACGCGCCGGTATCAGTGCCATAACCGAGATGGCAAATCAGATTCTCGCGATCAACAAGCTTGTGGACTACGCAAAAGGCACTACCTTGAATGTGGGTGTGGTGCGGGGCGGCGTGCTCTCGAATGTGATCGCAGCCGAAGCGCGAGCTTCGATTGATATGAGATTTCAGAGTGAAGATGAGGGCACGAGGGTAATGGACGCGATGGCGTCGCTCAAGCCGATCCACGACCGCGCTCGCATAGAAGTGCGCGGGGGAATAAACCGCCCCCCGCTGGTTCGCACTTCTGAGATTGCTGCGCTGTTCGACCACGCAAAGCAACTCGCTGCCGAGATGGACTACGACTTGAAAGAAGGCTCTGTGGGCGGCGGGTCGGACGGCAATTTCATAGCGGCGATGGGCGTCCCTGTGCTTGATGGTCTGGGAGTCGACGGCGCGGGTGCGCACGCCGAGCACGAGCACATTATCATCGAAGACATCCCCCGCCGAGCAGCATTGCTCGCGCGGTTGATTGAGACGATTTGACCGGTGTGGTCTTGTGCCGGTAAGGATCGCTAAGTTGGTGTTTGCGTCTTTTCTGGCTCGCCCATCTCGTTCGAATTCGGTGGAAAAGATGAACAGTATGATCCAGTACCGGTGCTCTTCAGCTTATGGGGCATATCGTTTCTGATGCCAATAGCGGTGCGACTAATCCATCAGGTTCGGCTGACTCATCGAGACGCTCCTCGGAGCACCGAGTCGTTAGTCTATCTGGGTCTGCAGGTTCACCAAGGCCTTGGTAAATGTTACATTCTTGAACAGCTTGAATCACAGGCTGGGTCGCCTCTTCGGGCTTCGCATTGAGCTTGTTCCCTACCTCGAAGAGGAGGTGGCTTCATACATCGATAAAGAGTTTGGCTGTCTGTTTCACTCCGAGACCGGCACTCTTGAATTGAAACTAGGCATAGAAGACAGGTTCGCACGGTGCTGCGTTGAATTGGTCGCAAAAATCGACCGGCTGGAAAGACAACTGATAGCAAAGCACCGAAAGAAAAGGAAATAGTTAGCTCGCGTGATCGCTTTGAGCGTCAAATCTGCTTGCACCCGGAGCTGCGCGAGCGGATTTCTTATGATGCGGTCCTGTGACTCGAGTTGGGCTTGTACCAACGCGCAGCCCCGTGACGCATACGCTAGAGCTTCCTGGATTCAACTGAAGTCCGCCATCCGTGGCAATTATGGTGTGAGCCCGATGCGCTCCAGGAGACGTGCGAATCCCGGCTCTGACCGGAGACTTTTCAGCACCGGGTCAACCTTCAGATTCATCAACCAGATGTCACGATCCTCGACCGCTTTCTCCAGCCACTTGAATGCCTGATCCTTCTCGCCAAGTCCTGCGTAGATCGTCGCTATCGTGTACGGTGAGACGTAGCGCTGTTTTTGCTGATCCAGGTCAGCCAATATCCGTCGCGCTTCGCCTTTCCGGCCTGATACAGCGTAAGCGTGTCCGAGCAGCGAGACCATCAGCGGATTTCCGGACAACTTGACGCCTTGTTGAAACTGGTCGATTGCCTCGCTGTACATTCCCTTTTGCTCGTAAGCCAATCCCAGATATCGCCTGGCCGGGAAGAAGTTCGGATCGACATCCAGAAGCCGCTTGCAGTGAGCAATCGCTTCGTCGTTTCGCCCTCCGAGGTAAAGAATCCAACCAACGTGCGAATTGCTGATAAACGAGAGAGGTTCGAGTTCCTCGGCTCGCTTCGCCTCGGCGATCGCTTCGTCAAATCTTCCCATCGCCACCAGATACGAGCTGTACCATTGATGAGCCGGCGCGTAAGTTGGCTTGTATTTGATCGCGAGCAGAAAGTCTCGCTCCGCCTCTTCTCTGGCCCAGTCCCAACGGTGTTCGATGAACGCCAGCGAAGTGCGAGCCTCGGCCAGCGTGCCGTCGATGCTAAGCGCCTTGGTGGCAGCTTCTTTAGCCTTTGGAAACGCCTCTCGCGGCTGGCTTATGCCGTACACGACCAGCATGTTGTAGCAGTCCGCAAGGCCAGCGTACGCCGGAGCGTATTGCTGATCGACTTCGATCGCCTCTCGAAAATACTCGATGCCTTGCAGCAGGCCTTCCTCAGTTCGCTTGCTCCAGGAGTTCCGGCCCTTCAAGTAGAGCCCGAACGCTTCGAGTTGTTTCTGTTCTTCGACGCTGAGCTTTAGCCGGAGATTCTCGAAGATGTCTCTCGAAATATCCTCTTGCACGAGGAGAATGTCAGAGACCCTTCGGCTGTAGTGCTTTCCCCACATCTGCGAAACGTTGCTGGCATCAATGAGGTCCACCTGTATGCCTAGCGTGTCTCCTCGTCTGTGAACTCTGCCTGTAAGCACGGCCCGAACGTTCAGCTCACGGGCGATCTTGCGAGGATCAGTTTCAAGGCCTTTGTAGTTGAGCACAACACTGCGGGGCACGACCCGCAGCTTTGGAAGTTGCGAAAGACTGTTTATGAGGCTTTGAGTGATTTCGTTGCTGAAGTACTCAGCGTCGGTGTCGGAGGCTTCATTGACAAACGGGAGAACGGCTATTGATTCTATTATGCTGCTGCTGCCATTGACCGACTTGCCGTCGCCGATGAAGTAAATGATTCCCGCCGCCGCGATGACCAGGCCCAGCAAAGAGGCAAATAGAGCTTTCCGATGACGCCTGGCACCGGTTGTCATGTACTCAACGACCCCGCCGCCGGTAACCCCCGCGACATCGTTTTGACGCACTGCCGCCCTTGGAAGCTCGGCTATCGCAGCGGGGCCATTCAGCGTTTTGTCGCGGACGGAATCAATCCCCTGGTTCCACGACTCGCTGACGGGTGCGACGAATCTGTAACCTCGCCTCGCCACGGTTTCGATGAACTGATGCCCGTTGTGACCTTCGCCCAAAGCCTTCCTCAACAGCGATATGTTCTGGGTGAGATTTCCTTCCTCTACAAAGGTATCGGGCCACACCTTTTTCATGAGGCCGTCTTTGGAAATGACCTGACCGCTGCTTTCAACAAGCGCCAGAAGTATGTCGAAGACCTTGGGTGTTAGTTGGACGACCTCCTGATCGCGGAGCAGCAGCCGGTCGCCGGTGTTGAGTCGGAAACGGCCAAACTCATAAAAGTGTTTCGAATGATCGTCCATAGATGGCTTTGAGAAACATCATTGAGAAAAACTTGAGCCAGTTCTGAGGACTTGCGAACCGCTTCGAGAGTACCTTCGGCCTCGATTCGAAGTGGCGAATCAATACCCCTAACGCCGCGCCCATTCTAGCCCAGGGTGCTACTTGAGGCAAAAGGATTGGCACCGGCCGGACCCTCTCGTCTAATGGTCAACCTGTACTTCGCGTGCACGGATTGCAAAGTCTACGTTGATGCCGGGTATAGATGGGCGCTTTGGTCGCTCGAAGAACCCGGCATCGTCAAGCGCGGCAAGCCTGTCCGCGTGGCTTCGGTGCTTTCGGCGGGAGAATATTGGACGCCGCCCGGGACTGGAAGCGCGGAATGGCTCAACGGAGAAGTGCTGCCCTCGGTTCGGCGTTTCCTGGAGGACCATCGTTCTCATCAGATTGTTTTTGGAAACACAGCGGACTTTCTCTCGGCTGATGGCAACGGCGTTCTCGACTGGATGCAGGTTGGATTCTTGCCGCTGCTTCTGCCGAGATACTTTGTCGAGCAGCTTGGCTTCAAGACCTGGGATCAGGTTTCCAGTTTCATCGCGCGTCAGGACAGCACGCCGTGGTGGTGGATGCTCGAGTGGGATCATCTCCACGACAAGGCTCGCAGTAAGTTTCAAGAGCTGGTTGAATCAAGGACCGCCTGTCGCAAATCCGCCCAGTGCAATCCTTAGGGAATGAGAAATAACGGCCCGCGGTTATCGTAGACTACTTCGCCCCGCTCTCCCGCCAGCCATAGAAGTTAGCGACCTGTTCGCCTACCCGCGCAATCGCGTCTTCCATGTGCGGTCCGATGCCGTTGTGACGAGCCGTGAACACGCTGAGCACCACGTGCCGGTTCTCGCTCTCGAGGATGCCAACGTCGTTACCGATGTAAGGCAGAAAATCACCCGTCTTATGAGGAAGCCGGAAGCCGGTCACGTACTTCGGAAGCCGCGAGCTGTAGACCTGCCCGCGCATGATCTGAAGCATGTGCTCGCTTGCCTGCTTGCTGACCGCCTCGCCTTTCTGAATGCGCTCGAGCAGCTTGCCCATCTCTCGAGACGATGAGAGCCCAAACGGCGTCTTGCCCTCGGTGTGAAACTTCCACAGGTCAGACGATTCGCGAAGCGCCTTGAACCACATCGACGTCGGACCCGTCGCTTTGATGGTGTTCAACCCGTAGCTCTGCATGAGCTTGTTGACCGGCTCGATGCCGCCGACTTTCTCGAACAGGATATCCGTCGCCGTGTTGTCACTGACTATGATCATCAATGTGATCACGTCCTTGATCGTCAGGCTCGCGTTTGCATCCAGCGAGCGCATCACGCCCGTCCCCGGCCGCTTGTCGGACTCCTTCATCGTCACGCGATCGGTGAGCGCAAACTTTCCGGCTTCGATCTGGCGGAAGACTTCGACCATCAACGGGATCTTGATGACGCTCATCGTGTCCATCGTCTCGTCGGCGTTGATGGCGATTTCCTCGCCGGTCTCGATGCACTTGATGTAGATGCCCCACTTCGCGTTAACCGAGCGTGTTATGCGCTCGATGTTAGCTTGCAGGCGAGCGAGCCCGGCCGGAGGCTGCTGCTGACCGAGAGCACGATGCGACGGACCGAGAAGAAGAATCGCGGCTAAGGGGAGCGCTGTTTGCTTGAAAGGTTTGTTCATTCAGGTCCTCTGTCGGCAGAGATATCAGCTCTGCTTCGTTTGGAGTAGCTGATTGAACACTTCGGTCACGCGTTGGCGGGTCTGGTCGAACGTGCCCGAGGTGTCGATCTCAAAATCGGCGTAGCGGCGCTTTTCGTCGGATGACATCTGCGCGGCGATTCTGCGCTCGGCGTCTTCGCGTGTGATTCTGTTTCTGCGCATCAAGCGTTCGATTTGGATCTCGCGGCCGCAGTACGCGACTATCAACTTGTCGAATCGCTTGTAGCCGCCGGACTCGATGATCAGCGCGGCGTCGAAAACCGCAATGGCGTCCGGGTTTGATGCCTCGACATCGCGAAGCAAGCGGTTTTGTTCTTCGATCACCCGCGGGTGGACGATTTCGTTTAATCGCTTGCGACGAGCCGCATCGGCGAACACGATCACCCCAAGTTTAGCCCGATCGATCGAGCCATCTTCGGAAAGTACGTCGCGTCCGAACTCGCGCACGATGTCATCATAAGCCGGGCGGCCCGGCTCCATCGTCGAGTGGGCAATCTTGTCAGCGTCGAATGTGGCGCAGCCAAGCTCGCGAAGCACCGAGAGAACGAAGCTCTTGCCGACGGCGATGCTCCCTGTGAGTCCAACCTTTAGCATAAACGAGTTCAGAGTTCGCAGTTCAGAGTTCGCAGTTCAGAGTTCGGAGTCGAGTTCGGAGTTCAGAGTTCGGGCTCCACTATTGCCCGCCAGGATAGGAGTGTCCCGTATTATTCGACCAACCCCACGGCCGAACTCCGAACCCCGAACTCCGAACCCGGAACCCCGAACTCCGAACTCCGAACTCCGAACTCAAAACCCGAACTCCGAACCCTGAACCCCTCCTATTCCCAGTACTCGCCCGGCGCATGTTCAGTCCTCATTAACTTGTCGAGCGCCGTCTTTCCCCCGAATGCTTTCACGATCTGGTCGTCGAGGTCATCGGCTACGCGCGCGATCGCCGAGACGCTGGCGTAAAGTTCGTCGCGGCTCATCGTGTCGCCAAGTATCGAATGGCTAAGGAGCACCGTAGCCTTCCCGTCTTCGCCTACAGCGAGCCCAAAAGCGCCGAGTATCAACCGCAGATTGTAGGTCAGCAGGTAACGCATCAACTCTTCGGTCACGTCGACATCCGCCACGACATACGAGAAAACCTCCACGCCGGCTTTCTTGTCGCCGATCGGAAAAGCTCTTGCATAGACGAACGTCGAACCTTCTTGCAGCACGAGCGTGTCATCCATCGTCTTGACGTTCACCTCGCCAAAGAGAGTGTGAAGGTACTCGCGCGTCTTCCCGTAGACCTTCTTGTGAGGTTCAGACTTGAATTCCATTTTTAGGCTGTCGCTACCCCGCGCCGGCCGACTCGACTCTCACCGCGCTGTTCTGGACACGCACTGCAACCTCGGGTCGCGCTCCAACCGCGTGGCGGTCAATATGCAGTTGAGTAAAAGGAATAATGATCATCTCCTGGAGCAATCGCTCGAGTTGAGCGAGGCTCTTGCGTTCGGTGGCCAGGCGCTGGGCAAAGAAGGGTGCGAGTTCCGGGTCCAGTTTCATGCGCACCGCCTGAGAGGCTTCGAGTCGCGAGCGCAACGCTTCAAGCCGCTCACCAATGATCGTCTCGGTCGCCGCGCGGTCAAGCACTTGAAACTCGATCACCTCGTCGATGTCGGCCGCGAGCGATTCGGCAAGACCGTATCCTGAGCCGCGCTCCCTGAGATTCAGGCTGCCGGTGAACCGTAAGCTTCCGGTCATCTGGTACTCAGTCGGATCTTCGTTGCGCGCGATGAAACCCATGTGATTCTGCTTGCCCGATTCAATCATTTGCGATAGCGCCATTACTACCGTTGTGTTCGACAGCGACACCCTCGCCCCAGCCGCATCCGTGAATCTTCCTTGCTCGAAAGCCTCGCCCAGGAATTGCTGAACCACCGGATGCGCAAGCTCGATGTTCCGAAAATAGAGCAGGGAGTGGGGATTGTCCTCCGCCGCCTTGGACAGCAAGCCGCTGCGGTCGCTGTAGCCGATATAGCCTGGTTCGGCGCCGATCAGTCGCGAGATCGACCACACCTCGGTGAACTGGCTCATATCGAACTCGACCATCTTGTTCGCCGAGCCGTACAAAAATCTGGCCAGCGCCGTTGCCATCTCGTGCTTGCCCACGCCCTCGGGTCCAGCGAAGAGAAAAACGCCATCGGGTTGTTCGGGTCTGATCTCGAGGCCGAGCTTCGCGATTCGCACGACGCGCGCGACATCGCGCGCTGCTCGTTGTTGGCCGGGCACCGCTCCGTTCAAGAACTCTTCCAGCCGTTCGAGCCGCGCCGCGGGGTCCTCGTCCATTATCTCGAGCGGCAGCCCCGTGGTTTCCGACAGCGTCTCGGCGATTACCTCCCGCGTAAGCCGGTCTTGCTCGCTGAGCGTCGCCTTCGCCGCAGCCTTGTCGAGCAAGTCGAACGCCTTGTCCGGGAAGCTTCGTGAATGAAGAAACCGATCGGCCATCTCGACGATCAGTGTGACCATCTCTTCGTCAATCTTGACGCCGTGGTAAGCCTCGAACGAACCGCGCGTTTCGTTGAGTATCCGGCCCGCTTCTTCGCGCGAAGGTTCCTCTATGGTGATGGTGCTGAAGCGCCGGGCCAGCGCTTCGTCGCGAGCGATGTACTTGTAGTATTCGGCGAGCGTGGTCGCGCCGATGCACGTAATCTCCCCCTTCGACAACGAGGATTTCAGCAGGTTCGCGATGTCGCCGGTGCCGCCGGCGCCCCCCGCGCTCAGCAATGTGTGAATCTCATCGAAAAACAGAATGACATCGCCCGCACGACGAACCTCCTCGAGCAACTGTTTCAAGCGCTCTTCTATGTCGCCGGAGAATTTTGCGTCGGCCAGCAACCGCAACCGGGATACTTCCAACACTCGCTTCCCACGCAACCTGAACGGCACGTTCCCGTCGCCCAGCCGCTGGGCTACGGCGATGACCAGCGCGGTTTTGCCAACCCCCGGCTTGCCGATCAACAGCGGGTTGTTCTTGAGCTTTCGGCAAAGCGTCTCGAGCACGGCTGTGATCTCCCGCTCGCGCCCAACAAAGGGATGAGGTGAAGCGGCGCGCGACTCTTCGGCAAGGTCGGAGCAGTAGTTTGCGAGTACGCCGGAAAGCTGTCGGGCACGCGGCAAACCTGGCTGCGATTGAACGGTCGCCGCCCCTGCGCCCTTTGATTGAGAAGACGGCTGCGCGCTTGCCAACAACTGCGTGGCTGCTCCTTCAAAACCAGGTTCCTCGCGAAAGGCTTTTCTGGCCGTCGCGCTCGCAAGCGCCGCGCGCAGGAGGTAAAGCGGTGTGACCAGCGCGCTGCCTTCGGCTTCGGCGACGCGCCCGGCCGACGTGATGACTGCCTGGGTCTCCTTCGTCACGGTTAGCGACTGAGCTGGGGATGGGAAACGCTTAGCGAGAACCGCGTTGGCCGTTTCGAGCAACCGAGTGCGTTGGGAGCGCGACGGTTCATCACCCGCCGAAACGCCTTCGATCAAAGCGGCTACGATATGCAGAGGGGAAAGCAAACCGCCTCTGGCCCGCGCCAGCCGTTTCGCTCCTTCGAAGGCCTCGCGAGCCTGCGGTCCAAGCAGGTTGAGCAGTTCTTCTTTCTGCATTTGTCTGGCCGCGCCGGTCGAGAACCGCGCCGCACGTCTTTGATTTGGTGAGCCTATCTTGCCGCTGGTTGAGGGTCAATAAGAATCGCGACTACTGGATCGTCTCGGTGGTGACAGCGGCTTGGGGTTGGCTTGCGTCGGTGACGACAAGCGGCTGCTCGGAGAATACGTTCGAGTTGATCAGCGACTGCAAAACGTAACTGCCGGAAGTGGGGAAGGAGACGTTAGCGAAGATCGTCACGTTATCGGCAAAACCATCGTGAGGTACTTCAAACGGCGTGGGAGCGGACACCGCCACGGGCTGCGAGCGATCGGGCGTAAGTATGCGAACCTCCGACAGGTACTGCCCGTTACCCGACCAGTGGTTCAAAATCACGATTTTGAGCAAGGTGACGGGCAACTGCGGGACTTGAATCGCATAGAATATTCCCATCAGGCTGAGCTTGTGGTTGATCTCGAGCCGCACGTCCTCGCACAAGATCGTGTAGTGGAGTCGAAGGTTTGTTGGTTGTGCGGACATCCAGGTTCCGTTGCTGATTACCGAGGTCACTATCTCATGCCGGCAGACGAGCTTCAAGCGCGGCGACTCGAATCCTGTGCTGTTGTCCCTGTTAGCTATGGTGTTTTGTAGGTGATCCGGACTGATGAGAGTGGTAGATCGCCTTTGGCCGGTTGTCGCCTGCGATTCTCACAAGCGTCCACTTGAGTCATTCGGAGCCTTTAGGCTCCCGATACCAGCGTGCGCCTGAAAGGTATTCTCTATCGGTCGGTTTCAATTGAGTGAGTGAACGCTTCGGGTTCAAATGGGCACACGCTACGTGAATAGCATTGATCAAGGCCATCGGAGCCACGTACGAATTGAGAAATGAGGGACTGACGACTCCGGCAATCAAGTGTTTGTCGCAGTAACGCGCAATGGGCGTCGTTTCGCTGTCGGTGATTCCGAACGTAGCCACACCTTGCTTGCCGGCCCGGAGCGCAGCCTCGACCGTGACCCTAATGCACTGCCCGAAGCTGATGGCAATCAGCAGGTCTTTGGCCGTCAAAATCTTGACTTTGTGTTGCAAATTGCCCTCGCTTCCGATCGGGGCCTCGGCGTCGAATCCCAACGACGCCAGCCCGTACGCTAAGTAGTAGGCTAACGACGCAGCGAAATCCGCCCCGACAACGAGAACGCGCCGGGACCTGTGAATCAGCTTGGCCAGCTCGAGAACCAGATCCCGATCCAGATTGGACCTCAGCAAGTTGAGATTGTCTAACGCCTTTTCCAAGCTGTGATCGACATGGTCCGCAAGGCTTCGTCTTTCGCGGGTAGCCGCCTTTAACGCGGAGTAGGGGGTGATCCGCGTCATCAGGTGCTGCCGCAAGTCCAGGGCAAAGTCGCCAAAGCCCTTATAACCCAATGCCTGGACAGTCCGCACCACGGTGGCCGCATCGACGTCGTAGCGCTTGGCCAACTCGCGAGAAGAAAGAAAGCAGGTTTCTTCGCAGTGATCTACAATGGCGCGTATCAACTGCTGCCGATGCGGTCCCAATCGTGACTGCGCCTCCGCAAAGCGGGCCTCAATTGCTGTTGGTAGAGTCTTACTTCCATTTAGGCCCAGATCAGGGTTCCCCTTTTTGCGTGAAGTAGTATTGCGCATTCTTGCCACTCCGATCAGTTCTTTCGTTCGATCTGCTCAGCCGTCTCAGTACAGCTCTCTATAAAGGCGAGATCAATTTCGAAACCAAGCCCCGGCCCGGCAGGCACTTCCGCTGTGCCATCTCCGGCCACCTTCACCTCCGGGACGATCACATCGCGGGCGAAATACCTAGAACTGGCCGAAATGTCGCCTGGCAGCGTGAAACCCGGCAGGCTTGCCAGCGCGAGATTGTGCGCGCGACCGACGCCCGACTCCAACATGCCCCCGCACCATACCGGAACACCTCGACCGTAACACAGATCGTGAACAGCCAACGCATGCGAATATCCCCCGACACGCCCGATCTTGATGTTTATGATTTGACAACTCCCAAGACTTAAAGCCTGTTCGGCTCGCCGCAGGCTCGTGATGCTTTCGTCCAAACAGATAGGCGTTCTAAGCTCTGCCTGTAATTTCGCATGGTCGAGCAAGTCGTCATGATCGAGGGGCTGTTCGATCATAAGGAGGCCAAAGTCATCCAGGGCCTTCAAGTGATCCATGTCGCTCAGCGTATAGGCGGAGTTAGCATCAACCGAGAGCAGGATGTCTGGATGGCGACGCCTGACTTCTTCGACTACCCACACATCCCAGCCAGGCTTGATTTTGAGTTTGATGCGCTGGTAGCCAAGCACGAGGTAACGATCGACTCGCTCGAGCAGCGCGTCGAGTGTGGGCTGGATGCCCAGGCTGACGCCGACCGGGACGCGGTTGCGCGTTCCTTCGATGAGCTGCGAAAGCGAGCACTCTCGCGATTGCGCCAACAGGTCCAAATATGCCAACTCCAGACCCGCCTTTGCCATATTGTGCCCCTTGAACCGTGCGAAGCGCGCTGCGAGGTCCGCCAAGCCCGCGATCGGTTGCGCCATCAATGTTTGCGCCAGGTAGTCCCGGATGACGTGTGCGGCCGTGCCGAGGGTCTCGTAGCTGTAGAGTGGTTCTTCCGCAGCTACGACTTCGCCCCAGCCTCTAATTCCTCCCCATTCCAGGCTGACCAGAAAGATAAGCCTCGTATCAATTGCGCCGAAGCTCGTCTCGAATGCTTCGTTGAGAGGCAATCGGACGAGGCGAATCCCGATTCTATCTATCTGAATCGGATTATCGCTGCTTGATTGTAATGACCTGTCTATTACACCTGGTTCAAATTGCATGGCAGGCAAGATAGCAGATTGAGGATTAACGGACAAGAGATCGTGTGCAACATTTGTAGACGTATTGACAAAGTTGCAACAGTTGTAATATCGTCCATCGCCATCAAGGGGAGACTGGGTCTACTGTTGCGGGGGTTCGCTGCAGATCGCCTGCTCTAACTGAATTAAGACCGCCAGAAGCGCGCAAGCCAATGGGAGAGTTGAACCGGTTATGGAACAAAGGAGAGTAACCACTCGCCGTGACGTGTTGAGGGCGGCGAGCGCAAGCGCGGTCACACTCGCAGCGTCGATGATCAACCGCGGACGCCATCGGGTCTTTGCGTTTTCGACGGATGAATACTCAGTGCGAGCGATTGAGTTGGTCGGGCGATCAACGGTGATTGACATGCTCAGCCCGCTCACGCTCAACTTTCCAAAACAGGCAAAATGGTTCGCCAATCCCGAGAGCTTCACAATAGCTGATCTCAAGCCATTCAAGGATTCGAGCATCAACGTCTTTCACATCGCTATCGGGATCGGAGGGCCGGAAGCTTATCTTGAAACGCTCAGGTTTTTCGCGGTCTGGAACGGATTCATAGCCAATCACGACGAGAGCTTTATGCGAATAGACAGCACGGCAGACCTCGACCGTGTGAAGGAATCAGGCAAGATTGGGATACTGCTTGGCCTTCAAAACTCGGATCATTTCAAAAAGCTGGATGATGTTGATTTCTTTCGCGGTGTCGGCCAGCGAGTCTCTCAACTCACTTACAACTCTCGAAACCTTATTGGCAATGGCTCGACCGAGCGACGCGACGAAGGCATAAGCGATTTCGGCGTCGCGATCATCGAGCGAATGAATAAAGTCGGAATGGCGGTTGACGTTTCACACTGCGGCGACCGTACGACGCTCGACGCCTTCGAGAGTTCCAAAAAACCTGTTCTCATCACTCACTCAAACTGCCGCGCGCTTGCCGGGGGGCATCCCCGCTGCAAGCCAGACGAAGCCATAAAGAAAGTGGGCGCGGCGGGAAGCGTCATGGGAATAACCGGCGTGCGGATGTTTGTTAAGGCCAATGAGCCGACGACCATCGAGCACGTCCTCGACCATTTCGATCACGTCAGAAAGTTGACAGGCTCGGAGCACCTCGGCGTGGGCAGCGACATTGATCTTTACGGCTACGACGCGATGCCGCCGGAATTGAACAAACAATTGCGCGCCGGTTACAAAGGGAGCTACTCCTTTCGCGAGAAGATCGATGTCGAAGGCTTGAATCATCCGAAGCGGATGTTTGATCTGACCGAAGGACTCATTCGACGCGGCTATAGTAACAATGAGATCGAAGGCATTCTCGGCGGCAACTTCAAACGGGTGCTTTCACAGATTTGGGCCGTGTAAAGTTTGTGGGCAAGTATGAAACGAAAACGCCGCCCATCGAAGTGAGCATAGAGATCGTTGGCAGCAAGCTGAAAGCGGTCCTGCCGGCCAGTCTGTCTCTACGCTCGTGCCGGTCGCGGCAAACAGGGTGGTCATGAACCTGCGACAACCAATCTTTGGTCTGATCCTTTTTCTCACTGTCTCCAGCACTGCTTCCGCTCAAGGAACGCGACTCCTTCGCCTACCGGCCGTGAGTCACGACATGGTTGCCTTCGAGTATGCCGCCGATCTGTGGGTTGTTTCCCGCAACGGCGGGCCGGCGCGCCGACTCACCGCTACGCCCAGCGTCGAAACCGAGCCCCGTTTCTCTCCCGACGGCTCTCTCGTTGCCTTCACCAGCACCGTGGCGGGCAACACGGACGTGTACGTGGTGCCGGCGGCGGGAGGCGATCCTAAACGGCTAACCTATCATCCTGGACTCGATGCCGTCCGCGGGTGGACACCTGACGGCCACCGCGTAGTCTTTGCGTCGGAGCGCGACACTGCCCCCCATGCGCACATGCGGCTCTGGACGATCAGGCTTGAAGGCGGTATGCCGGAAGCGCTGCCGTTACCCCGCGCTTTCACCGGAGTATTTTCGCCTGATAGTCGCCAGTTGGCCTACGAGGAGGTCTCCGTCGCAATGTTCCCGCCGTGGGCCCAAAACAGGGCAAGTCAATGGAGGCATTACCGCGGCGGCCGCACGCATCCGATCCGCGTCATAACCCTTGCCGGCTACTCGGTGGAGCGGCTCCCGTGGAGCAACAGCAACGACACCGATCCGATGTGGGTCGGCAATACCATCTACTTTCTTTCGGACCGCAATCACACGGTGAATCTCTTTGCCTATCGTGTCGACACGAAAGCCCTGACGCAGCTGACCCACCACGACGACTTCGACATCATGAGTGCGTCAGCGGGCCTGGACGCGATTGTCTACGAGCAGGCCGGCTACATTCACCTCGTTGATACCAAGAGCGGGCAATCCCGCCGGCTCACCATAGAGGTGAGCGGCGACCTTCCGTGGGCGCGTCTCCAGTTCAAGAAGGTGGCCGGAATGATCCGCAACGCGTCGCTCTCGCCGACTGGCGTGCGCGCGGCATTCGAGGCTCGGGGCGACATTTTCACGGTGCCTGCGGAGAAGGGTGACTATCGCAACCTCACCCAGAGCACTGGTGCACACGACCGCAGCCCGGTATGGTCGCCCGACGGCACCCAGCTCGCGTGGTTTTCGGATGTAGGCGGCGAGTATCAACTGATGATCGGCGATCAGAACGGCCTCACTAAGCCGCGAGCCATATCGCTGCCCGTGGCGGCTTTCTTCTCATCGCTCGCCTGGTCGCCCGACGCCAAGTATCTCCTCTTCCAGGATAGCCACCTCAAACTCTGGACGATCGAGGTAACAGACGGGCGGGCGACTACGATTGATACGGACACGTATTACGACCCGGGGCGCGAGATGGAGGCGGTGTGGTCGCCTGATTCGCGGTGGATTGCCTATTCGAAAAGTCTCGACACCCATTTGCGGGCGGTCTTCATCTACTCGCTAGCCGAAGGGAAAGCCTATCAGCTCACCGACGGGATGTCGGACGCCGTGTCACCGGCTTTCGACTCAGGAGGCCGCTACCTTTATTTCCTTGCAAGCACGGACTACGGGCCCAGGACCGGCTGGCTGGAGATGAGTTCTCTGGATAGGCCGGTGCGACGGGCTATCTACCTGGTTGTGCTCAGCGCGAGCGAGCCATCGCCGCTGCTGCCCGAGACCGGCGATGAGAAGGGACCTCCTCCGGCTCCGACGGCGAAGCCGGACACGGACGCGGCGGTCACAGTTCGCATCGACCTCGACAGGATTGGGCAGCGGATTCTGGCCCTCAACGCCCCGGCGTCTGACTACGGGAACCTAGTTGCCGGCGCTGCCGGGACGATTTTCTACACTGAACCGGTAACGGTCGCGAGTGGGGAAGAATCAGGTTTGCTGCGTCTGCAGCGGTATCAGCTCAAGGAACGTGCAGCGGCGCCCTTCCTCGAAGGCATTCGCTCTTACACACTCTCGTCAGATAGGAAGAAGCTGCTTTATCAGGCCGCCGGAGGCGGTCCGCCTGGGACGCGTTGGGGGATTGTCCCGACTGAGCGCCCCGCCAAGGTCGGCGACGGGGCGATCAACGTGGCGCAATTGGAGATGCAGGTTGAGCCTCGCGCTGAGTGGGCGCAGATCTTTCGTGAGACTTGGCGGATTCAACGCGAATTCTTCTACGATGCGAAGATGCACGGGGCCGATTGGCAGGCGGTCTTTGAAAAGTATCGGCCGCTGCTCGAGCACGTTGGACACCGCGTCGATCTCTCCTATCTGATTGCGACCGTCGGCGGCGAGCTGACGGTGGGGCACTCGTATCTGACTGGCAACGGTGATATTCCGGAAGAGGAACCGGTCTCGGTCGGTTTGTTGGGAGCGGACTTTGCGGTAGAGAACGGTCATTACCGCATCCGCCGGATTTACACCGGCGAGAACTGGAACCCGGAGCTTCAAGCGCCCCTGAGTGCGCCGGGCATCCAGGTGGCAGAGGGTGATTATGTGCTCGAGGTGAACGGACGGCCTCTCGTGCCGCCGACTAACCTGTACAGCATGTTCGAGGGGACGGCGGGTCGTCAGACTCTGATTCGTGTCAACAAGGTGCCGTCACTTGAAGGGTCGCGCGTTCTGACTGTGGTTCCGGTCGCCAGCGATCAAGGGCTCAGAACCCGTGCGTGGATTGAAGCGAACCGTCGAAGAGTGGACGAGCTATCCGGGGGGCGCCTGGCATACGTGTGGCTGCCTAACACCGCTCAAGGCGGGTACACATACTTCACTCGATACTATTATTCGCAGCAGCACAAGGACGGGGCCATCATCGACGAGCGCTACAACCAGGGAGGCATGGTAGCTGACTACATAGTAAACGAGCTTGACCGGAAATTGTTGGGCTACTTCGCCATGCGCGACGGGAAACCCTCTACATCACCGATCGCCGGACTCTACGGACCCAAGGTCATGATCATCAACGAATCAGCCGGCTCGGGTGGCGACGCGTTACCGTATTACTTTCGATTGCGTAAGCTCGGTCCGCTCGTCGGAACGCGGACTTGGGGCGGGCTGGTTGGCACGCTAGTCGTCCCCCCGACTATTGACGGCGGCGGCATAACCGCGCCCAGCCTGGCCTTCTACGACCTCACCGGCAAATGGGCGGTTGAGAATGAGGGCGTGGCACCGGACATTGAAGTCGAGTACACGCCCGCCGAGGTAATCAAGGGGCGCGATCCCCAACTCGAGCGAGCAGTGCAGGAGGCGATGAAGTTGCTCCAGCAGGATCCCGGACGCGAAGTGCTCCGCCCCGCGCCGATCGACCGGGTGTCGAAGAGTCGTGAGAAATAGGCATGGATATCGGATTTCAGCATCTGCGACGGGCGGCCTCAAATTCCGAATTTCGAATTGCGGATTGCGGATTCCCCGCCCAGCGATCCACAATCCGCAATCGGCAATCCGAAAAGAAATCAGCCTTCATACTGGTTTCGCGCGCGCTCGTCATACTGATTTGTTTCGCAGCCGTCGCGCCCTTCCAGGCACAACAGCCCACGCATGAGCACTTCACCCCAAGCGAGGTGATGATCCCTATGCGCGACGGCTTGCGGCTGTACACACAGGTATACGCGCCGGCTCAAGCCGCCGAACGACTTCCGATCCTGCTGCTCAGGACTCCTTACGGGATTGGCCAGCTTGATGCGGCGCGCTTGGCAGCTTCGATCCCGGAATTGACGGCCGACGGATACATCATCGTCTTGCAAGACATCCGGGGGCGGTTCAAGTCGGAAGGGCAGTTCGTCATGCTCCGACAGCCGCGCGATCCCAAAGACAAGAAGGCGATTGATGAAAGCACCGACACGTATGACACGATTCACTGGCTCCTCGAAAATGTGCCCAACCACAACGGGCGCGTCGGGATGGCCGGCACGAGTTACGGCGCCTGGCTGACCGTGATGGGGATGCTCGATCCGCATCCGGCGCTCCAGGCTGCGGTGCCGCAGGCCTCCCCCGCGGATATGTGGATCGGCGACGACTTCCACCACAACGGCGCCTTCCGGTTGAGCTACGGCTTCGAGTACGCGTACATGATGGAATCGTCGAAGGAGATATCCGATGTCTCATCGGTCGTTGATCGCTTCGACGCCTACGATTGGTACCTGGCTCTCGGCCCGCTGTCGAATGCGAATTCAAAGTACTTTCATGGCCGGCTCCCCACCTGGAATGACTTCGTGAAGCATCCTGACTACGATGCGTTCTGGAAGCGGCAGGGCTTCGCGCCGTGGTTGAATCGCGTGACGGTGCCGACGCTGAACGTGGCCGGATGGTGGGATCAGGAAGACTTCTACGGCCCGCTCAAGATCTATGAGCTGCTGGAGCGGCACGATTCAGCGAACAAGAACTTCCTCGTGGTCGGCCCGTGGAATCACGGCGGATGGTCCAGAGGGGAAGGAGAGAAGCTTGGGCGCATCGACTTCGGCAGTGCGACCGCTGCGTACTATCGAAAGGATGTGCTGGCGCGGTTCCTGGCGTACCACTTGAAGGGGAAGGGAAGCCTCGATTTCCCTGAGGCGCTGACTTTCAGGACCGGCGCGAACAAGTGGGTTCGGCACGACGCTTGGCCGCCGAAGAGCAATGTCGTCGCGCGGCGGCTCTACTTGCACGCGGACCGTAAGCTGTCGTTCGACCCGCCACGCAAGATCGCCCGGGGGGCCTTCGACAGTTACATTTCGGATCCCGCGAACCCCGTGCCCTATCGCCCGCGTCCGATTGATGTGCGCTCGGGGTGGACGACGTGGCTGGTCGAGGACCAGCGCTTCGTGGATCATCGGCCCGACGTGCTTTCGTGGGCGAGCGAGCGGCTGATGGATGACGTCGTCGTATCGGGGAAGATCGTGGCCAACCTCTTCGCGGCGACGACCGGCACGGACAGCGACTGGATCGTGAAGCTCATTGATGTGTATCCGGAGAAATACGAGCCAGATCCGAAGATGAGCGGCTACCAATTGATGATCGCCGGCGACGTGGTTCGCGGGCGCTATCGCAACGGCTTCGAGAAGCCCGAGCCGATCGTGCCGGACTCGGTGACGCGCTACGAGATCGGGTTCCCTGCCAACGACCACGTCTTCCTGAAGGGACATCGAATCATGGTGCAGGTTCAGAGCACCTGGTTCCCGGTGATCGACCGCAACCCACAACGATTCGTGCCGAACATCTTCCTTGCGAAAGAGTCAGACTTTCAGCGGGCGACGCAGCGGGTGTTCCGCTCGGGCCGGCATGCCTCTTACGTTGCGGTGCCGGTGGTAGCGCCGGCGCGGTAGTGATAATGGGGTCCGCCGGCGCCCGATGGCAGCTCGAGACTGCTAATGGCATTTACCGCGGCCGGGGCCCGCCTTGCACCAGGCCGTCGAGGGTATGCAACATCTGTTGTATAGTTGACATGCTGCAACGTATGGTGTATACACCTGCGCATCGTTGAAGAGTTTTTCGGCGAGTCGCGAGCTTCCGCGGGACAGCGCGCCCCGCCGCCCAATAACCCGTATGGAGGTGGTTGATATGAAGGGGACTAGTTTGATTCACTGTCGGTTATCGTCGTTTCGCGCTTCGCTTTTCGCCGTCTTGCTTCTAACAGGCGTCTTTGTGACGAGCGCAGGCGCGCAGACCACCACTTCGACAATTGAAGGGACCGTGAGGGACGCAAACGACGCAGTGATTGCCGGCGCAACGATCAAGGTCAGCGGGAACGCGCTTTCGATCGAACGCACGGTCACCAGCGATTCAAGCGGCGTCTACCGCATTACTGCGCTGCCCGCTGGGACCTACACCGTCGCCGCCTCGCAATCGGGGTTCGCAACGCGCGTATTCGACAACGTTGAACTCACCCTTAATCGCATCCTGGTCCTGGACATTCAGCTCGATGTGGGCGCGGTCCAGGAACGCGTTGGGATTACCGCAGCCGAGCAGTTGCTCGAACCAACCGCTTCTTCAACCGGAGGGATCGTGACTCCACGCCAGATCGTCGATCTGCCAGTTAACGGGCGGGACTACCTTGACCTGATGCAGCTTGTGCCCGGAGTAGCGATCAACCGTCAAGCCAACCCCGGCAGCGATTCCGCAACGCCGGTACTGGGCGAGCGTGGCGGCAATAATAACTTTTTGATTGATGGATATCCGAACAAGAACACAGTCGAAGGCGGTCCGGCCGCACAGTTTAATCAGGAGACAATTGCCGAGTTTCAGGTGCTGACAACCGGTTACAAAGCAGAATTTGGCCAGGCGTCCGGAGCGATAGTCAACGTCATCACCAAGAGCGGTGGAACCGGTTTTCACGGCGTCGGATCGCTGTTTATTCGAAACGATGCTTTCGACTCATCGAACTCTTTGGATCCGACGAAGACGGATGCCCCCGCGCTCAAAAGGTATGACTATAGTCTGGCGCTTGGGGGGCCGGTTTTTAAGGATAGAGTTTTCTTCTTCGGCTCATCAGAACGCATCACTGAGAAACGCATTCTGGATTTCAACTTCCCGGATACGGGAAGTGCGCAGGTGAACCAGTTGATTCGTGATCAAGAGACCGAGTTCGACAATCCGTCGCGTAGCTTCGAGACGCGAAACTTTTTGAAGTTCGACGAACAGCTTGGTCGGCATCACCTCACCCAGGAGGTGAATTACACCAACCGCGTCGTCCGCGAGTTCCTGCCGCTTTCGGCGTCCGGAAGTCTACCATCATCCCGAAACGACTTCGGCGCACGCCACCTGCTGCTGGGGTTCGGCGATACGATGTTGTTGGGTGATCAGGGCAATCCCTGGGTAGTGACACTGCGCGGGGCGTATCGGGGCGAGCCTTCCGATATTCGACCGTCTCACCCGGATGCAGCGGCGACGATATTCAGCCCGTTCAGCTCTTTCTCCACCGGTACCTTCTTTGGCGATTTCCCTCAGGTTGTTTTTGGCAATCCGTTTACTGCTTCGAATCTGGACCAGAAGTACACTTCCGTTTCGGCCCACGCCGCAAAGCTCGCCTTTAGCACCCACGATCTAAAGTTTGGCTGGAATTTCCTGCGAACGAAGGTTGACGGCGTCGAGGCGCAGACTCTGGCCAATCAACTCTTTGCTACAGTCGACGACTTCGCGACATTCGGCCCCGTCAACGCTGGCTTTTTTACGGTCACAGCGATCGGAGGACTCACCCCCGAGGATAACGAGATTCACCTGCGAAACAACTACAACGGGCTCTTTGTCCAGGATGATTGGAAGCTGCGCAGTAATCTCACCTTGAATCTCGGCATCCGGTGGGACTACGACTCTGAATTCTTGACCAAGACGAATTTCTCGCCGCGTCTGGGCGCCGCCTGGGCAGTGACGCCGAAGACAATCGTGCGCGGACACTTCGGTATCTTTTACGATCAATTCCGGCTGGGTCTCGCCCGCGACGTTCCTTCGTTCGGTGGCGCTGATCGAAGGGCCGTGCAGCCGTTTTCATATCCACGCGGGTTTTACGGGGTTCCGACTCTGGTGGTTGCGTTGGTCAACGCGTCGCTGTTCCCGCCCAACGGGCTCTGCGTCTCGCCCGACATGACCGATGCGCAGATCGCCGCCGCCGAAGCGGCGTGCCCGTTCGGGGGTCCATTGATCGGAAGAGACCGGCTCAACGGCGTTGTCGCGCCCGGACATGCTCCCATACCAGCCAATTCGGTGATCAATATCAACAACATAGAGGCGCTGTCGGGGTTGACGCCGGAGCAGTATGCAGCTCTGGCCAGTGCAGCCGTCGGACGCCCGGCCGGCTTCTTTTTCTTCGGGCCGTTTGGGGCCTTGTCTCACGCTGCGATTCCTCCTCAGCCCTTCCCAACCAGTATTGATGGAAGCTTCGAGACCCCCCACACCCTCGCCTTCAGTGTCGGCGTGCAGCGTGAGCTCACCAAGGATTCTGTAGTCGAGGTCGACTACTACCACAGGGACATTCGTAACCTGCTGGGTCTCCGGGAGAGCAATATCGCCTTCGAGGCGCGCGTGGTGGGTCGCAGCTTCTTACCGCCATTCCCCGAAGGACCGATCAGCACTTTTGGCCCTTTCTACGAAGGCACCTACGACGCTGTGACCATCAACTTCAATAAGCGCTTCAGTCGTCGATTCCTCCTGGGCGCGAACTATACCTTTGCCCACGCGACAGACAATCAGCTTGGAATTCAATCGCTGCCTTCGGACAGCTTCGTCGGAGTAGTACCGGTAGTTACCGAAGCGGCGACGGGTAAGACCAACCAGAACGGTACGTTCACTTCTGTTGGTGGCAATTTCGTCGCTCAGGCCGGAACCTTCCTCAATGGCCCTGATCTGGATAAAGGCCCATCCGATTTGGCGGTTGATCATATCTTCCAGGTCAACGGGCTGGTTGAGCTGCCCTGGCAGATTCAGATCAGCAGCATCTTCCGTACGCAGAGTGGCTTTCACTTCAGCCGCACTCCCCCAGCCACGGAAGACCCGGACGGTGACGGAACTTTCAACGGCATCGATCATGGGCCGGGCGGAGGTCGTAACGCCTTTACCTCACCTCCCTTCGTCAATCTGGATATGCGCTTTTCGAAGCGAGTCAACATAGGCGAGCGCGTCAAGGTGCAAGTACTCTTCGAGTTCTTCAATATGTTCAACCGTCAGAATCCCGCCGCGGTTCAGACATTGGAAGGCAACCTGTTTGGCAAGGCTTCGCAGGTGCTGCCCGGACGCGAGGGCCAGATCGGATTTCGCATCGAGTTTTAAACGCTATGAACCGAAAGCTCGTCCTGCTGTTGATTCTGCTTGGCCTCTCGACTCGCCTCTTCGGTCAGACGGCCGCCAAAGGTCTTGAAGGCGCGTGGCAAGGAACGCTCGACGCCGGGGAAAAGCTAAGGCTGGTGTTGACGGTTTCAAAGGCGGCGGATGGCGCCTATACCGGAAAGATTGACAGCCTTGATCAAGGGGCCAGCATTCCCATTGAGATAATCACAGTAAATGGCGACTCTGTTCGCCTGGAGTTGAAGACAGTTGAGGCCGTTTTTGAAGGCAAGCTCAACGCGGATCACTCTGAGTTGACTGGGACATTCTCGCAGGGTGGCGCTCTCCTCCCTCTCACTTTTAGGCGCAGCGGCGAGCCAATCGCAGAGGCCCAGCCGGCGAAACCCGCGGCCCCTCAAAGACCGATAGATGTTCCGGTCGACGTGACGATGCCGTTGCGACCCAGCGAGTTCAAAGGAGCCGGCAAGACGCATCTGTGCTATGAACTGCACATGACAAATTTTGGACGCACCGATTGCATTCTTACCCGCGTCGAAGTGATCAGAACCGATTCTCAGAAGAAGGTGCTTGCCGCCTACGACGGAGACGAGCTAGGAAACCGAGTCATTCGTCCGGGGGTGACCGCGGCCACGACTCAGGAAAAGCTGAAGCTTGGGGCAGGACTGCGTCTGGTGACTTATCTGTGGCTGACGGTCGAGGCAGCGGAAGCTCCCGTCTCAATCCAGCATCGGCTCAGCTTCAAGGTCGGCGATTACCCGGAAGAGCTTTCAGTTGAGTGTGCGCGCGCAATGGTTGGGAAGGGACCGGTGGTAATCGGCGCGCCGTTGCGCGGAGGCGAGTGGCTGGCTGCGAACGGTCCATCCAACACCTCAGGTCATCGACGAGCCCTGGTTCCTATCGGAGGCGGCGCCCACATCGCTCAGCGATTTGCGATCGACTTTGTGCAGCTTCGCGAGGACGGCCGAA
Source organism: Blastocatellia bacterium (assembly GCA_049273855.1). GTDB lineage: Bacteria > Acidobacteriota > Blastocatellia > UBA7656 > UBA7656 > Onstottus_B. The sequence continues at coordinate 33,061 of JBASRN010000004.1, forward strand.
CCTTCACCGGAGATCAGAAAGACAACAAGAACTACCGCTGCTATGGTGCAGAGGCTCTCGCGGTAGCCGACGGCACTGTCGCAGGGCTCAAGGACGGGATCCCTGAGAACGTTCCGGGAGCGAATTCGCGGGCGGTGCCTATCACCTTGGAGACAGTCGGAGGCAACTTCGTCATTCTCGATCTAGGCAACGGCCGTTTCGCTTTTTAAGCTCACCTCCAGCCAGGCAGTCTGCGTGTAAAGCTAGGCGACAAGCTACGGCGCGGCCAGGTGGTGGGGCTCGTAGGAAACTCCGGAAATTCAACCGAGCCGCACCTGCACTTCCATATCAGCGACGCCAACTCTCCGCTTGGCTCGGAAGGCTTGCCATACGGTTTTTCATCATTCGAGGTTGAAGGGAAAGGGTGGGGATGGAAGCCTGGATCTCCCAACTCCACGACGGAGAAACGGACAATGGAGATGCCGCTTGAACTCGAAGTAATCCGATTCTCCTCTGCACCATGAGCGCCGGCTCAAAGGCGCACGCTCTGCGAGAGCGTCCCAATATCCCAGCGAGCAATCGAGTCTGGAAACTACTCAAACATCATGAGCTGCTTTGCCAAGCGCAAAAAGAAGAGCGAATATCGATTTGCAGGAATGCTCGGCGGAATTCTCAAGCCAAATGAGGCGGCCTTCTTAGATTATGAGAATCAAGTCTGAAACAAAATAGGAGACTCTAATGAGAAAGAAGATAGCGGTTTATATGATCACGATGCTTGCGATCATATTTTGTGTTTCGCAGTCGGTCTCAGCGCAGGAAGCACCGGGCGGAGAATTCGACGAATACGTCAACAAAGCGCTTAAGCAATGGGAAGTTCCAGGCGTTGCTGTCGCTATCGTTAAGAACGACCAGATCGTCTTTTCCAAGGGCTACGGCGTACGCAAGCTCGGCGACCAGACGCCCGTCGACGAGAAGACGGTCTTCGCTATCGGCTCCGCGTCAAAAGCCTTCACAGCGGCGGCCATAGGCATGTTAATGGACGAAGGCAAGCTCAAATGGGATGATCCTGCTGCCAAGTACCTGCCTGGGTTTCAACTCTTTGACCCGTATGCCAGTCGCGAGCTGACCGTGCGTGATCTGCTTTGCCATCGCAGCGGGCTCGAGCGGGGCGACCTGCTCTGGTACGGCTCGGATCTCAGCCGCGACGAGATTCTTCGGCGGGTCAGATACCTCAAGCCCACATGGTCGTTCCGCGGCACGTTCGGCTACCAGAACCTGATGTTTCTAGCGGCGGGTCAAATCATTCCGTCGATCACCAGCAAGAACTGGGATGACTTCTTGAAAGAACGGATATTCACTCCCCTCGCGATGACGTCTTCTAACACCAGCGTCCGAGACCTTGCGAAGTCAACCAACGTCGCAACGCCGCACGCCAAAATCGAAGAGAAGATCGAGGTGATTCCGTGGCGCAACATCGACAATATCGCCCCTGCGGGCTCGATCAACTCAAACGTCGTCGACCTGGCGCAGTGGGTGCGGCTCCAACTTGGGGAAGGAAAGTACCAGGGAAAGCAACTGATCAGCTCCGGAGCAGTGAAGGAAATGCACACTCCGCAGACGATCATTCGAACAGAAGGCATCTGGGAGAAGTTGTTTCCGGAAGCTCACTTTCTCACGTACGGACTTGGCTGGTTCCTTCAAGATTACCACGGCCGCAAAGTCGTTCAGCACGGCGGCAACATCGACGGCATGAGCGCGTTGGTGGCGATGATGCCGGAAGAGAAACTCGGGGTCGCGATTCTTACGAACCTGAACGGAACAACCCTGCCGACGGCTCTGGCTAACATGATTTTCGACTGGTACACGAAGTCGCCGCAGAAGGACTGGAGCACCGAGCTATACAAATCGATCAAGGGGCTCGAGGAGGCTCAGAAGACCGCGGAAAAGAAAAAGGAGGAAGCGCGCGTCACAGGCACCAGCGCGTCGCTGCCACTCGAGAAGTATGCCGGGACTTACAAAGATGATATGTACGGCGAAGCAAAAGTAACGGTGAAGGACGGGAAGCTTGTCGCAAGCTACGGTGCGGCATTCGCTGGAGACCTGGAGCACTGGCACTACAACACGTTCCGGGTCCGGTGGCGCGACCGCAGCCTCGGAAAAGGCTTCATCAATTTCACGCTTAGCGATGACGGCAAAGTTGATGCGCTGAAGATTGAGAACCTGACAACTTTCAAGCGCGGGCCTGATCCGGCGGATACGAGTGCCGGTATCAAGATGAGCGAAGAAGCCCTCAGCAAGTTTGCCGGCAAGTATGCGATGGCAGCGCCGCCGATTGAGGTGAGCCTCGAAATGATCGGCGGGCAACTAAAGGCGATCGTGCCGGGCCAGCCCGTGTACACGCTCGTCCCGGTTTCACCGACGCGTTTCCGAATCGACGGCGCGCCTGCAGGCTACTTCCTTCAGTTCGAGATTGCGAATGACAAGCCTAAGACAATGACTCTCGAGCAAGGTCCGAACGTGAGCTTTAAGTTGCTTCCGAAACAGTAAGCTACGGACTGAAGGGACAAACGTCGTTCGGCGATCGAGACAGGCACCTCTACGTGGCGGTGTCCTTGCGAATCTGACTTGCGATTCTCTTTTGGGCGGAACGCGAGGCGCCCCTAAAGACACCCGTGTCACGAATGATTGAGATCCAACGCGCCGTCATTCAACAACGGCGAGCACCTGGTTGCTATTAATTGTCTCGCCTTCGGAGACTCGAACCTGGAGGATGCGGCCGGACTTTGGAGACTTGATCTCTTTCTGCATCTTCATCGCTTCCACGACTATGATCCCCTGACGTGCAGACACTTCATCCCCGGCGGATGGGTGCGGGTCAAACTCTCCCTGCACGGTAGTCCGCGGTTGCGCTAGCCGCGTAGCGCCCTCCTGCTATCGATAGCAACATGATAATGAGCCTGCGCTGGGCGCATAGCAGCTACCTGAATCCCTGCTGCACTTGTGCAACAGGGTGGCTCGCCTCGGAAACTTGTCCATCGAGAGGTAGCCGCTATGCGGCCCGGCTGATGCTGGTTGTCCGGTACTATCGAGAGGAGACCGCTACGCGGTCCGCGAGCGCTTCCACTCGGAGATCTGACGCGCACCCCTGCTTATTGCGCTGCGTCACGCTGCTCGCTATTGTGTTCTAGGAGCGGCGCTCAAGTTTGCTTCACGGGAGGACCTGGATTGAAACGAATCACTTCTCTTTCGCTGTTGGTGTTGTTCGTGCAGGGCGTAACCGCAACTGCGACTCCTGCTCAAACGTCTGAGAAAGACTCCGCGGTAGTGGAGCGCGAGGTTCGCGAAGTCTTCGACAAATGGTCCACGGCGCTTGGATGCGGAGACAAGAAGACATACCTCGACACGTTTTGGAACTCGCCGCGACTGGTGATACGAGTAGCGAACGGCGAGTGGCGAGGGATAGAAGCCTATCGCAAGCGCATCGAAGCGGCTCAGCTTCCGCCGGCGAGCCCTTCGGACTACAAAAACGTCGAGGTGGTGGGGCTGGGGCGCGATGCTGCAGTCGTGACTTACGAGCGGCCCGCTCCCGCCGGGGCGACTGGACCAGCGGGCGAGTCCGTGATCTTCAAAGGCACGGCTGCTTTCATACGAACTGCGGAAGGTTGGAAGATCGCCGCCTGGCACGCGCACTCGGTACCGGAGAAGAGCTCGGCTCACTGAGCTACTTGCTCGACACCTAGCGTGCGAAGATTGGTCCCATCAAAAAGCCGGGCAACCCAGCTTTGGTAAGGCCGAAGGACCGGCCCACAAGCACAAGCCCAACAGCCACGGAGAACACCGGTCCGGTTTCCTTGCTTGCATCGGGGGCAACTCGTAGGATTCGGGTGCCTAAGACGCACCGCGGGTCTCCTTTGAACTGCTGAATGAATTGCCTGGACGGTGCTTCAACCCGAGCCAAACCTTGACAGAGTTACGACGATAGCAGGACCCATCTAGATTGGTTCAGTACGGTTGGGTTTCTAGGAACAGTCCTTGAGTGGAGTTGAGTATCGATAGAACCCGATAGGATCACTCAAATGTCGGTAGACCTTCTTGAGTCTGAACTACTCCGGGACGATGCAAAAGCTGATCTGCTGTTCACGCGACAGCTGCATGAATCCAACGAATACCGTTCATACAGCGGATCATCGATCGCCGCTGTTTATCCCTTCCTGGTCAATCAGAAATCAGCGGCGGGGAGAATCCTAAAGTCTGTCTTGGTTGGCTATACAGGTGACTTATATAGGAGGTTGGCCTTCCAAGATGAGCGTGATTTTTGGCAAGCCCCGCTTAATATTGAACAAACAGTGCGCCTAGCTTCGACATATCTAGAGAGACCTTTAACTTCGGGGGATCTTTTGAATGCGTTCATAATCGCTCCTTTCAGCGAGATCGCGAGAGACTATGACGAAGACGCGATGATATACGAGTATCTCCGAGAGAAGCGCGCCTTGCCAAAGGGAACCATCACGGAAAATCGTTCTGAGATGGCATCCTTTCTTGTACGCCGAGGAATAAACCCCAATGGTCTAGTAACGAGATTGAGCGGCTATGGCTACGCCAGCGGAGAGCCCGATAATGTTGCTGCTCGGTGCTCATTGGCGATAGGAGTCCTGGCGTCCGGTCGTGTGAAAGTCCAGATGCTCGACCGTTGGGGAATACAGGACTTAGCTGAGACACAACAGTTAGCTGAAGCCCCGCACGGCTTGTGGCTGCCAGAAAACATTCTGTTTCTCCGGTCAGAAATAGAAGAATTCGAGACCTATTTGAACGCCCAACCTGCCCTGCCTGAGGAGGCCTTCCAAGAATTCTTCGAGAACCATCCAAAATGGCTGTTCTTGCTCGGGGAGCAGTATGAGGATTTCCGAGCCCAAGTACCATTACCACCTGTCCAGTTGCACCAGGAACTCGCTTTGGCTTATGAACCGACCGACGAAACATGGTGTAAGCCAGACTTCCTGTTAAAACGAATCGGATTAAACCTCTGGGACGTGCTTGATATCAAAACCTCCGATTGCCGAATGGTTGTGGGTCGTCAAAGCCGGAGGGGATTTGCGTGGGCAGTGCGTGATGGCGTAAACCAGCTCCGCGGATATACTAATCGCTTGCGCCAGAATGACGTAAGGGCATACGTCAAGAACAAATACCAGATGGAGGTTTCTGAGCCTGTGCCGATGTTACTGATAGGACGGGAGTTTGAATTCAAGACGGCTCGGGAAATGTCCGAACTTCGTTATTCTGAGGGAGTCCGGGTCTACACGTATGATGATGTTCTTCGCCTAGCTAAGCATAGGGCATGGAGCTTATGACAATGAGCACAGACTATTTTGGCTTTCGTTTTGAGATTTGTTCCATCGAGGAAACGCAGATGCAAGGCGGTGAGAGCGCATATATAATTTTTTTCGATGTCGCTAATCTCGAGCCCAAAGCGAGGCTGATCAGCGTGTCCAAAGCCACTTATGTCACCGAGAACCGAGAACAACTTGAGCAAGACATCTGGCTGTTGGGTTACTTGCATGGGAACGCTCGGATCAAAGGCAATGCTCATCGAAAGGCGGGCTTGGTCTTCTACAAACGGCATCTTAACTCCGTGGTCATTGTCGACGGTGCTGCAGAGCCTACCAAAACTTCGTGGTACCAAGTACCTTTCGTGGTCTTGTTAATGCCGAGCTTCTTGTCGAGCGCCCATCGGGAGGGTCCGTGAACGTAGGGATTAAGGTCTGCGATGGAAGCACAATTATTGAGGGCCTGTCTTAATGCGCGTTTTCTCACGGTACTCTTAACTTCTATTGTGGCAAGCACTGCCTCAACTGGATACAGTTTGTCGCCACTCGATAACGCGAAGGCGAGACTGTCTCTTCGGGCTATGACAATGTCGATCTGATTTGATTCGCTTCCGTCCGAGTCCACAACCTTCCCACGACCGATCTCAAACGCCGATGGGAGGATTCGCATCAGAACGTTTCGTATTATTGTCTCACGAGCGTCTCCGAGGAGAACTGGGTGGTCTACTAGTGCCTTGTTGAAATTGGATTCGGCTTCAACAACGTAGGCACTGAACTGCGCCCAATTATTGAAAATTCCCATACGCTCCTCCTCGGGTATTCTTGTCGCAAGTGTATTGAATTCTTGCTTGATTAATACTTCATGTTTGCTATGGTGTCCAAGAGAGGGAAGGCTCAGCATCAGCTTGCATCATCAAGTGCCAGTTCGCACGAGCGGCGTCAGGCCATCGTTCAGTGTTGGAAGTTCGGAGTTCGGGATTCAGGGTTCGGGATTTGCGAGGGCGGTTTTGGTCCGGTTAGAAGTGACAAGTCGCAGTTGAAATCAGCCGAAGGACTCCTTCGAGAGATCGTGGCGTGGCAGGAACTGTTCTCAGAGTTCGTCACCGGGTTGCGGCGGCACATCGGGCACGCGAGAGAGAATGTCGTCTACCTTTTGCCAGTCTACCCGTTTCGCGCGTGACGCGATGCTCTCGCGAGTGCGCCAGGCAGAAACCTGCGCCGCCAATGCGAGGGACACAATCTGATCGACAGTCGCGTTTTGTTTCGCGGCCAGTTCCTTCACTTCCTCGACCAGTATGTCCGGCACCTGCGCTTCTAGAGTTTTCATAGCCTTAGTTTGTCAAGAAACTCGCGAGGCCGCAAGAGATCGACCCCCAATCGCGAGGCAGGCCTCAAGTGTCGCACATTATGGCTGACGATTCGAAGAGCATCGGACTCAATCGCTAGTTGGACGAGTGGTTCATCGTCGGGATCGGTCAGAATCGGTTGCCAGCCGTGCGACAGAACGCACTTTTCACCGCGAGCGCAAACCGCGTTCAAGAGTTCATCCACATCCTCGAGACTCAGCCCAAGCTCTTGGGCTTGCCGCTTCAGAACCTCCTCGTATTCGAAGAGCAAGTGGTTGCTTAGCACAGTCGTCCATTCGCCGAAACGCAAGCGGCGGAGAATCTCAAACGAAGCTCCCTGCCGGGATCGTAGAGCCGCAACCAGTACATTGGTATCCATCACGGCCCTCACGCTGTAGCCTCCTCTGCGCGAAAGGGGTGACCGAGCACGCCATCAACGTGAAGGTTCACTGTTTGCTGTCCTCCCGTACGCGCTACGACAGTCGCGGCAGTCACTCAACAACGGCAAGCACCTGGTTGTTATTAATTGTGTCGCCTTCGGAGACGCGAACCTGGAGGATGCGGCCGGTCTTGGGAGATTTGATCTCGTTTTGCATCTTCATCGCCTCCACGACTATGACCCCCTGACCCTCGGATACTTCGTCCCCGGGCTTTAGGAGCACGCGAACGACTTTTCCGGGCATCGGGGCCGTCAGTTGCTGCTGGCCTTCGGGACGGTGTTCGATCGTTCGGCGATGCTTGCGGTCAATGATGCTTGCGGCAAAAGCCCGGCCGCCCAGCGTCACTCTCAGTGAGTTTGTATCGGCAGACCAAACGCGAGCTTCGTGGACCTCGTTGCCGAGGAACATCAGATACACTCCTGGTTCAGGGCTGACGACTTCCAGGTCATAGCTTCGTTGGGCGATCGTGGCAAAAACGCGTCCGTTGCGTTGCTCGACCTCGAGGCTGATTTGATGACCGTCTATGTCGGCTTCGTATCTCATGTCTAAATCGACGCTTCAAACCGCGGATCGCAAGCCGCACAAGTCACCGCCTCTGGGCGATACGCGCTTCTCTCTTCCAGCGGCTTTCAGACGAACGTGACGGCGAAGAGTCCGACGCGCGCGCCGAGGACCTTGCATACAACACCGCCGCGATGGCAGCGAGGTCGCCGAACTTGGCGTCGGCGGCGTCGCTTGAACGCATTGCCCTGGCATCGAGGCTCAGGAACCGATCAATGAATCCGGTGTCGAACTCGCCGCGTTTGAAGTTCGCGTCCCGTACGATGGCTCGGAAAAACGGTACAGTCGTGCTTATTCCTTCGATCGAGTATTCGTCCAGAGCTCGAGCCAGCCGATTCACCGCCGCCTCGCGCGTCTCGGCCCATACGCAGAGTTTGGCCAGCAACGGGTCGTAAAAAATAGGCACTTCCCAGCCCTGATAGCTGCCGCTGTCGTATCGAACCCCCGGACCGGCGGGAGCCACTAGCTTCGTGATTCGGCCGGGGCTCGGCAGAAATCCGTTGTCGGGATCTTCTGCGTAGATGCGGCACTCAATAGCAGCGCCACGCATCTCAATGTCGCCTTGAGCATACGAAAGCTTCTCTCCAGCGGCGACTCTTATTTGTCCGTGAACCAGGTCGCGGCCCGTGACCAGTTCGGTGACCGGGTGCTCGACCTGGAGCCGAGTGTTCATCTCAAGAAAGTAGAAGTTCCGCTGCTCGTCGACCAGGAACTCGATCGTTCCGGCGTTCACATAGCCGGCAGCGTGCGCAACCTTGACGGCCGCCTGGCCCATGCGCTGCCGCAGATCTTGATCGACAACCGGGGAGGGGCACTCTTCGATAACCTTTTGGTGGCGGCGCTGAAGCGAGCACTCGCGCTCGCCCAGGTAGATCATGTTTCCATGCTGGTCACCGATCAATTGAATCTCGATGTGCCGGGGCCGGTCGATGTACTTTTCTATGTAAACCGACGCGTCGCTAAAGCTCGCCGCCGCTTCGGACTGCGCGAGCGCGTAAGCGCCCGCGAGTTCTTCGGGCACGCGCACAAGCCGCAATCCCTTCCCGCCCCCGCCCGAGGCAGCCTTGAGCATGACCGGGTAGCCGACGCTTTCAGCTACTGACTCGGCCTCCTGGATGGAGGTGAGCGGCGTTGTGGTTCCGGGGACGACCGGAACGCCCGCGGCTTGCGCTGCCGCGCGAGCGTTTGTCTTTGATCCCATCAATCGCATCGCGGAGGCCGGCGGGCCTATGAGTGTCAATCCGGCATCCTCGACGGCCTGGGCGAAGCCGGCATTCTCTGAAAGGAAGCCGTAGCCGGGGTGAACTGCTTCGGCGCCCACGGACATGGCGGCCGCGATGATCTTCTCGATTACGAGGTAGCTCTCGTTGGAGGGAGACGGACCGATGTGAACTGCCTGGTCGGCGGCTCGCACGTGAAGCGAGGCACGATCGGCGTCCGAGTAAACCGCGACCGGCGAGATACCCATCTCACGGCAAGCGCGGGCGATTCGGACTGCTATTTCTCCGCGATTGGCAATCAGCAGTTTCTTAAACATAAACCAACGGGGGCTCACGAAGTCCTGACCTTAAAGATGGGGAAGGGCTCCGCGTTGCAGCAGCGGCGAAGTACGCCGCGCTATAAACGCTTCCCAGCCTCTTGGAAGAGTCGCTTTCTATCGGTCAGTGGAGATTCGCACTGCTGCTGGCTGTTTCGTTACTTCGGAGTTCGTGAAGAATATGCCGTCACGCATTATGACGTCATCGTCGGTGGCAAGCTTCCCGTCGGGCCCGGCGGAGCGCAGTTCGAAATTGACAAATTGTATCCCGGTAATCTCGAGCGACCCGTCTGCGATTTGGTCGGTGCGACTCTGATACTTGATGCTCCGCTCCCAGTAGTCGGCCGGCAGCGATTCCCCGATAACCTTCGTAAATTCTTGCGTGTTCTTTGGGTACGAGCCACGGGTGCGTTTGTAGTCTTCGAGCTGGCTCCTCGCGTGATATATCGCCGCCTGAGTCGCCGCGATTCGGCCCGTTTCCCAGTTGTCAAGGACCCGGGGGATTCGCGAGATGGCGAAAGCACCGAGTATCGCGCTTCCCAGGATCGTCACGCTTAGCGTCGCCACCGCGGTCCGATAGCCGCCGTACAATTCGGGGTTTCGACGGGCGAGCTTCACTGCTCGCCATGAGGACCACAGCACGACGACTGCCGCGAATGACAGCCACGGCGTGAAGGCAAGCGACACGCCTACTAATGTCGCGAGGAGCAGGACCGAAGTCATTGCGGGCCCGAGCCGCTGGACTTTGAGGGGCGCTTCGTCGAGCGGCTCGCCAACAAACCGCGCTCCACAACTGCACTCGCGCACGCCAAGGGTTATGCTCGCACCGCAGCAGGGGCACGCCATGCTCTGTTTCCTGCCCAGTTGATTCTGAATTCCGATCGTCGCGTCCACAGTTGCCTTCCTTGCAGAACTCACAATCAGTTCTGGACAAAATAGTCCGGTCTCAAAAGCTTCTCTCTGCCGGGCGCTTCCTCTCGCTTTACGCGCTCCGCTTCGACCGCCGCCCGGTCGGGCTCTCGCAACTCGCGCCAGGTGTGATAGATCCGATGCACCACGGTCCAGTGTGACAATACGGCGAGGACCCAAAGCACCTGCGGCATCTTATGCAGGAACGGGTTCGACGCCGGACCGATCTCGGTAAGCGAGCCGACGATCAACAGGACAACGCGCTCGGGCCGCTCGAGAAAACCAACCTTGCACGCGATGTCCAGCGATTCGGCGCGCGCCCGCGAGTAGCTAACCATCACCGACCCTACAAGAGCCAGCCCGGTCAGCGCCACGAGCAGCGTCGAATGCTTTTCGGTATCGCGAGCATAGAAGACCATGATTCCGACATAGACTATTATGTCAGAGTAGCGGTCCATAACCGAATCAAAGAACCCGCCGAACCGGGTAACTCGCCCGCGAAGCCGGGCTACCTGGCCGTCGAGCATGTCAAACACGTTGGCGAGGATCATCAACAGCCCGGCTTTGAAAAACATCCCGTAGCCGTACAGGACGCCGCAGCCAATGTTGATGAGCAGCCCGATAAATGTCAGAGCGTTGGGGCTAATCCGGCTTCGCGAAACCCAGCGAACGATTGCTCCAAGAACCCTTTTACCACCCGCCCCGATGGCTTCACTTATCATCGTCAGGCCTCCGGCCTTCGGCCTTCGCCGCCATCGGCGAAGCGCTACTATTGCAAAGCGCCAACCTCATTGTCAAGGTAGTGAGACATCTGAGTTAACTCCCACTCATGCGGCACTTTCTCTTTCTTTTCCTGCTCAGCGCGACCGGTGCCGGTCTGGTGGTTAGATGCTTAAGCCGGTGAAAAGTTCAGAGCTCTCTGAACATCAATATCTGAACAACTGACCGCTAGTCCGCCTTGTCATGAATTGTTGTTAGTTTGACTATCTCGAAGCGCCGCTTGCCGGCCGGTGTGGTTATTTCCACCTCGTCACCTTCACTCCTGCCCATCAGCCCGCGGCCGATCGGCGATGTGGTGGAGATCTTGTTCTGCGACCCGTCAGAGTCTTCGGCCATCACCAGGCGGTAGTTGAATTCCTCATCCGAGTCCAAATCGTAGAGCTGGACGGTTGAACCATAAGCCACCCGGTCGTGCGGAAGCCGCGATGTGTCCAACATGGAAATATCTGCAATCCGCTTTCGCAGGTTGGCGATCCGCGCCCGCACGAAGTCCTGTCGACTGCGCGCGGATTCATACTCGGCGTTCTCGGAGAGATCGCCCATCGCGACCGCTCGCTTTAGCTCCGCCGGGATCTCGGTCCTCAACTCGGTTTCTAGTTGCCGCAACTCGTCCTGAATCTTCTGTTTTATCTCGTCGGGCATAGTGAATGGATCCTTGGCCAATCAAGTAGCTCCTCAAGTCTATATCGCCAGCCTAAACCGAACAAGGAGTCTGCTGCGTCCTCGATCGGGCACCTTTCATCCCCCTTGCGGTTTCCGGTCTTGGGCGAGACGAGGCCTCTCAAAGCTCATAATTTCAAAGCTTATAATTGACGCTCACTAGCCGAGCGCATTAGAATCAGCGGTGATCGCCTGACAGGACGGTCGGACAAACACTAACCCCCGCATTAGCTCGATAAATGCAAACATCCAGGGAGAGCAGAATAAGACAGATCTTTGACGAAGTCGGCCGCGGCTCGAGCCTGGAGCGCGCGCTCGACTTGATCGCCGAACAGGTCGCGACCGACGTTGGCGCTCCCACCTGCAAAATATGGGTCGTCAAGCGAGGCGACATCTGTGAACGGTGCGCGCTCGTTGAAGTCTGCGCAAACCGCCAGATGTGCATGCACCTGATGGCAGTGAGCGGAGCTGAGATAGACCGCGAGTATCCGCGTATTCCGCTGTCGGTTTTCAAGGCGCCGCTGATCACCAGCGGCGGGATCTCGGACTTCCGCGAAGCCAGCGAGACGGGCGAAAAGCTGTTCAGTCTTCAGCACAGCAAACAACCGGACAGCTCCGACTCCTACGCGCTCTACCCGCTCAGAAGCTCGTCGGGAACGATCGGGTTGATTGGCGTTTTCAACCGCCGCCCAATTCGAAAAGACGAGCTGGTGACAATAGATGCGCTCGCGCCCGCCGCGGTGGCCGCGATTCACGTTGCCGAGCTACAGTCGCGTTGTGACTCGCTGAAAGAGCGGCTTCGAGTCGGCAGCGTTTCCGCCTCCCAAGCCCAGTCGACAAAGCGAGAGCGCGAGCTCGAGGAAGCGTTGGCCTATCTGAGAGTCGAGCGCGAGGCGCTCGCCAGCGCAACAGCAGAGGCCGGCAAGCGCTTGCACGAGTTGGAAGCTCACAGCCGCGAACTGCGCGAGCGGAACGAAGCCCTGGTGAAGGCGCAGGAAGAGAACGTTCACCAGGCATCCGAGATGGCTTACCATCTTGAAGCCGAGAACCGCAGGCTCGAGGAAGAGAATCAACAACTCAAGGGCCGGCTTGTCGCGCTCGAGGCCAGCCTCGGCGATTTCAGCCGCGTCCGTCTCGGGCTCACCGGCGAAATTGCCGATCGCACTCGCGAGCTTGAGAAAGTCCAGGCCAGAGCCGCTCGTCTTGAAGAAGAAGCGTCGCGATTCGACGCGGAGTCGATTGCCGCGCTCGAAGCAGACAGGGAGTCGCTTTCGCTCAGCGTGGCCGAGCTTGAGCGTTCGCTGCGGCTTGCCGAGGATGCGCGATCGAGGCTTGAGCAAACAGTAGTTCAGCTTGAATCAAACATCGCCGACGCAACCGAAGACCGGGAGCGGCTGACCGTGGAAAACGGCCGGGTGAGCGGCGAGAACGAGCAACTGGTTGCCGAGCTGGACCGGCTGAGAAGCGAACATGCAAAGGCCGAAAGCGGCGGCGCAGAACAGGCACGCCTGACTTCGCTCAATTCCGAGCTGATGCAAGCGCTGGCGGTTGCCGACGGGCGCGCGAGCCTTGTCGAGCAAGAGAATGCTTCGCTCAACAAGGAACTGGCCGAGGCGCGCGCGCAAGCCGAAGGACGGGTGGCAGCCTCGGAGGTACACAACGCGGCGCTTCGCGAGACAGTCGTCCGGCTCGAAGGGGAGCTTGCCAATCTGAAGACTCGCTCAGAGACGCTCGAGCAGGATAAGACCGCTGCCGAAGAAGCCAACCTCCAACTGGAAGAGGCGATCAAGCAGTTCGAGTCATTGTCCGCCAGGCTCGAAGACACCGCGCTCAAGCTTCGCACTCGCGCGGAAGCGAGCGAACGAGCCCGAACGGACCTCGAACAACGCAACCGCGTGCTGGTCGAGGAGAACCGTCGGCTCGCGCTGGATGCGCAATCGCGTGCGCGGTTCCTTGCGAATATGTCACACGAGCTTCGGACGCCGATGAATGCCATCATCGGATTCACCTCGTTGCTCGTGGACGACCGTTCGCTTCGGCTGAACGACCGTCATCGCCGCAGCCTCGAACGTGTTTCACGCAATGCCCGTGACTTGCTTGAGTTGATCAACAACGTTCTAGACTTGTCGAAGATCGAAGCGGGCCGGATGGACGTCTATGCCGAGCCAGCCGACGCGCGCGACTTGATCGAGAGGGCGCTCGGCGTTGTCGAGTCGCTGAAGGAAGGGCGGCCGATCGAACTTGTAAGCCGGGTCCAGGACGGACTGCCAGCTATGCGTACCGACCGCACGAAGCTTCAACAGATACTGATTAATCTTCTTTCCAACGCGATCAAGTTTACCCAGGAAGGCGAGGTGCAAGTTTCCGCCGAACGCGCCGGGGACGATCGCATTCGCATCAGCATCACTGACACCGGCGTCGGCATAGCCGAGTCGGACCTGGCTAGAATATTCGAAGAGTTCCGTCAGGTCGGCGTTTCCGGACGAGGCGGGAGGACCGGGACGGGATTGGGTCTGGCGATCACGCGGCGATTGGTCGAAATGCTCGGCGGCAAAATCGACGTATCGAGCCGGCTTGGCGAAGGCTCTCAGTTCGCTGTGACTCTGCCGATCGAAATCGAAGGCCACGCCGCGCCGGCGGACGATGTTGAAGCGCTGCCCGCGGACCCCGAAAAGACGGCATTGGTGATTGACGGTGATCACGCCTCGCTCTACCTAACGAAGAAGTATTTGACCGAAGCGGGCTACTCGGTGGCTGCGACCGACGATCCGGCGCGCGGCGCGGAGATCGCGCGATTAGCGCGGCCCGCCGTCATCACCATCGACCTCGATTCGCTTGATGACGGGACTCGCTTGGTGCGGCGTCTTGCAAGCTCCGACAAGAGAGGGGCGATTATCACGTTGTCAAAGTATGCCGAGTCAGAGCAGACGTCGCTGGACGCCGGAGCCGATATCTTTCTGCGCAAGCCTGTCGAGCGCGCGTCGCTTATTGCCTTGCTCGAACGGGCAGGGTCGCCGTCGCCGGGCCGCGTCCTGGTGGTGGACGATGACCCCGATGCGCTCGACCTGGTCATAGCGATGATCGGCGACCGTGGATACGAGATTCAGACCGCGACCAACGGCCGCGAAGCGCTCGACGAAATTGCTCGAGCCAAACCGGACGCCATTATCCTGGACTTGATGCTTCCCGAGATGGACGGCTTCGAAGTTGTGCATCGACTGAGCCTGAATCCGGAATGGCGGTCTATTCCCGTGGTGCTTCTGACCGCGCGCGATCTGTCGCACGAAGAGCGACGCGCATTGGACATCGGGACCGCGCGAATAATCCAGAAGGGGAATTTCAGCCGTGACGAGTTGCTTGCTGAACTCGGAAGGGTGATCGGCGCGACGGCTGAACAAACCAAGGTGTAGTGCGCCGTGGATAGCGGCGAGTGGAAATGGTCAAACGCGTAGAGTTTTCGCGTTTCACCATTTCTTTTTCCTACCTGCGATTTTGGCTGTCGTGCTTCTGCCTGTAGATGTGTCTGCTGTTCCGGTCCTCCCTGTGCTGAATCCGCACCCGCTCCCTGGCAGTGACCTTGCCGTCAGACTTGGCCTTTGCCTCGATTGCATGGGTAGTTGCCTGCTGCTTTTCGAGTCTTGCAGCCTCCGTCTTTGTCAGGGCGCCGGTGCGCACCCCGTGCCGAATGCGCTTTTGCTGACGACGCTCGCGGTTGTTTATGCTTGGCGTGCGGGTGTGGGCGATCGCGGTGATGCTCCCGCCTACCAGCAACACGGCTGGCAGCAAGACGCTAACCAGTTTCTTCATATGATCCTCCTTGAATCATGGTTGTAATTGTTCGAATGGCGGCCGGCTCAATGTCGGATAGCCGAACGATGAAACGCATTTGCGGCCTCTGACCTTTGCATGCTTCCTCCATTGCCGTCTCAAAGTGCGAGGCAAATCCGATGACGGAGGTTTGACCGCGGGAGTCGCTCAAAGGTTTGAAAACTTGCGGGGGTCGTAGGAACCGAGGGCGGCTCTTTGCCGAGAGCCGCCCTTAAATGAAGGTCTTTGCAGACTCGAGCGCTAAGTACGCATTGTCATCTCAGTGTCGTCGACGTCTTCGTCGGTTCGCTTGATAATCATTAATGTCATATCGTCGACCGGAGGAGTCGTGCCCACGAAACGCGAAAGCGCTTCGTCGACCCGGTCGCGTATCCCTGATGCTGAACGGCTGAGGCTATGCTTGAGCACATCTATCAATCGCCACTCTCCGAACTCTTCATCCTTTTCGTTGACCGATTCTGTTATCCCGTCGCTATAGATCACCAGCACATCGCCGGGCTCGAACGACACCGAGCCTTCCTGATACGCCGCGGCGCTCTGCATCATTCCTATCGGGAGTCCGCCTTTGTCCAGGTAGACGATCTCGCCCGACCGTCGCAGGAGGAACGGAGTGTTGTGCCCGCCGTTGGAGTACCGGAGAATCCCCGTCTCAGGATCAAGCTCAGCGTAGAACAGAGTAAGGAACTTGTTGGGCGGCGAATTCTCGAAGATGTAATCGTTGATCTCGCCCATCACTTCGCTGATGGTCGAGCGAGTTTGCGACTGCGCGCGCACCGCGGCATGGAGGGATGACATCAACAGCGCCGCGCCGGTCCCTTTGCCTGACACGTCGCCCACCGCAACCACGAGGCGGTTGTCGCGCTTGCGCCTGATAAAATCGTAGTAGTCGCCTCCAATCTCGCGACAGGGGAACGACACGCCGGTCATGTCCCAGCCCTCGATCTTGGGAGGCGCGAAGGGCTGCAGTCTCATCTGAATTTCCGATGCGACCTTGAGCTCATCTTCCATTCGCCTTTTCTCAAGCCGCTCTTCGAGCAACCTTTCGTTCTCGATCTTGATCGAGGCGACCGAAGCGATGGTGGTCAGAACCTTGAGGTCTTCTTCCTTAAACCGGCTGTGGAACGGATTGTCCACATAGACCATCCCGAAGATCTCTTCGCCGGAAGCCAGCGGCACGGCCATCACCGACCTGATCTGGCTGAGGACGACCGAGTTCTGAGACTGAAACCGCGGATCGCTCATCGCGTCCGAGGTCAGCACCGAGGTTCCTTCGGAGAGCACCTTGTTTGTGATCGACCGGCTGAGCTGGATCTGAGAGGCACCCGGCAGCGCGGCTTCGCTTGCGCCGCGCGCAATCTTGCACGTTAACTCCTCGCCTTCCCTCAGAAACAAAAATCCGCGTTCGGCGGGAATCGCCTGGAAGACCAGGTCGATGGTCATCTTCAGAGTGTCTTCGAGCGAGGTGCGCGGCAGAAGCGCGATGCCCACTTGCGAGACGATGCTTAGGAGATCGCGGCCGGGAGCCTCCGGCGCCATTTGAGCGCGCGCACCCGACGAGGGCTTAACATCACCGGTGATGGAGCCGGAGCGGATCGAAGAGATCAAGTCTGATGTATTCCGGCCGGAAATGGGCGAAGTGATCGTGTCCGCCGGGAGTGAATCGCCGATTGGGCCCGATAGATACACTGTTGCGCCCGACAACATCGCTTGGGTGTCGGACGAGTACTCAATCTCCGTTTCGCCAATCCGGATGAGATCACCAGGCTCGAGGCCAGTCGTACCAGTCACGCGGCTGCCGTTCAAAAACGTCCCGTTGGCGCTTCCGTTGTCGACCAACAGCACCTGATCGTTTTCAAGTCTGATCTCCGCATGAAGACGGGACGCGAATGGGTCGCCGATGCAGATGTCGTTGCGCGACGAACGGCCGATAGTCAGTTTCGGCTTGTCCAGCTTGTAGGTCGAAGGATCGTAGTCCTTTGGTCTAACGATAAATGTATGCATAACGGTTAGTATTCAGGAGCCGGGAGTGAGGAGTCAGAGGTAAGGAACCGAGTTGCCCGAGGGGACGCTCCGGTCTCCTGACTTCTGAATTCTCTCTCACTTTGACATCACCACAATAGTTCGCGCGAGCTTGTCGTGCCAGCCTTGCTGACGCGGGTCCCACAATATCCAAAGAAACCCGAGGAAAAACGCCATCATCGATAGCGGATACCCGACCAGATGGCGCATGGCGGCGTCCTTCGGCGTGAACGGCTTGCCGTCCACACGCACGATATAGATGCCCAGGATGCGCATGCCGGCGCTCTGTCCGTTTGAGCCGGCGAGCGCGACGAAGTTCAGCGCGAACAGCAACAAGGTCAGCATCGCGACGATTAGAAGATCGCGATTGGAGCCGACAACCGAGCGATGACTGACCGCCGTTACGATGAAAGTAAAGACCATGATTGCGATCAACGTGATCAGAAAATCGAACATCCACGCTCCGTAGCGCAGTCCAAAGCCAGCCTGCTCGAACGCGCCGATCAGCGCGTGCGTTGGCGGCGCGTACTGACGAGGAGCGGTGCGGATGGCCGCTGCCGATCCGTTTGCCGGCCGCGAAACAGCAGTCCTCGGCCGCGTTCTTCCGCCGACTCCGGGCGACACTCGCTCGGCGCCTGCCCCTCGCTCCATGTTTCGAAGCGACGCGGTTCGCGGAAAGCTCGATTGCGGAGGCACCGGCCCTTCGGCCTTCGGCTCGCGGACTGCGACCGCCGCCGGTCGGTTGCGTTCGGGCTTCGCTTTGCCACATTGAGGGCAGAACTTTGACCGGTCGCTAAGCTCCTTTCCGCAATATGGACAGTATTTCGTCATAAGCAAAAGAGGCCAGCAATCAGGGGGCGGCGGTCGTGGTCGAATTCGACAACCGACTAACCGCCGGCCACAGACTGCTGACCACGGCCTAACTTACCCTACACCATCTTGAATTGCAAAATGGTTCCACCGAACTTCAATTCGTCGCCGACTGTGAGCACGCGAGGCGCCTTGGCGTTCAGTCTGACAGAGCCGCCGGTGATCGAGTTGACCACAGTTCCGTTCACCGATCCCAGGTCCTCGATGAGGAACTGTTCACCTTGCCGGTAGATTCGGGCGTGTTTGCGCGAGACCTTGGTCTCGGGGTCGTACATCGTGAGGTCGATCTCGGGGAATATGCCGGTGTGCGGGTCGGTGCGCCCGATCAGCACGCTCTCTTTGTCGATGGTGAATGGCTTGACCATATCGTTGGTGCCGACGACAAGCAACTGGGCGGTGATGCGTCCCGCAAAGCCGGCTCCGGCGTAGCCCGTGCCAGTCGCGCCCGCCATTGGCTGGCGCTGTCCGCAGTGGGCGCAGTACACGTCGTCCCCCCCAATCTTCTCACCGCAGTGTCCGCAGAAGACCCACTCGATCGCGGCGCCGCTCGCCTGAGCGGAGCCGCCTGCCGCCGCAGAACTTGACGAGGCGGACCGCGGTTCACGCGGCGCCTGGTTAATCGCAGGGTATGCCCCGCCGCTCGCGGGCGTCCGCGGACGAGGCCCCGATGGTCTTGGCTGCTCCACTCGCGGCCGTGATTCGAGACGCCCGCTATGTTCTTCCAGGGCGCGCATGAATTCCAGCGCCGACGAGTGTCTGTCCTCGGGCTTGTGAGCTACAGCCTTCATCAAGATGCGTTCCATCTCGGGCGTAATCGCTGGATTGATCTGGCAAGGCCGCGGGTTCTTGCTGAAATCGAAAATCAGGAGAGGATTGTCCTGCGGGTCCGAGCCGGTCAACATATGGAACATCGTCGCGCCAAGCGAGTAGATGTCCGATCGAGGCTCGACCTTGCCCGCGAACAACTCAGGCGGCGCATAGCCCATCGTGCCAATCGCGGTTACGCCTTTCTCGGTGGGCCGCACTATCCGGGCTATGCCGAAATCAACCAGCATAACCCGGTTGGTCTTGTCGTCTAGCATGAGGTTCGCGGGCTTCAAGTCGCGATAGATGATGGGCGGCCGCTGCTGGTGAATGTAGTGCAACACGTCGCATATTTGAATCGCCCACTTGGTAATGATCGGTTCGTCGAGGACGCCGCCGCGCAAACGCATCTGGTCGGCGAGATCACCGCCGCCGATCCACCTCATTACCAGGTAGTAGCGGCCCGCCTCGATAAAGTAGTCGAATACGGTCGGGATGGACGGGTGATCGAGTTGCGCAAGAACCTCGGCTTCGCGTTTGAAGTCTTCTACGGCTTTTGCGCGTTGGGCCTGGTCGGCGAACATCTCGATCATCTCTTTGACGGCGCAAAGCCGGTCCGCAAGCCGCTTGTCGCGCGCTTGATACACCGAACCCATGCCGCCGCCGCCGACTCGGTTGACTATCGAGTAGCGGTCCAGCAACAGCGTTCCCGGCTCAAGCTGCTGGGTCGCCGGCTGCTTTGGCTTCTTGGACTCAGGCATAGACTCCTCACCGCTCGCGATCCGCGCGCTCACGACCACGGGTGGCGGTGGAGGTGGCGCCGGTTCCTGCGGGACTCCACACTTTCCACAAAACGGGTCCCCCGGCCTCAACTGATTTCCGCATTCTGGGCAAAACATAGAACCGGTCTCTGGTCTCAAGTCCCACTTTCTGGTTCGCGCTTTTGACCATGCGTGTGCGATCAATAGAAACCAGAGGCCAGAAACCGGAAACTAGAAACCTTCTATCTGAGAACGTGAAACTTCAAGAACGTTTTTCCTACGATGATCTCGTCTCCGTTCTGAAGCATTTGGCGTTTCCCTGGAAGAAGCCTTCTACCGCGATTTACAAACGTGCCGTTGGTCGAGCCCAGGTCTTCGATGAAGTACTGGCTGTCGTGGTTGACAATGCGAGCATGGCGGCGCGAGATCTTAGCTTCAGGATCGTCCTCATCCAAATCGATGTCCGGAAAGATTCCACTGTCGGCATCCCATCGCCCGATGTTTGTTTCGATGCCGGTGATCGTGAACTCTCTTCCCACACGTCCGCCGCGCTCGACTACCAGGCGTGCGTTGAGTCCGGAATCGCCTGCCGCCGGCGGGACAGCGCGGTCCGCGTCGCGAACGTCCCTTATGGCCGGTGACGAGAGCGCGAAGGTCTGAGGTGCACGCGACCCCGATCGCAATGGGTCGGCTATCGCCTCGTCCGATTTAAAGCTTGGCGCGCTACGCTCCATCGTCTCGCCGCCTCGCTCGGGCGAGTCGCCGGGTTGGCGCGCGAGATCCGGCCCGCGTGCTTCATTTCTCCGATGCTGCCGCGCGGGCTTTGCGGCCTTTGGCACGCTGGTGGAGGTTGTGAAAGAAGGCGGAGTAGGCAACGCTCCATCCCCGGTGTTCGGTGGCACGGGCTCGCTTTCGACGGCGCTCGGTGGTTTATAGACGCGTGGCTCGCTTCGCCTAACTCGTTGCGCCGGCGCGAAGTCCAACTTCATGCCGCACTCGTCGCAGTACTCGCTCCCGTCTATATTATTGGTCGCACAGTTGTCGCACCTGATCATGAGGTTGGGTCTCCAACTGCCGGCGGCGTCACACCGCCCTTCTAGGAGGCAAGCGGATTATACTCTACACATCTCAAGCGGAGCAATAAAGGCAGATCAGAGAAAGACATCGAAGTGCTGACGTATTTGAGGGTTCCGACCCTTCCAACCCGGACAGTTCTCTGAATTTGCAAACCGAGAGGGGCGAGTTCCTACCCTTCACGGCAATCGTCCGGGATTTTGTCCGGGCGCAACCGGACAAATACCGGCTCGCGCAAGTTTCCCGTGCTTACTCGCGAGGCGTACTGCACTTCGCAAACAAGCTGCGGCTCCAGCCACACCGTCACCGCATCATCGATTGGCTTCTCCTTCACCGGGCGCTCGCCTCGCTTCACTCTCTGCAATTCGACCAGGATCTCTTTCGCGGTGCGCTCGTCGAAGCCGGTTCCGACCTTGCCAACATATCGCAACTCGTCCTTCTTGCAGAGTCCAAGCTGCAACGCCCCAAACGTGGTCTCGCGGTCGCCCTTGCCTTTGGTGTAGCCGATGATTACGCAGTCCACCGTCTGCCGTGTTTTGATCTTAATCCAGGTCGCGCTGCGCTTGCCGGGCAAGTAGACGCCCGCGCGCTCCTTGGCCATTATTCCCTCGAGCCCAATCGACGCGGCTGCTTTGTAGAGCTGCATTCCTTCGTCCATGGTTTCGCTTACTCGATACGCCGGATTCTGCCGGACCGCATCAATCAGCCACGCTCGGCGTCGCATCAACGGTTCGTTCACGATGGGCCTTCCATCGAGGTAAAGGCAATCGAAGACGTAAACAACCGCAGGGTGTTTTGCCCTCGCGCGAGCGATTGCCTGGTCGGTTCGATGATGCAAGCGGTGCACAACGTCTTCGAAGACCGGCCGCCCGCTTGGGTCGAGACAAACGATCTCGGCATCGAACAACCCGCACGTCGCCCGGAAAGCTTCGTCGGGAATCAGTAGCTCGGGAAACTGGTTGGTGACATCGCGCTGGCTGCGGCTTCGAATCGTGATGCGTCCTTCGTCCAGCGAGATCATCGCGCGAATCCCGTCCCACTTCACTTCATAAAGATAGTCGGGCGAGTCGAATGGTTTGTCGCGGCTTTGCGAGAGCATCGGCTCGATCGGATCGTGAATAAAATCGATTTGCGGGTTCTCGGTTCGCTCGCACAGCCATTCCTTGTCGCGCGTGTGAATCATCCGGTACTCGGCGTTCATCTGCCGGCTCTGAAGCCGAAAGTAGAACCCCTCTTTTTTCTCTTTGGTGATCTCGAAGCGCCCTCGCGCGAAGACCCACATCTCGCCGCCGCCGTACTCGCCCTTCGGAATCGTGCCCTCGAAGTCCAGATACTTGAGCGGATGATCCTCGGTTTGAATCGCCATTCTCTTGATTCCCGGGCGCGGCGGCAGTCCTTTCGGCACCGCCCAGCACTTCAACGTTCCATCGCGTTCAAGCCTGAGATCGTAGTGAAGCCGCGACGCATGGTGGCGATGAACAACAAACGCATTGCCGTCGCTGGCGAAGACCTCGGGACCGGGCTCGGGCGTCTTGTCGAAACTCCTCTTCTTAGCGTAGTCGGTGAGCGCTTCGGTCTTCTTCCCGCCGTTCTTTGATCTGCCCGGCGCTTTGGTCGCCGGTCTTTGTGTGTGAAGCTTGACCGAGTAGGCGCCGATCGATTCCCACACGTCGCCCTCTTCAATCACGATGTCGGGCACGTTGCGAAGATGAAATATGGACGGATCGGTGACTGACTCGAGCGTTTCCCATTTCAGCGGCATCGAAACCGGAGCGTTGCCGCGCCCGCGCACGCTGTAAGGCGACACGATCGTCTGATAAGTGCTGTTGCGATAGATGTCGATCAGGACTCTTCCCTTTCGAAGCTCCTTCTTGATGTGAAGCGTAGTCGTGGCGCTGTTAGCTTCGACAAACGCCTTGGCGATCTGAAGCGTGGCGTCGCGGGCCACGTCAAATGGCCACTTCGGTTCGATTGGGGCGACTACGTGGACGCCCTTCCCGCCGGTTGTCTTGACAAAGGTGTGATAGCCGAACTTCTCGATGTGCCGCTTGATGTCGAACGCGAGCGAGACCACGTCCGTGAACGGATAGCCCTCAGGCGGATCGAGATCCCACACGATGTAATCGGGTTTGTCGAAGTGCGGCGAGCGGCAGTGCATCTGATGAAGCTCGATGCACGCCAGGTTGGCAAGCCACACAAGCGACGCCTCCTCGGTCGCCATAACGTAATCGACTTTGTCGTCCTTGTTGCCGAGCTTTACGTGTTCAAGCCACGCCGGCGCCCACTCGGGGCGGTTCTTTTGAAAGAAGGTCTGATGATCGACACCATCGGGCCAGCGAACAAGAGTCAACGGCCGCCGCTTTATGTGTTGAAGAATGGTGGGCGCGATCTTGAGGTAATATTCGATCAGCTCGGCTT
>JBASRN010000015.1:0-39539 GCA_049273855.1 Blastocatellia bacterium
CTCTCGCAGCGGGTGATAGTCAAACAGATTTTGCCGATCGGGACTGAGAGCTTTGGCGTTGCTCAGACCGCTGAAGCCTCGTCTCAGGCTCAACCTGAAGTTTTAATTGACTACTTGTATGAGCAGCCGCCTGCGGAGATCCTGGGGAGTTTGCTTCCTGCCTACGTCGAGAACCAGGTCTTCCATGCGCTGTTGGAGTCGACGGCCAGCGAGCTTGGAGCAAAAATGACGGCGATGGACTCGGCTTCGAACAACGCCGGTGACGTCATAGACGCTCTGACGCTGACTATCAACCGTGTAAGGCAGGCTTCGATCACGCGCGAGATCATCGAAGTCGTGTCGGGCGCTCAGGCTCTCGACTGACAAGCGGCAGCGAAGATGGAAGAGGAACATGTAGGGGCGCCCCTCCGGGGCCGCCCCAGAGTGTAGACCGCGCGATCTGGGCCAGCCACTGAGGGCCGCCCCTACATGTTCCTCTTCTACCCGCAGGCCTGCTCTCACCTTCTCATCAAACCATCGATGTCTTTGCTATGATTGATGTCAGATGGCAGAGAGCATAACAACCGCTCAAAGCTCCTTCGCATACAAGGTAGTCAGGTACTGGCTGCCGGTCGTGGCGATGCTGCTGTTGATGTACTGGTTCTCGACCGACGCCCTGTCCGGGGAGAACACGCGCGGAATCATCGAATCGATTCTTTCTTGGTTCGGTTATCACGCGAGTCCGAAGCAGCTCACGCGGATTAACTACTTTGTGCGCAAGGGTGCCCACTTCACCGAGTACGCGATTCTTGCCGCGTTGCTTTTCCGGGCATTTCGAGCTGATAGCCCGCTGCGCTGGCGGTTAAGATGGTCAGTCTACTCTCTTGGGGTAGCTCTGGTGTGGGCTGCGCTGGACGAATTGCATCAGGGTTTCACTCGCACGCGAGGAGGCTCGGTTTACGACTCGCTTCTCGATTCGTCAGGCGCGTTGTTCATGTTGATCGGGATTACGATAGTCAGCAGAGGAAGGGAAAAGGCAATTAACGAGGCCACAAACAGATAGAGCCAGCTCCGCCGCCGGGCGGGCTGGGGCGAGCCGAATAGCCGTCTTATTCGTACCGCTTATTCTCTTTGAGCCCGAGCAGTTGCTGACATAGTCCTCTCAACCGCTTCAACTCGATTGCGAGCAGCCCCCCCGTTCTGTGGCACTAGCGACTCACCCCTCCAGTCGTATGACGCCGATCTTCTCAAGCAGCTTGAGGTACTCAGCCACGTCTTCAACCGCGATCGTCCCATAAGCTGCCGCGATGTAGTCGCGAATTGCTTGAACGCTACGTGTGCCGTCAACGAGATTCAGTATCTCGTAGAGGACTATCTCGCCGCCGGGCGTCGAGCCGATTCGCTCGACTGCGCCAAGATCGCCGTTAGCCCGTTCGGCGACATAGTCATAGTAGTAGACGTTCATCGGGCCGGTCACTTTTCGCACGGGCACCCGGCGGAAGTCGGCCCCGATCGACCGCGGGCGCGAAGCCTCCTTGGGATTCTTCGGCTTCGAATCCCTGGAAGGTTCTTTCTGCTCAAGCGTAAACACGGTCCGGTTACCCTTTCGTTGCTCGGTTAGTTTGCCGGTCATCAGCAGCCACGCGCCGCTCAGTTGGTCGACCAGCCCTTCGACTTTTGTCTGGAGTTTCTTATCGGTTGGCGCAAACTGCAGCACGGAGGAAATCGCCTCGGCCTCGTTTTCGACCGAGTGCGCGATGATGCTGCGCGCCTCATCGGCGGCACCTTGAGTGCCGGCGGCTTCAACCGCGCGTGCTTTCTCCTTCGCCGCGGGTAAGCGGGCGAGCGCTTTGCCAAAAACGTCGTCCGCGAGCCGCGCCACCTCCGGCGAGCCCGCTCGTGCAAGGAAGTAGCCGGACGCAGCCGCAATAAACGTTGAGCGCTTCATCTTGGTCGCGTCGATGTTGGCAGGCGTGTCGTTGTTCGTGTGGATGAACACGTCCGGCCAGTCCCGTAAGTAGATCGTCGGAATTCGAAACGAACCTTCCTGGTAGACGTCGTGGTCAGATCCCATCTGGAACGGCGTGATGTCGGCGACGAAGCTGTCCTTCGATCCTTCGGGCGAAACCAGTGCGTCCTCGGAACCAGCCCCTGACGCCGCCTTCAAAGCCCCGGTGATGGCATACTCGGCGAATGTGTCCGCTACGGCGTTTACGCAGCTCGGTAGCGACGCGGG
Source organism: Blastocatellia bacterium (assembly GCA_049273855.1). GTDB lineage: Bacteria > Acidobacteriota > Blastocatellia > UBA7656 > UBA7656 > Onstottus_B. Next base: position 2,216 of record JBASRN010000015.1, read on the forward strand.
CGTGTGCGTCACGTGCAAGACCGACTTGGTGATTGCGTAGTTGCCTCCCACCATATCGCAGTGAACGGCGGCTTTCATCCGCTTGACGATTTCCGGGTGCTCGGCGAAGTAGGCGACCGTTCCGTTGATCTCGGGCGGCCAGATGAATCTGATCGTGCGGCGCGGGCGCTCAAGCTCGCCGCGCCGAATCAATGAAGTCAAGGCGCGAGCCGCTTCGAGTATCGCCGCGGCGCCGGACGCGTTGTCGTTAGCGCCGGGCTTCTGATGACACAGGTGACAAGTAAAAACTATCTCTTCGCTTGCCAGGTCGGAGCCGGGGATGATCGCGCTTACCACCTCGTAGTTGCTCGGCTTGATCTCGGCTTTCACGTTCCCGCGCAGCGTGATCTGCTCACCCTGCGCGAGGCGCGCCTGATATTCGCGCGCCCGGCGAAGCGAGATCATGAACGCGAACTTGTTATCGGGGTTGTAAGGCGAGAGATGGCCCCAGCGCACGTTGTCTAGGTAATCGCCGGACCAACCGGTGACTTGATTCTGCTGATAGCTGAGAACGCCGGCCGCGCCTCGCTCATCGCAAGCCAGCTTGTGAACGGCTGCAACGCTTCCGCCTGCGAGTACGATCTTGCCTTTTACATCTTTGCCATCGTAGTCGTTGGCCGACGCGCCCGCGCCTACATCGACCAGCGTCGCAGTGACGTCCGCGCTCTGCGAGTAGTCGGCGAGGGCCACTCGCATCTCGTCCCAATCGCCAATCTTCGTTTTGCGCGGCTCGACCTCCCATAACTCGGCGCGCTCAGCTTCCCAACCGGGAGTTGACTTGAGTGTGTGGTAGGTCTTCTGGCCGTCGGCGAGGAACCGCTCGATCTGCACCTGAGCGAGGCCCCAGTCTTTTGCCTTAGAAGCTATGTATTCGGCGGCTCGCGAAAAGCCCGAAGATGCTTGCACTCGGTGATGGCGAGCAAGCTCGGTCACGGTGTCCTTTGCGATTGAGCCGTTGATTTCAGCGCCAAGCGCGGTGATCACTCTGTCCGGCAGCAGCGAAGTCTTTGTGTACAGCTCGGCGGGCGCCTGCGCGGCAACCGACGCGCCGAGGGATTGGATCAGCAGAACAGACAGAACAAAACCTGAAGTGGCCTTTTTCTTCATGAGTGCCTCGTTGGAGAGTCTATAAGAACAAGATCAGGATTCTACCTTATGGCCGGTATCGGTGTGCAAATCTCGATAGGCGGGATAGTGATGCGACGTAGAACCAGCAATCCCGCAGTTCAGCCAACATCCTGATGAGCGCGAGCTTTGGCCAATCTCATCCAGTGCGCCAACTGCGAGTAGTGATCCATTCAGGGCTCGAACTGTCCGGTTAACAACTCGTCATGAAGCGGACTTTACTTTCTTCCCATTGCTCCGTCGAAAGCTGATTCGCGTCTGGGCGATCGACATCGCCGCCGCGTACGCGTATCCGCACAGGTAAATCATCAGGAAGGGAATCGTGCCGAAGACTCCGCTGTCGATCGCGTACCAGATCGTGAACACAAAGTAGGCCGCAAAGCACAGCTCCAACCACGGAAGCGAAACGCGCCGGGGCACATAGCTCTTTTTGGTCCACGTCGTGTCGCCGGTCTTCTCGATTCGATACTTCGGCGTGCGCACGAAGGGCGACTTGATTCCCAGCAGGGCCTCGATGACCGCTCGCGCGTTTGAAAAGGTCAGCGCGATTCCCATGCTCATCACGAACGGCATGTACTTCAGCGTTTGCTTCCAGGTCTGCGGATGCAGGTGCCGTTGGGTGACTACGTAGAAGACCACGACCGACAGGGTCGAGAACGTCAGGATCGGAACATCCAATGCGAATAGATGAAAGAGCCCCTGGTTATAGCGCACTATCAGTATGGGCAGGTTTATCAACGCCAACACAATCACCAGCGGGGCGGCCAGGTTCCCGGTCAATCGGAAGAACTGTTCGAGCTTAACTCGAAGCGGCAAACGCGGGTCATGCCACATCCGCTTCATTAGTTTCATGCCGACCTGGACCACGCCCTTCGCCCAGCGCCGCTGCTGGGATTTGAATGCGTTCATCTCGACTGGCAACTCAGCCGGGACGTCGTCGTCCATCAAGTACACAAAACGCCAGCCCATCAACTGCGCGCGATACGACAGATCGGTGTCTTCAGCAAGCGTGTCGTGTTGCCAGCCGCCTGACCACTCAATGGTTTCACGACGCCACATCCCGGCTGTGCCGTTGAAATTGAAGAACCCGCCACAGCGATTACGCGCCGTCTGCTCAATTACGAAGTGCCCGTCCAGCATGATCGATTGCACTCTTGTCAGCAGCGAGTAGTCGGCGTTGATGTGACTCCAACGCATTTGAACCAGGCCTACTCGCTCGTCGGTGAAGTAGCCGACCATCCGATGAATGCAGTCGGGGCGCGGCACGAAGTCGGCGTCGAAGATCAGAATTAACTCGCCCGAAGACTTCTTCAGACCGGCTTCAAGCGCGCCTGCCTTGAACCCTTCGCGGTTGTCGCGGTGATGATAGGAAATGTCGAAGCCTTGATCGAAATACTTCTTCACGATCGCGGATGCTATCTGAATAGTATCGTCGGTCGAATCGTCAAGCACTTGAATCTCGAGCAACTCGCGCGGGTAGTCGAACTTCACCACCGACTCGATGATTCGCTCGGCCACATACATCTCGTTGAACAGCGGCAACTGAACAGTGACTCGGGGAAGTCGATTGGGCTCGAAGCGCGACTTGGGTTCCGGCTTGTGCTTCTGATAGCGAAGGAAGAGATAGGTCAGCCGATAACGATACACACCATACACCGAGAGCAATCCGAGGATACCGAAGTAGACCCACATGAAATAGATGTCAAGGGCGTCGTTGACGTTCAGATAACTTATGTTTCCGCCGGGGTACCGGCCTCCCTGCGCAACGGATGACGCGATGAACTTGTCCACGGCCCTGTTGCCGGTTTCCTGAAGCGGGAGCGCGAGCAGGTTAAGCTCGGCAGTCTCCCCCGGTTCGACCTTTGCGGCGCCGATTATGTGTTCAAGTCCCGGGCATTGGGCGTCGACAACATAATCGCCCGACTCAACGTTATCGAATGCGTAAGCGCCTGTCGAATCGGAGATCGTTTGATACTGTTTGCCGGTCGTCTTGTTGCGGGCGGTGACGGTGAGCCCCGTCATAATGTAGTCGCGCACTTCGGTGATCTTGCCTTTGAGCGATGTTACGGCTTCCTTCCTGGCGGGCGCCGGGGCATCCGCGCGAGCATCACTAAGGAAGAGGCAGAGCAGAACAGCCAGCAGTGTCGATTTCAATAGCTTCATAGTCCTGTTTCTTTGCGCCAGACGACGTCGATAGTTAGCTGGCTATCAAGCGCTTGAGTATAGGGATGCTCGGCGTCTATTTCAAGATGGGCGTTGCGGTATCGCGAAGGACCGCTGCTAAGCGGGCGGCGGCGGGTCTTGTTCGTAGGGTGACTGGCTTGGCCAAGACGGCCCTCCAGGAGGCGGACCCGGAGGAGAATAGCCCGGCCCGCCGTAGTCCGGTGCCGGAGGCGGAGGCTGCTGCCCTTTGCGCTTCTCGAAGAGTGCCACGCCTATCATTCCGCCCACTGTTGCGAACGCGATGTAGATGATCGACGTGACAAACCACGTGAGAAGCGCAAACAGAACAACGTGCTCTTCCATCATCGCTGTAACTTGAAGCATTGCTTCTCGAATCGCCGGATTGTCGCTCGAGTCGGCAAACTGACGCATTGATTCGCTATTTGAAGTGCTGAACAGCAGATTGAGCGGCACGCCGATGACCAGGATGACACCCGCACTGACCACGCCGGCAAGTGCTCCCACTTCCGCGCCTTCGCCGGTCGTGATCGGTAAGTGCGGCGATCGCTTGACCATCATTCGCGAGGCGATTGCGCCGCCAAGCAATACCCACAGACAACAACAAATATTGCCGGCGCTGACCAGCGGGATCGACGAGAGCACACCGATTGTCAGTCCGCCGACGAGCGCAGGCTGAAGCTTGCTGGGTTTCTCGATCAACGTCGTCTTGTCCTCGATTTTGTTTTACGCCGCGATACGAGCTGAGTCTCGACTCCGAGAGTCGATTAGAAGCGAACCACCGTATCCGGGCCGCCTTCGACGTGGACCGTATCGATGAAGCGAACGATCTTTGTTCTCTCGGTAGCCATTATGATCGAAGAGGTGCGCGTCCCGGTCCCAAAGAACCGGACGCCTTTCAGGATCGTTCCGTCTGTGACGCCGGTGGCTGCAAAGATGATCTTCCTGCCCGGAGCGAGGTCGTCCGTGTCGTAGATGCGGTGCGGATCGCTTATGCCCATCTCGCGCATTCTCTCGACTGCGCCTTCGGGTATGCGGCTCCGGTCTTCGAGATCTTCAAGCTGCTCCTTTAAGACAAACCGAGCGAGTATCTGCCCATTCAGACACTTCATTGCCGCAGCAGTGAGCACTCCTTCGGGTGCGCCGCCCGTTCCCATCACGGCATGAACTCCCGAGCCGGCGACTGCGGCCGAAATGCCGGCCGATAGATCGCCATCCGAGATCAGCCGGATGCGTGCGCCCGCTTCGCGAATGTCGTCGATCAGTTTTTTGTGGCGCGGACGTTCAAGAACGATTACTACCAGGTCTTCGATGTCGCGGTTCAACCGGCGGGCAATGCTGCGAAGGTTGTCCTTAACCGGGGCGTCCAGGTCCACGGCTCCTTTCGACGACGGCCCGACGATCAGTTTCTGCATATAAAGATCAGGCGCGTGGAGCAATCCGTTCTTCTCTGCGCAAGCCATCACCGCAATCGCATTGGCGGAGCCGGTCGCGCAGAGGTTGGTGCCCTCCAGAGGATCGACGGCTATATCCACCTCCGGGAATCGGTCGATGTCTTGGATGCCTGTCTTGTGGCCGAGTCCTACTTTCTCACCGATGTAGAGCATCGGCGCTTCGTCGCGTTCGCCTTCACCGATAACGATCTCTCCGCGCATCGGGACGGTGTCCATTACCTGGCGCATCGCTTCGACGGCCACGTGATCTGAGTATTTGCGGTCGCCCTTCCCCATCGTGTGCGCCGAAGCAATCGCGGCCGCTTCGACGACTCTTAAGAACTCGAGCCCGAGTTCGTGCTCCATTTTTCGTTCGATCATCGGAACGCCTCCGGTAGTGCTGATGAGTGATGCCTAATCTGAAAGATCCTCGTTAGGGGGTCTTGATAATGATTGATCCAGTAAGTTTTTTCAAGTGGTCGTATGACCGCGCAAAAACCGTAGGTTCTCGGTATTGTGACCGCGCGGGCTTTTCCGTTTTGATTTGATCAGTGGTAGAGTATTGCCGCGGACGTGGGTTGAATCCACAGATCAGCAGATCCGCTTAGGCAACACGAGCGGGAACGTGCTGGTTGGAGCGTGGCGATGAAACGAACGAGCGCCTCCCTCGCCTGCGTCGCATGTCTGGTTTGCAGCGCCCTTGCTGCTGCGGCAATATCTTCCTCGAACATCCCAGAGCCTTCGGGCGGTGAAAACGCCAACCCGTCGGACAAAACGAGCTCGCCGCTGGTAGTCACGCTGGTCATAAACGAGTACCTTGCCGATCCCCCGGACGGCGCAGCAGGAGATGCTAATGGCGATGGAGCTCGCGACTCGGCCGAGGACGAGTTCGTCGAGATCGTGAACAGTGGGCCGGACCCGCTACCGATCGGGGAGTTCACGATAGGCGACGCGGCCCAAGTGAGGTTCACCATTCCGGCCGGCAAAGTGATTCCGCCTGGGGAAGCTGCAGTCATCTTTGGAGGTGGCACGCCGACGGGCGCACTCGGGAACTGCGCGGCTAATGGGCTGGTTTTTGCCGTTGGAGGCGCTGGCCTATCCCTGAACAACGGCGGCGACTCACTCACGGTTAGAGACAGCGCCTCGGTCCTGGTTGCGTCGCTGACTTATGGATCGACTGAAGGCAACGCCAATCAGTCAATCACTCAAAGCCCGGACGTAACAGGCAGTTTTGTCTTTCACTCGTCCGCACCCGGTTCGGGCGGCGCGTTATTCTCACCCGGCACTCGCTTAAACGGGAGTCCTTTCACTACCACCGACCCGGTGATCGATTCGATCTCGCCCATTGCGGTCGTTGCTGGAAACGGAGGGGTCCACATGATTGTCGCCGGTCAGAACTTTCAAAACGGATCGACGGTGTTAGTCGACGCGTCGCCGGTGAGCACGTCGTTCTCGAGCGCCATGGAGCTGCAAGCGGAGATCCCGGAGTCAGTGACAAACTCGCCAGGCACGCATGTCGTCACGGTGCAAAACGCGGATCTTGCAGTCTCGAATCCGGCGACGTTTGTTGTGCTTTCAGCGATCGGGCTGAATGAGTTTCTGGCCGACCCGCCCGACGGACCGGCCGGAGACGCCAACGGCGACGGCGTTCGCGATACGGCCGATGATGAATTTGTCGAGATCGTTAACAGAACGAGTGCGCCGGTCGAAATAAGCGGCTTCACGATTCACGACGCGACCGCGGCGCGTTTCACCTTCCCGGCCGGAACAGTCATTCCAGCCGGCGAGGCGGCGGTTGTCTTCGGCGGCGGAAGCCCTGACGCCGATTTCGGCAACGCGGGGGTAAACGGGTTGGTCTTCACCGGTGGCCTTTCGCTCAACAACACCGGCGACACTATCACAATTACGAACAGCGGAGGAATGGCGGTTGAGTCGGTAACGTACCGCTCAGGCGAAGGGAACGCGAATGAGTCGGTCAACCGCGATCCCGAAATGATTGGGACTAGCTTCGTCATACATTCGTCGGTTGTCGGAAGCGGGGGCCGTTTGTTCTCGCCCGGCACATTCGTCAATGGGCAGCCGTTAACGAGCGGCCCGCGCGTCAACGGGATTGCTCCGGACCACGCTCCGCTCGACAGTCCGCCGTTCGACCTCGTTGTTGACGGCGCCGGCTTCGAGGCCGATTCGGCTGTCGCAATAGGCTCGCTGTCGGTGACGACTCAGTTCATGAATGCGGGGCGGGTATCGGCTCGGGTGCCGGAAAGCGTGACATCGGTTGCGGGCCCGCACTTCATAAGCGTGCGCAACGCGGGCGGCAACCGGTCGAACGCGGTGACGCTTACCATCGTGCCGCGCCCTCCACGGCTGTCTTCGGTTGTTCCGCGCGTCGTAGTAGTCGGCTCGGGCGCTGCCCTGCTGTTTGTCTCCGGCGAAAACTTCGATCCTGCAGCCAGGGTACTGGTCGAAGACACTGTCGTAGCGACGACGTTCACCAGCGCTCGTGAATTGCGCGCAGCCGTTCCTGGAACCTTGACCGCGACGCTGGGAACTCGGAGTCTCCGCGTTCGGAACGGCGATGGCCAGGTTTCAAATCTCCGGGCATTCGAAATAATTCCCGTTAGCGCGCGGATCATTTCAACCTCGCCGGCGAAGGCAGTCGCCGGCGGGCCGGGCTTTGTGTTGACGGTGACGGGCGCGAACTTTAAGAGCGGCGCCTCGGTGTTGTTCGATCAAACGCTGCTCGTTACGAAATTCGTGTCTGCTTCGCAGTTGCAATCCGATGTTCCGGCGACATTGATTGCAAGGGTTGGACTTCGGGCCGTCAGCGCGCAGAACTCCGATGGAGGTGGTTCGAACGAAGTAATTTTTCGAGTGATCCCCGACGCGCCGCTTATCAGTGGGATCGACCCGAGTTCCGTGTTGGAAGGCAGCAGCCTCCTGAGGGTCGCCATAACGGGCGAGAGATTCCAGCCGGGCGCTGTCGTTCGCGCGTTTCGGGAGGGGCGGGGCTTCGTTCTGCTCGAATCAAGTCGTATCGACGGCAAACGCATCGAGGCAAGAGTGCCAGCCGATTTCCTGCAGACTGCCGGGAGTGTGGTGCTCACGATCGAGAATCCTGACTTCGGGGTTTCAAACACGGCGACCATCAAAGTTCTGATCAAGGACCCACTTGTAATAAACGAGTTCCTGGCTGATCCGGCCGACAACGCCGCCGGTGACGCCAACGGCGACGGCACCCGTAGCTCGTCGCAAGACGAGTTCGTCGAGATCGTGAATCGAACTGCTGAGCCATTCGACGCCGGCGGTTACAAGATGTTAGATGCCGACGGTCTCCGGCACGTGTTTGCATCTGGTATCGTAATCCCGCCGTTCGAAGCGGTCGTCGTGTTTGGAGGCGGCTCGCCGAAGGGCGCGTTCGGAAATGCCGGCGAGAATCAACTCGTCCTCAAAGCCTCGACCGGCGGCCTGTCGCTAAACAACGGCGGCGATACGATCAAGCTCGAAGACCCCCAAGGGCGAATAGTGCAAGAGATCAAGTTCGGCGCAGCCGAGGGAGGCGCTGGCCAGTCGATCAATCGGGATCCCGAACTCGGGGGCGCAACCTTCTCGCTTCACACGAGGATCGCCGAAAGCGGCGCGAGACTGTTTTCGCCGGGTGCCAAAGCGAACGGCGTGGCGTTCACAACCAAGCCGAAAATCCTAATGCTCGGGCCAGCGACCGTGCCCCTCGGATCGCCGGCGTTCACCCTTGTAGTAACGGGCTCGGACTTCCTGCCGGGAGCGGTAATCGTGTTCGGCGGCAACGCGCTTGAAACCGTTTTCCGTTCCGGCACCCAGCTTGAAGCACAACTGAGCGCGGGGCTATTGATGGAAGGCGGATCAATAGAGGTGCGCGTTCGAAACCCGAAAGGGGAGCTTTCCTCTGTCGCGAGGTTCGTTGTTGCCGATGACCCTCCGCGCTTGATCAACCTTATGCCGGCAAGGACAGGCACCGGAGCGGAGAACCTCGCGCTCCAGATCGAAGGGGAACGTTTCCAGCGCGGCTCGCAAGTGACGATCAAAGGCGAACACGTCGAAACGCGGTTCGTCTCGAGCACGTTGCTCGAAGCCGTCGCACCGGAGGGGTTCTTCAAAGTCGCGGCCGAGCTTGAACTGCGAGCGATTAACGCCGACGGCAATCAGTCGAATCTCATGATTCTCTCAGTTGAGAACGGCCCACTGATCACTCGCCTTTCGCGCAAACGAATCAAGGCTGGAAACGGCGACTCCGAAATCATTATCGGCGGCGTCGGGTTTCAACCCGATGTAGTCCTGCTCGTCAACGATTCGCCCGTCACAACCAGCTTCGTGAGTGACTCCTCTTTTGTTGCCCGACTACCCGCCGCGATGACCAGCCAGCCGGGCAAGCTGACACTTCAGGCTCGAAATGCTGACGGCGGAAGATCAAACAAAGCCATTCTCAAGATTGTCGATTAAGAGGTCGCGGGAATCTTCACAACCCACAACTCGGCAACCTGCGCGCCGGTTCCTTTCTCCTCTCTGGTTTATGGACTAGTGAGCGCGATGTTAGAATTGTTGTCGATGAGCACGCCCGTCTATTCACAGAGCAAAGGACCTCTAATGCTCAAGGCGAAACTGTTGGTAGCGGCAACCGCAGTGCTGTTTCTGGCGGCTTGCTCCACCGCTCGAAGCCCCGGTTCGTGGACGATTGTCGACACCGGCACCGGCGATTCTTTTTACAGCGCCAACTTCGTCAGCGAGACTGTCGGCTGGCTGAATGGGCAGAGCGGCCGCAGCTACGAGCCGCCTGAAGGGTCCGACAATGCTAACAACACCAAGCGAAAGAAGCCCGGCGAGAAGGTCGAAGACCCGCTGAAGGCAAATCAAGGATTCGAAGTCTTGCAAACCACCGACGGCGGCGCAAGCTGGAAGCCGATCCCCGATCAGTTCAAGAACAAGATTCGCTCGGTCTGGTTCGTAGACCAGCAACTCGGGTGGGCGCTTACCATCGATCGGAGCATTCTATACACGACCGATGGCGGAACGACGTGGGCAGTTCAACGAAAGGCAGGTACGGTGAGGCTGAAGCTACTGGGCAATCGGAGAGAGCCGTTCATGGATCAACCAGACCAGATCGAGAATTTGCGCTTCATCGACGCCGTCCACGGTTGGGCCTGGGGCGGAGGGCAGAAGAACGAGTACACCGAGCAACCGGGTATCCTGTTGGTGACGATTGACGGCGGGAGAAACTGGAGCGAGGTGCCTTATCCCTTTGACCAAAACCTCTCGCAGGCTTTCTTTCTCGACACACAACGCGCCTGGGCAAGCAGTTTCGGGGGCAGTTTCTACCAGACAACCGACGGCGGGCTGAATTGGACTATGCTACAGACCAAGCTTCCGGAAGATGTCTTCAAATCTATCTTTTTTACTGATGACAACAACGGATGGGTAGTGGGCCGCAGCGGACGGCTCGCAAACACCACCGACGGCGGGCGCACGTGGAAAAAGATCACCAGGATCAAAGATGAGTTCAAGATGAACGATATTTTTTTTACCGACCGAAATCGTGGCTGGGCCGTTGGCGAACAGGGCGCGATTCTCTACACCCCGGATGCGGGTGAGTCGTGGATCGACGTGGGCGCACCGGTTCCAGCGCGGTTGATGGACGTGGTGTTCGTGAACGGCCGCACGGGCTTCGCGGTGGGCCTGGCGGGCGCCGTTTTGAAGTACAAACCCGTTGAGTAGGGTGCTCGGCCAAGCAATAGGCATCTTCGCGGCTGTCAGTGAGCACTAACCTGCTGGCGACGAGTGTAAACAGTGCAAGGCCCGCAAGCGCGGCGCATTCTAAAAGGTGTAGAGATGCGTATAGCTAGCGGAAAGTCCAGAGCGAACGAAGCGCAGCGCCGCTTCGTCAACAGTTTGAAGGCGAATAACCTTGACACCGCCTCAGGCGTAAAGGGAAAATGTGCATAGTCGTTTCGTCGATTCGAGACGACACAGGACAGGATGGGTGGAGGGTTTGTCCCTCTATTACCCCCTGAGCCCCGATTAACCGATCAAAGGCATCGGGCTGCTGGAGAGGGGAAATGCAAGAAAAGGCATTATTCGAAGGCGCGTTTCTAAATCAGCCGACGCTCGTAACGCGGCTGGTGGTTGAATTCGGCGAAGGGTCACGGGAGTTCTTTGCGAGTCCCAAGGAGTATATCGCCTCAGCGTTCCAGGACAACACACCCGGGTCGAGGCGCCGCAGGCAGGTCCTGCTCTTCGGTCTGGCGATAGGATTCACATCCTTTGCGGCCTTCATGCTAGCGATAATCCTGCTGCCGGCGCTGTTCGGGGGCCTGGAAGCGAAGGAAGTCACTGAAGAACAAGTTCATATGATCAACCCCGACGACTTCAAGATGCAGGATATCGAGATGCCGAAGGCCGAGAAGAAGGCCGGCGGCGGGGGTGGCGGGGGACGCAACACTCCAACGCCTGCTTCGAAGGGGCAACTTCCAAAGTTTTCATTGACGCCACCGCTGATAGCTCCCAGGCCGGAGCCTACTCCGCGGCCTCCGTCACTTCCGGTGATGGAAACCGTTCAAGTTGATCCTCGTCTTGAACCCAAGCGTGACGACCTGGCGATGACCGGCTTGCCGACCGGCGTCCCCGGTCCGCCTTCTGCTGGTCCAGGATCAGGAGGGGGAATGGGTGACGGTAGTGGCGGAGGAATGGGACCGGGCAACGGACGCGGTGTCGGGCCCGGCAGCGGTTACAACATGGGCGGCGGCGACCCGCGACTTGGCGGAGGCTCGGGAGGGCCGGCAACGAGCGTCGATCAAAAACCGATTCTGTTGAACTATCCGCGCCCGTTGTACACCGAGGACGCCAGAAAGAACAAGATACAGGGCATTGTAAAGGCACGAGTGCTCATCGGCGCAGACGGCGCAGTGAAACGGGTGACGATCATCCGCGGGCTGCCGAACGGATTGGACGAGCAAGCGATCCAGGCCGCTTACCAGTTGCGGTTCAAACCTGCGATAAAGAGCGGACAGCCTGTCTCGTTCTGGCAGGGAGTCGATATCGAGTTCAACCTGAGATAGTTGTTTTTAGCGCGAGGGTCACGACTATCGCAGCTTGTTCGTGACCCTCGCGTGCATAGAGTAATACCCTCCGCCCGGCATGGCTCACCTCAATGGCTTCAGTAGCGACAGTAGAGTTTGTTGAAGCATCACGCTCGGTGGAAGCCCCACCCTTTTCATTGATCGAACAGAAAGGACTCTTTACGCGGCTTGGCGAAGAGTTAACGCGGGCGGCGAGAGAGCTGTCAGCAGATCCATCTGCGTTCTTTCGCGGGTTCTTTTTTGCCGATGACAGAGATAAAAAGCGCCGGCAGCTGATCTACGCCGGGCTTGCGTTCGGACTGGTCGCCCAATTCGTCTTCCTCGCGGTCGCCGCCATTGCGGGCTGGCATCGAATGCTTGCTCCGGCTAAAGAAACACGGCCTCAGGTGATAATGGTACCCAGGCAGAAAACCATCGAGCCGGTAAACAGTACGTCAATAGAAAAACCGCCGGGCCAGCAGAACGAAGGAGGAGGCGGCGGCGGGCAGCATAGTGAAGCGCCGGCGTCCAAAGGCCCTTTGCCGCAGTTCGTGCCTCAGCCTCAATTGGTGAGTCCGAACCCGTCGAACATTCCTGAACCGACCCTTGCGGTAGCGCCGACCATTAAAGGTTTGGAGGGCCTCCCACCTCCCCCCGTTCAGGTCGGAGATCCGAACGCGCAAGGCTCGGCGTTCTCTGGCGGGCCTGGTTCCGACGGCGGAATCGGCGGCACAAAGGGAACAGGGGTCGGAACAGGGGATGGCCCCGGAGCGAATTCTGGCTCGAAAGGCGGAAGGGGGGGAGGTACCCTTGGCTTTCCAGATGGCGGACGAGCCCAGCTCGCCGAAGTCAACTTCAACGACTTGGCCTCTCATCCCAATTACACTCCGTTCAGTTGGATAAGGCGCGCTACCGCCGTCATTACTCCCGAGGCGGAGGAGAACAAAGTCATCGGAATCGTGCTCCTGCGTGCGACCCTCAACTCGGATGGCACAATCAGCGACATCGAAGTGGTCATGCCCGTCGAATACGGGATGACGGAATCGGCTATTCAGGCGCTTAAGCGATGCAAGTTCAGACCGGCTACGGTCAACGGTAGGCCTATCACCCTACGCAAAGTCCCGATCAAGATACACGTCCACTATCAAAAATGACTAATGGTCATCGGCCACTTGTCTGAGGGAGACGTACCACTGCTACGCTTCAAACGCGCGGCGAGCGTCGGGGAGCGCTTGCGTTAGGCGATAGACTGCATTTGCCACGTTTGCCAGCGCGTTCATCTCGAGCAAGAGGTAATACCCTCGGCTCAACTCCTGTATCACGAAGGTCGCTCCATCGTAGTTGATCACGAGATGACCAAGCTCGCCGAGGTTCATCCGAGAAGTCGCCGCGCGGCAAGCCGGAAGCAAGTTCACGAGGTAGGCGCTTCTGAGCCGCAGCAGTTCGCCATCGGTACGCGAATACCACTGCACCGGTTCCCCGTCCGCTTCGAGGATGAGCGCGCCGGTCGCGCCGTCAACGCTTGAAACAAGGTGCTCGAGCAGTTTCGTGAACGGCACTCGGTCATCTCCTCTTCCACGCAGCCAATCGGCTTTTCAAGCCGCGATTATAAGCTACGATTCGCGGCGCCGCCACACTCGATCCAAACACTTCGCTATCCGCGACTGAGACGGCTCTATTTTCCCGACTTTTCAACCGGCGATTCAGTCTATACTTGCGGGTGGATGGGGGTTGATCTTTCAGGATAGGTGGCGCGGAGCGATTTGGAGCTAAGCGATACGCAAATCATCGAGCGCACGCTTGACGGCGAGTCCGAAGCGTTCAGCCTGCTCGTGCGCCGTTGGGAGCGGCAGATCTATTGCCTGACCCTTCGGATGCTGGGCCGCGACGAGGAAGCAAAAGACGCAACTCAAGAGACGTTCCTTTCGGCTTACCGGAACCTCTCGAAGTTCCGAGGCGAAGCGAAGTTCTCTTCGTGGATTTACAGAATTGCTCTCAACGTCTGCAACACGAAGCTGAGTAGCAGGTCGAAGGTTACGATCTCGCTTGACGAACAGCGAGAGACCACCGGTTTCGAACTCGCGGCCAACATCGACGATCTCAGCGAAGGCATACAGCAGGAACAGGTAGCCCACCACGTTCGCCGTGCGCTTAGCGGCCTGCCTCCTGAGATGCGACAGGTCATCATAATGAAGGAGTATGAAGGACTGAAGTTCTCCGAGATTGCCGCGATACTAGGTATACCGATATCGACAGTTAAGACGCGGATGTACACAGGCCTAAGTGAATTGAAAAAGAGGCTCGAACATCTGCGCGAGGTCGTTTGAAGCGAGTTGGACTCGAGCAACTTCGGCGACGCCCGGTTGGAATGATAGCAAGCGAGAAGTGAAAAAGAGCGGTGAGACTATGAGCAACACAAGAAAGAACTGCGGAATGCACGAGGCGTTGGTCTCGTACCTCTACAACGAAGCGCCTGACGAACACCGGCGCGTCGAGGCTCACCTCGCGGAATGCTCCTCGTGTAAGCAGGAGCTTGTAGCCTTTGAGCAAGTCCGCGGGATGCTTCAGCAATGGCAGATCGACGAGATGCCGGTGGTGCGAGTTGTCACTGAAACGAGCAGATCACGTCTCACGGTGCTGCGAGAACTGCTCGGGCTCACGCCGATATGGGCGAAAGCGTTGGGGGCACTGGCGATTGCTATGCTTGTGCTTGCGGTGATGGGCACCGAAGTGAGCATCGGACGCGGCGGATTATCAGCCCGCGTTGATCTATTGCATCGAGGCCGCGATGTCGCACCCGTAAGCCCGGTGACCGGCGTTAACGTCGATGACTCGGTGGGTGCGATTAACATCGAGCAAGTCCGCGGGTTGGTTGATTCAATGCTGGTCGAGAGCGACCGCCGGCAGAGGGAAGACCTAAGTGCTCAGTTGGTGGGACTCGAGTCCCAGCTCTCAAAAATGCGCTCGTCCGATCTTATGAAGCTGGCGCAGCGGATTCAGGAGCACCAGACGAGGCTCAAGACAATCGAGCTGGACATAGATCGCCGGGAAGGTCTGGACCTGACGGACATCCTGTTCAGCGACGTTACAACCAGGCCGGTCCGCGCAAGCCAGGCCAGTGAAGGCGGCGATTAGTTTGTCGAGATACCGCAGCGCCGGGGGCAAATCGTCGAGCAAAGTCTCGAACGAATGGGGAGAATTCGTGAGAGACTGGCCGTGAGAGGGAGAGTTCACGCGCACCAGTTGCTCATCGTCGGCTCGAAGGCGCTGTGGTTGGATGTTGAAGGGCCGAGGCCCGATCACGAGATCGGTTTCGGCCCTTGCCTCTTCCTTGGCGGTGCTCGCCCGAAGACCCAAAGTCCGCTACAATGCCGATTCCGCAGTCTCTGGACGGAGGACCCACTCGATCGATGCAAGTCCTGGAACGCATTAGGGCGCGCGCTGCGTCTGATCTCCAACACATAGTCCTCGCCGAAGGTGAGGACGAGCGCACGATTCGCGCGGCTTCAATGTGCGGGGCCGAGCGACTCGCGCGGATTACGATGATCGGGCGCCAAGACGTGATCCGCGACAAAGCCTTGCAGCTTGGCGTTGCTCTCACTGGCGTTTCGATACTGGATCACTTGCGATCCCCTGAGGTCGATCGCTACGCGGCGCGCTATCACGAAACCCGAAGAGCCAAGGGCGTGACCGCCGACGAAGCGCGTCAGCAGATGGCGGATCCACTCTACTTCGGGAACATGATGGTGCGAGAAGGTCGCGCCGACGGCAGCGTCTCGGGCGCTACTCACACGACCGGTCACACAGTCAGCGCGGCACTCAGATGCATAGGGCCAAAGCCCGGTTTTAGCCTCGTCTCGAGCTTCTTCCTGATGGTTTTGCGCGACAGTCAGGTCGCTGCCGAGGGCGCGCTGATCTTTGCCGACTGTGCCGTTGTGATCAATCCGACGGCGGCGCAGCTTGCGGAGATCGCACTTGCATCAGCTGATTCGGCGGCGGCGGTGCTTGAGGCTGAACCGCGGGTCGCAATGCTTTCGTTCTCAACCAAAGGCAGCGCTATAGATCCGTTGGTGAGCAAGATCGTCGAAGCGACTCGGACGGTTCGAGAGCGGGCGCCTCAATTGGCCATCGATGGAGAGTTACAGGTTGACGCGGCTCTCGTATCGGCTGTTGCAAAAAGCAAAGCGCCAGGCAGTTCGGTCGCTGGTCGCGCTAACACCTTGATCTTCCCCAATCTCGAAGCGGGCAACATCGCCTATAAGCTTGTCGAGCGCCTGGCCGGGGCCAGGGCGATTGGTCCAATCTTGCAGGGGCTGGCTCGGCCCGCCAACGACCTTTCGCGTGGTTGCACGGCGGAAGACATCCGCGATGCCGTGGCGATCACCGCGGTTCAGGCGCTCAATCGCCATCCCTGACCCTCGATCCACATAAACAGTTTGACAGGCAGCCGCTAACGAAATACAATTAGCAGTCTCGAGCAGAGAGTGCTAACGCGCGTCAAGGGGAACCCATCAGTGCGCGTGGGCTGTCAATCACAATCGGAAAGGAGCAAAGATTCATATGGCAAGCATAAGGCCACTTCAGGATCGCATCATCATCAAGCGGATTGAAGAGGGGGAGCAGATTCGGGGTGGAATCATCATCCCCGACTCCGCCAAGGAGAAGCCTCAGGAGGGCGAGGTCATCGCCGTAGGCGCTGGCAAGAAGCTCGACAGCGGTGAGCGAGTCGCCATGGACGTCAAAGAGGGAGACCGCGTGTTGTTTGGCAAGTATGCGGGCACCGAGGTCAAGCTTGACGACGAAGAGTACTTGATCATGCGCGAGGATGACATCCTCGGCGTCATCGAGCGAGCGGCTAAGGCCAAGGGTAAAGGAAAGTAACTTTCACAATCAGGAGAAGAAGAAATGGCTAAACACATTGCATATGGCGAAGAGTCCCGCCGCGCCCTTCTATCAGGCGTAAATCGTCTGGCGGACGCAGTAAAAGTGACGCTCGGCCCGAAAGGCCGAAATGTTGTCATCGAGAAGAAGTTCGGATCTCCGACCATCACCAAGGATGGTGTCACGGTCGCCAAGGAGATCGAGTTGGAAGACAAGTTGGAGAACACCGGAGCGCAGATGGTGCGGGAAGTTGCGTCGAAGACCTCCGACATCGCAGGCGACGGTACCACGACGGCTACCGTTCTTGCTCAGGCGATCTTCCGCGAAGGCGTCAAGACCGTGGCCGCCGGAGCGAGCCCGATGGCATTGAAGCGCGGCATCGACAAGGCAGTCGAGAAAGCCGTTGAGGAGATTCAGCGTCTGTCCAAGAAAGTGAAGGACAATGAAGCGATTGCCCAAGTCGGGACGATCTCGGCAAACGGCGATGCAACCATCGGCAATTTAATCGCCGAAGCAATGGACAAGGTCGGACAAGACGGCGTAATAACGGTCGAGGAGTCGAGGACTCTGGAGACGGCTCTGGAAGTAGTGGAAGGTATGCAGTTCGACCGTGGTTATCTCTCGCCGTACTTCGTCACCGATCCTGAGAGAATGGAAGCTACGCTCGAGGACGCGGTGATACTCATTCACGAGAAGAAGATTTCCTCGATGAAGGACCTGCTCCCCCTGCTCGAGCAAGTTGCGCGTGGCGGCAAGCCGCTGTTGATAATCGCCGAGGACGTGGAAGGCGAAGCGCTGGCCACGCTCGTCGTGAACCGGCTGCGCGGGACCTTGCAGGTTTGCGCGGTGAAGGCGCCTGGCTTTGGCGACCGGCGCAAGGCGATGCTTCAGGACATCGCGACCCTCACTGGCGGGCGCGCGATCACGGAAGACCTCGGCATCAAGCTTGAAAGCATACAGCTAGCGGATCTCGGCCGAGCGAAGAAGGTCGTTGTCGACAAGGACAACACTACAATCGTCGAAGGTGGTGGCAAGTCGTCCGAGATCGAAGGCCGCGTCAAGCAGATTCGCGCCCAGATCGAAGACACCACTTCCGACTACGATCGCGAGAAGTTGCAGGAGCGTCTTGCGAAGCTCGTGGGCGGCGTCGCGGTCATCAAGGTCGGCGCTGCTACCGAGACCGAGTTGAAGGAGAAGAAGGCTCGCGTCGAAGACGCTATGCACGCCACTAAGGCCGCCGTTGAAGAGGGCATAGTGCCCGGCGGCGGTGTTGCTTTCTTGCGCGCACAGAAGGCGCTTGAGAATCTGAAGCTCGACAACGAAGACGAGAACATCGGCGTCGGCATCGTCAAGCGTGCCCTCGAGGAGCCGCTTCGCCAGATCGTTGCGAACTCGGGTCACGAAGGCGCAGTCATAGTCGACAAGATCAGAAGCAACAAGTCGGCGAACTACGGCTTCAACGCGGAGACCGAAGAGTACGGCGATCTGCTTGCCATGGGCGTCGTCGATCCGACCAAGGTTACGCGTTATGCATTGCAGAACGCGGCTTCGATTGCAGGCCTGCTGCTAACAACCGAAGCTTTGATCTCGGAGCTTCCGGAACACGAGAAGGAAGCCCCGCAGATGCCGGGAGGCGGCGGCGGAATGGGCGGCTTCTAGTAGCTGCAAAGACCAACAATGCACTCGATTGGGAAAGGCCCTGTCTCTTCTGGAGGCAGGGCCTTTCTGTTCGTCCCGCAGAAGCGCGACTCTCTCAGTCGGCTTGGAGGCGAAGAACGGTCAGCTGTGTCGGCGCGTGTATCGAAGCGCGCAGTCAGGTGGATCGATTCCTTCGGGCAATCTGGGATCGGGAATGGGCGCGCCCGCTTGGAGGTGAAGGGGAAGCACGCCCGCCCATACCGGCAGCGCGTAGTCTGGTTCGTCGTCGATCGGTGGACCGGTTCGAACTTTTGCAGAGGCTTCCGTTAGCGGTAGCTTCAAGACAAGAGTGGCTTTGAGTTCGTTCTGATCAGGCTCGCGCACGTCGTCCCAACGACCGGGGATGACTTGCTCCGAGAACGCGCGCAGCGCCTTCAGCTTTTCTTCGTTCTCTTGCACCACTGAAGCGATGCCGAAAACAACGACCGAGCGGTAGTTCATAGAGTGATGAAACGCGGAACGCGCAAGGACCAATCCGTCGATGAGCGTCACGGTTACGCAAACCTGAACGCCTTGCTCCAGCGTACGCAGCATCCGGCTTGCAGCCGACCCGTGGACGTACAGCACGTCGCCATCGCGTCCGTAGCCGGTCGGGATCACGTACTGACTCCCGTCAACTGCGAACCCGACGTGGCAAACGAAGCCTTCATCCAGAATCGCGTAGACCGTTTTGCGATCGTAGGCCGCGCGCTTTGGAAGCCGTTTGAGCGCGGTGCGATCGGTAGGTGCGAATGCTTCAGTCGTTTCGCCCATACGAGCTTCAGGTTAGCAAGCGGGCCGCTGCTTTCACAAGCGACCAGCTTATAACCGGCATATCACCACGAAGCCGGTAAGGTCGCCAGAACGTATCCTCTGCGCCGCCTAGCAAGCCCGACGCTCCGCGATGGAAGACCCTCAATGATGATAAAATCTCCTGGGGAGTCAGGTAGCAGCGACCTTACTTAATGCATCAAACAGAGTCGCGCTGTCGTTTCTCAACATGACGATGGAACTCAAAGTTGGTTACGTCTGCGACCGTGGGCTGAACCCGAAGCGGCCAGTCAATCAAGATCGCTTCCTGTCAGTTCCGGAGAGAGGCTTGTTTGCAGTGTTTGACGGAGTGGGCGGCCAGCGCGCGGGGGAGGTCGCAAGCCAAACCGCCGCCGAAACGATCGAAGAAGCCCTTTCTCATCCCTCCGACGGCGCTCCCTCTGAGCTTGTCAGCCGCGCGATTCAGTTCGCCAACCGCGACATCTTTGAGATGGCCGAAAGCGACGAGGCTTACAGGACGATGGCCACCACCATCGCGCTGGTTCGAATCGACGGAGACCGCGCGATCATCGCACACGTAGGCGACAGCCGGGTGTATCGGCTTGAAGGCGGGCATTTCTTCCGCGAGACCATTGACCACACCGACTTAAACGATGCGAGAAGGGGAGGCGCGGCCGGGAGAGATCACGTTTCGACGCACGGACACAACAACGTAATCAACCGCGCGCTGGGCGCGGATCGAGAAGTCGAAGTCGAAGTCAAACAGATCGAGCTTCGCGACGGCGCCCGATTCTTGTTGTGCAGCGATGGGATCTACCGGCATCTTTCCGACGAAGAGATCGGGCGGGTGATCGCCGAGAACAAAGACCCGCAGCGGGCGGCTGACGAGCTGAAACGCATGGTCCACGAACGCGGCGCGGACGACAACCTCACTGCCGTGGTTGTTCAAGCCGGCCGCGCGCGCGTCGGTCCGATACTTGCGCTTGACGGCGGGAGCGACCATTCCCAGAAGGAGCGATCTTCGGGCGAGCGCGGAGAAAAGCTCCGTGGGGTGTTAGCGAGACCGGATCGCCGCATTAGAGTTGAGTTCGGCGAACCCGATCTGCAAACAGAATCGACGGTCCGAGGGTCAAGCGTGCTCTCCGGAGATGTCGAGTCTTATGAGAACCGAACCAGGCGCGAAGGTGTGCCTGCATCACGAGTGTTGATGTACCTGCTGATCGGTCTGGTGTTGATAGCGGCGAGCTTCTACGCCGGGTTGCGCGCGTCAGATTGGCGGAATGCCCCAGCGTCAGAGACGGCGGCCGCAGACGACGCGGCGGACGGACTTAGGGCCGGAAGAGAAGCGTTCGATCGCGGCGACTACCAATCGGCAGGCAACGAGTTCGAATCGGTTTTAGGGAGGGATCCGGAGAACGCAACTGCGTTGTATTGGCTGGGTCGCGCGCGCCTTGAACAGCGCGATATTGCAGGCGCCGCAAAGGACTTTGAAGCGACCATAAGCCGCGAGCCCCGGATGTTCGACGCGTACATTCAAGCGGCGGCGGCGTATCAATTGTTGGGCGAGAAGGCAAAAGCCGCGGAGATGCTCGCGCGGCACACTGATGAAAGGCGCAAGGCTGAGCGCCCGGTGATCGACAATCATCGTTGAGTCCGCAGGAGACACGTGCCGGAACTGAGACTCGAAAACAGCATAGTCGATGACCGCTACCTCGTAGACCGCTGTC
The DNA here is from genome assembly GCA_049273855.1 of Blastocatellia bacterium. Classification (GTDB taxonomy): domain Bacteria; phylum Acidobacteriota; class Blastocatellia; order UBA7656; family UBA7656; genus Onstottus_B. The sequence goes on from JBASRN010000015.1 coordinate 23,135, forward strand.
TGGGGCGCGGCAGCTATGCCGAGATATTCCTCGCTTACGATCAAGCGCGCCGCGACGAAGCGGTCATCATCAAGGCGCTCAATGTGACCCTGCAGGGTTCGGTTGACGCCGAACTCGAAGAGACTCTGATCGAGAATTTTCAAAACGAAGCGATCGCGCTCGACAAGGTTCGGCATCCGCACATCATTCGCCGCCTCGGTCACGGAACAGCAGCCGATCTTGAAGGCGTTCCCTTTCATTACCTCTTACTCGAATACATGCCTGGCGGCGATTTGTTCACGCTTTGCCGCAACCGGCCGATCGGGCTAGACGAGGCGCTGCTCTATTTTCAGCAAGTTGCAGAGGCGCTCGCGTATGCACACAGCCAGCGGGTGATTCACCGCGACATCAAGCCAAACAACCTGCTGCTCTCGGGCGACAATCGGCTGGTAAAGGTCGCGGATTTCGGTGTCGCGAAGATGACGCAAGACGACTCGGTCGAAATCACCCGCGTCGGGACGAATTTTTTCGCTCCGCCCGAGCATCACCCCGACACGACAACCGACGACCTGAACGAAAGACTCACTCCCTCGGCAGACGTGTACTCTCTCGCGAAGACGATCTATACCGCGATGACCGGCCGCGCGCCACGTCAGTTCGCCCGGCTGCCGATTACCGAGCTGCCTGTCGAGCTTGCCAACGAACCGTGGGCCGGTGCGTTGTTGGACGTGCTGAGAAAGGCGACAGAGCCACGCGTGGCCGAGCGCTATCAATCGGTGCAGGAGTTCTGGAGTGAGTTCGTGTCGGTGAAGCTTAACCAGGGCAAGTATGTACAGGCGGCAGACGATCCCGACGCCACCATAGTACGCGCGCGCTTGAGCAATATCAGCGAGGTCGAGCAAGTGGCGGCGAAGCCAAACTTCCAGGCGTTGGCCACCGGACAAGTTGACAACGGCCGCCCTCAGAAAGCGCGCATCCTCGTCGACCTTTCGCAGCGTGCAGAGCCGGGCATCGTAACTTCTCACGACTCGCAGGCTCATGGACCGCGCCCCGCAGGTGCAAGATGGGCGGCGCGGGGCCTGAATCACGTGCAGGTCGCCGCCCCGAACAGGGTTGCTGAAGCCCGCGCGTCATCGGACGGCTCCAAAAGGTTCGACGACGACCGGGCGCGCGCAAGCGGCGGCCGTTATAGCATCAAGGCGTTTGTCACGTCGGAGTGGTTGCGGCGCGTGTTCATTGTCTTTCTTGCGGCCGCCTTGATTGGGCTCGTCGCGTCTACTTACTACTACTTTGCTGAACGCAAAGGCGTGCCTTCGATCTTTGAGCGGCTCGGAACGCGAGAAGGCTTGATCGCCGGCGCGGACAACGTGAACTTGCGCACTGAGCCGCGAGGCCCGGTGCTTGTAACTCTGCCGGCGGGCACGCGCGTCCGCGCGGTTGAAGACCGCAGCGGTTGGGTGAGAGTCAAGGTGTTGGAGTGGCCCGGCGCACCGCCGGACAACACGACCGACAGCGGATGGGTTGACGGACGCTTTATCAGATTTGACTAGTAGGTCGGGGTTTAGGATTCAGAGTTTGCAGGGTTCAGAGTTGATCTTCGAACCCGAAACTTCGGAACCCGGAACGCTGGTCCACCGCGGAGGGATGACGATGCGTATGCAGGGTTGGCTTGAAGGCTTGAGGAAGTGGATAGACGGAGAAGAGGACCTGGACGAGAAGGGCGAGCCGAGACCTCGCTCGAAGTGGGACGACTTTCTGGTGGCGATAGCGCGGGAGGTTGAGCAGACGATGCAGCGCGAGATGTTCACGCCGCCCGGCGCACCGACGTACGTGCCGCGAGAATACATCGTCTTCTTAAGCCCGGATGATGACGCCGAGTGGCAGGGCGAGAAGCGGGATGGTTTGGATCGCGGCCTTCATCACGTGCTATCGGAACGCGCGCGCGAGCTTGCGGGCGACAATGAGTTTCAGACGAAGACGCTCACCGTAGAGTTGCGCGTTGACCCGGTGCTTGAGAAGGGGCGCTTCCGCGTTCAGCACGTCTGGGACACCGAAGCACGGAAGACTATGGTGAAACCTCGCAAGCGCGCGGAGCCGGCTAAAGCGCCGGCTGCAAGTGAGCTAGCGGACGAAGCTACAATCGTGCGGCCTCGCAAGTCGGGGGTTGAGGCCTTTTCGGTTGAAGTGCGAAGAGTCTCGGCCGGCGGCGAAATCTCTTCGTCCGACACACGCGCGTTTTTCAAAGATGAGATCTCAATCGGCAGAGGAACGAGCCACTTGAGCGTCGATCTAAAACTGGAAGGCGACATGGAAGTCAGCCGTCAACACGCGACTCTCAAGAAGAAAGGCGATGGCGAGTACGTGATTACTTGCAAGGGTGCGAATCCGATCGTGCTGGACGGCGGGCGTGAGATCGCCGCGAACGAAAGTGGGAGCGTGAAGCCGGGCGACAAGATCGTGATTTGCAGCTTCGAGCTCGTGATTGTGTGAAACCAGTTGTACTCAGGCATAGCGGTTCTGAGCTCAGAGGTTCATGCTAAAGCTCGCCCGCCTCAAGTCAGCAACCCAAAGGTTGAACTCTGAACTCTGACCTGGCTCTCAATCCGGGTTGCGGCGGCTGCGGTGAGTCGGTATAACTGCCTGACCCAGGCTTCGAAACTAATTCTGAAGCAACTTCGGAGCGGAGAGAACGGGGCATCTCTAATCTTGACCAGCGCAATGATGAGACTGCTCGATCCCTTCAGGAGGCAACGGCAGCGGGCATTTGAGGAGGCGATTCGTGAGGGGGATATTCTTGCAGCGCTCGAACGCTTTGAGCAGGCCGCCGAGGCCTACGCACAAGCGGTCAGCATTGAGGCGCACAATTCAAATGCGCACTTCAAGAGGGGCATGGCTTATGCGGGTATGCGCCGCTACGGTGAGGCGACCGAGTGCTTCCGCCGAGCTGTGAGCCTGAACGCGGGTGACGCAGTTGCTCTTTACAATCTAGGCGTGGCGCTTGGGGAAATGGGGCGATACGACGAGGCTGTCGCAGCGCTCGGGCGGGCCATCAAGATCGATCCAGACGACGCCGAAGCGCATTGCAACCTGGGCGTTGCTTATGAAGCAACCGGCCAGCACGAAAAAGCCGCGCGTGAGTATGAGCTTGCCATCCGGCTCGGTCTGGTGTTCGCCAGCGAGGTGCCAAACACTTACTGCCGGCTTGGCCGTGTCTACTGTGAGCTTGGCCGCTATGACGAAGCGATCTCGTCGCTAAACCATGCGGTCGCGATCAAACCAGGTTTCGCCGAGGCACACAGCCTGTTGGGCGAGGCTCATATGTTAACGAGCAGTTATGAAGAAGGCATCTTGGCTTGCAAGGAGGCCGTCAGGTTGCAACCCGGTGACGCGGACGCGTACTACAAGCTCGGCGTGGCTTACGACAATACTGGTTTTTACGAGGAAGCGATCGAAGCTTACCAGCACCTCGAACGGCTGAAACCCGGCGACGCACTTGCGCCCTACTTGTTGGGCGGTATGTATCAGGGACTCGGGCGCTACGAGGAGGCGATCGCAGCGTGGAGGCGGGTAATTGTGATGAAGCCCGACGACGCGCTTGCGCACATAAACCTCGGGCTGGCGTATTCCGGCGTGGGAAGATTCGAGGAAGCGATGCAGGCCTGCAGCGAGGCGGTTCGTCTGAAGCCTCAGATGGCCGGCGCGCACTATTATCTGGGCAGGATGCACGCGGCTGTCGGAGATAAAGACGGCGCGATCAAGCAATACGAGGTTCTGATGGAGCTGAACCGGGAACTGGCTGACCGGTTGTTGAAGGCTGCTGACCAGTGATCGCCCGTGAGTGGTGATTGGAGGTGTGAGATGTCTTTCAGGGGATTGTTTGCGCTTTTGATAGTTCTGGTTCTTGCTGTTCCGGCAGTGGCTCAAGGGTATAGCCCGCCTGAAGTGGTTTCCCCTCTTGGTGCTAGATTCTACGCGCAGCCAGACGAAAAAGGTGTAGTAGCGGAAGCGGAGAAGAAGTTGGCCGCAGAGCCGAAGAATATGGAATTGATAATCGCGCTGGGCCGTGCGCAGGCTTCCGTGTGGCGCTATCGTGATGCGATCGCCAGCTACACGCGCGGCATCCAGATGGACCCCGACCAAGCCAGGCTCTATCGCCATCGCGGACACCGATACATCTCGACGCGGCAGTTTGATAAGGCAATTGCAGACCTGGAGCGCGCTGCGATGCTCAACGGCAAGGACTTCGATATCTGGTATCACCTTGGGCTCGCCTACTACTTGAAGGGCAAGTTCGCCAGGGCCGCGGAGGCCTATGAAAAGTGTCGTGCGGTGGCGGAGAAGGACGACTCGTTGATTGCCGTTTCGGACTGGCTATACATGTCCTACCGGCGCCAGGGAAAGACCTCGCAAGGAGCGCGCGTGCTTGAGCGAATCACGCCCGACCTGAAAGTAGAAGAGAACAAGGCTTATTTTGACCGGCTGATGTTTTACAAGGGATTGAAAAAAGAGTCTGACGTAATCAACGACAAGATGACCGATTTGGAGATAGCCACAGTCGGTTACGGCATAGCGAACTGGCACCTCTACAACGGCGACAAGGCGAAAGCGAAAGAACAATTTCAAAGAATCGTGTCGGGCAAGTATTGGCCGGCTTTTGGATTCATCGCCGCTGAAACCGAGTTGACCGGTATGCGCTAAGCCAATTCACGCCTGTTCGAGCGCGGTGTTCCTGTTGATCACATGTCCCAGCGCTTGCCAGATCGCGGCGCCTATCGCTACCCAGGCAATCGCCGCGAATACAACCACGAAGTATTGCATCGGAAGTGTGTAGCGAAACTCCGTATGAACGAACGACTGGAACAGAAGGTAGTAGAGTGGGACGGTCGCGACAAACACCGCACGGCGCAAGCTTGCGGCGAACAGAGCTACCACACCGATTGCAATCATCAACTGCATCGCCTCTTTGGTTAGTCGCTGAAGCGGTCTGATGACTGGCCGCATCCAGAAGGCTCCTCTGCCAACCGCCGCGCTTGAGCCGTCAGTGGCGATCGATTCCCAGCCAGTCCTGATCGGGGCCGTTCGATCGAGCGCTCGCGCTTGTTTGATTCCAAAGACAAGCGGGGCGTGCGCGGAGTATTTCACCATCTCGCGCATACGCCCCAGCATCACCCCAGCGTACCAGAATGGATGCTCGCGGATGATGGCGAGGCTCTTATTGATTCTGTCGCGGTCGCGTTGTATCCCGTCGGGAGTAGACCACGATCCCGCGTACCGGGAGTCGCCATACAAGACGGCTTCTTGCGCGGCTACTTCTTCATCTTGCGCCACCGCGCCGAAGCGATCGCCGCTCGCGTCGGCGATCCCCTCCCACAGCACTATTCCAACGCCGATGTTTATCGGAATCAGCTCGCCGTACACCAAGAGATTGCGAATCGTGATCGGCGCGATCGTGAGGAACGAAACGATAACCATCACCGCCACCCGCTTTACCGCAGCCAGGCGGTGAGTTGCGATCAACAGGAGCGTCACTGCGAGGAAGGGGGAGGCCAACATCGTCTGCGACCTGAGCCACGCAGCGAGCCCGAGCATCAGTCCGGCTGACAGATAACACCAGTAAGGATCACGGCGTGAGTGGCGGGCCACCACGATAAATTGAACCGCCGCCAGGATGGGCAGCGCGGCAAGCGAATCGGGAAGAAGAAAGTTCGAGATGTGGGACAGATGGTGTGAGAGCGCAGCAAGCAAACCCGACACCACGCCAACTCGCCAACTCACAACCTGCCCTGCAATCATGAGGATCAAAATCGGCGCGAGCGAGTTAAGGCCGTTTTGAATCAACTGAACTTTGAAGAAGTCTCTGCCAAAGACTCGATAGATGCAGCTCAGATAAATCGAGTAGCCGGGCGCCTGCGCAAGCCAGTTGGTTTGCGCGGGCTCAATGTCGTAGGGTCCCAGTAAGCCATCGCCGTTCAGGATGGACACCGCGCGCTGATCGTAGCTTCGCGTTAGCCCGCCGAAGGGCTGGTCGAGCGTGTACATCGTTGGACCGAGATCGACGGCCTGAAGGGACCTGGTCGCGAAGGAGAGGGAGAAAATCAGAACGGCAAAGACGAGCTTGAAGCGGCGCGGCATCTTCTGACGCGTCGCCAGGCCGCTGATAAGCCAGCGCCGCAAGGCGAGGCGTGGTTTTCGAAATTCGAGGGGCATTCTTCGAGGACCGTCAGTCCGCAACTAATCTCGCAACCTGGCGCAGGCTATCGGGCTTCACGGATCAGGGCCGGAATTAGAGTTAAGCACCGACGCGCGTGGCAGGCTGCTGAAAACTAAGCCATCGCCACTAAGCCACGCATGCACCAAGGAACACGACGCCCACAACATATTGCAATCACTGAATTGGGCGCAGCTTCGTGTCTTTGATGCGTCTTGGTGGCGCCATCCCTTTTTCAGCTCCCTGCTAGACAGTGTGAGCGATCTCGAACATCTTCTTGGAGAAAACGCGGTCGAGCATCGGCTCGAAGTGCTCAAGCGGCAGCGTGTCGTACTCAGGGTCGAACGAAGTCTGGTCCCATTCGTCGGTGAAGCGCGTCGCCAGCTCATACCAGGGCTCGTTCTCGTACTGACGCCGAGCGTTCGCATCCTTTCCCATCAGAGCGTAATAGTGCCTTCCCTGAAAATCCTGATGAGTGCGGATGATCTCGTAAGTTTCCTGGGAGATGTAAGGCTTTAAGATTTCGGCTGCGATCGCCGGGTGATTCTCAACGGAGATGACCTTGCCGATATCGTGGCACAGCGCGGCTACGATGAGCTCTTCGGAGGCCCCGGCTCGCTCGGCTCGCGTGGCGGTCTGCAAGCCGTGCACGAACTGGTTAACGGCAAAACCATCGACCTGCTGTTCAAGTTGCGCAAGCATCGACTTGATTATCGCCGGCATCCTGGATTGCCGTTGAGCTACCTGAGCCCCGATTGCCATCCAGTCTGCGATCTCGCCCTGGTCCATTCTTGTAAAAGGCATAGTCAGCTCCTTGTCTGTTGATGAGTTCCGTTTCCGACGACTAAATATAAACGCCGCGGCCGAAAATCGCCACCTCGGGGATATGCTCGAAGCCCGCCGGCTTCACCCTAGAGCCGCCGAGTGCGCTGAGATTACGCATAGATAATTTGGCGGTTGTCCGAGGCGAAATCCAGCGTCGTCTGCATCCGCAAGGCACTCGCGGCGCTACCCCACATGCTGCGCACCTCCTTTGATTGCCTGGATGTTTACGAATTGAGAGAATGACGCGGTAATGAGCCGCGAAATGCTGATAACCCACGCGTCACAACTGGTCACTCTTAGCGGGCCCGCGCGCGCGCGAATCGGGAGCGAGATGCGCCAGCTCGCCATAGTACAAGACGGCGCACTACTCGTGCGCGGTGGGCGGATCGCTGAGGTCGGAACGTCGACGGAGATTGAGAAGCATGCAAGCGCGAATGCTGAGAAGGTCGACGCGGCGGGTCGAGTTGTGATGCCCGGCTTTGTAGACCCGCACACGCATCCGGTCTTTGCCGGGACTCGCGAGGACGAGTACGAGATGCGCGCGCAAGGGCTGACGTACCAGGAGATCGCCGGGCGAGGCGGAGGCATTCGCTCAACCGTAAAAAAGACGCGCGCGGCGTCCGAGCGAGAACTGTTCGAGATGGCGTTGCCGCGAGTGCGATGGTTGCTCGAGCACGGAACCACGACGATCGAGGCCAAGAGCGGTTATGGTTTGACGGTCGAAGACGAGCTGAAGATCCTGCGTGTGATTCGAAGGCTCGACGACCAGACGTCGCTTCAGCTTGTCCCGACATTCCTTGGCGCGCACGAGATCCCCGATGAGTATCGCGGTTTCTCGAGCGGCGCGACTCGTGAAGATTACGTTCGATTGGTTGTGGACGACATGCTCCCGCGCGTGGCCGCCGAAAGCCTCGCGCGATACGCGGATGTCTTCTGCGAGTCGCACGTTTTCAACGTGGAAGAATCGCGCCGGGTGCTGGTTCGGGCGCGCGAGCTTGGGCTCGGGTTGCGCTTGCACGCCGACCAACTGAGTCTTTCCGGGGGCTCGCGGCTCGCGGCCGAGCTTGGAGCGGCAACCGCTGATCATCTCGAATGGGTTGATGATAGCGGGATTCGTGCGCTCGCAGCAGCCGGGACCATTGCCGTTTTATTGCCGGGCGCGGTCTTCAATCTTGGGCTCGCCCGATACCCGCCGGCGCTCGCGATGATCGAAGCCGGTCTTGCAGTCGCGCTCGCAACCGACTTCAACCCCGGCAGCTCGCCCACGCCTTCGATGCAGATGATCCTCTCGATAGCCTGCACGCAGATGCGAATGACACCCGCCGAGGCGATCACCGCCGCGACGATCAATCCGGCTTACAGTGTGGGACTTGGTCCGGAAGTCGGCTCGCTGGAAGCAGGCAAAGAGGCGGATGTTGTGATCTTCGACTGCGAAGATTACCGGCAGATACCATACTTCTACGGAATCAACCACGCGGAGGTTGTGATCAAGCAGGGACGCGTCGTAAGCCGGCGTCCTGAAGCAGAGCCGCAGGGTTGAAACGAAACTTTCTCCGGCGGAGGCCCGCAAGTTGGGTTCGGTTTCGTCCAAATGCAGTTGTAAAGCTCCACCCCGGTGATATAATCCGGCCCGCTGCGGATCACAACCACTCGGATACCCCTCGGTCCGCAGTCGGAAGACAGGTTGTAACGGTCAAAGGCCGGGTTTGCTGATCCCTGACTTTGCTGAATTGGGGCTGCAAACCGCGACTTCTTTGTGCTGAAGGCTGTGACGAACTTACCCTCGGCCCGTTTGCGGACCGGCCTTTTCTAACAAGGCATAACCGACTCCGAGTTGAGCTGGCGTAAGCACCGTCGAAGTTCTCGCGCGGAGCGCGCCATGTTGAATTGACTCTTGGGAGAAAGACAATGAAAAAGAAGATCGTGTTGATCCTGTTTGCGTTTTGCGTTTTCGTTTCAACTGCAGTTCAGGCATCGGCTCAGGCGCCGGGGCAACCGCCAATAGTGCTTCATATCGTGCGCGAGGACATCAAGACCGGAATGATGGAAGCGCACTCGAGGGAAGCTAATGCGACCGTCCGAATCTGGGCCAAAGCCAAATCGCCGCATCATCGGCTGGCGCTGGTTCCGATAGCGGGCAACCAGAACGAGGTGACTTACATGTGGCCGTATGCTTCGTTCGCGGCCTATGCGAAAGCTCAGAAGGACCTCGACCAGATGAACGAGACCTACAAGGCCGACTTCGATAGCATTAGTCACTCAGGTGAGGACTATCACTCGGCGCAGCGCGACATGCTTTGCCGGCTGCGCGCGGACCTGAGCTACAACCTTCCTGCCGGCGACAGGACGAAGTTCCGATTTATGCGAGTCGAAACTATTCGCGTGAAGCCGGGCCACATACAGCACTTTGAGGAGCAGCGCAAGATCATCAATGCAGCTCACGTGAAGGCAAAAGTAGACGAGCATATGGCCGTCTATCAGGTGGTTGGGGGCGCACAGGCTGGAACCTTCATCGTTCTGATCCCGTGGGTCTCTATGGATGATTCCAACCTGCTTCCACATGGTAAGGCTTATCAGGATGCGCTTGGCGAGGACGGTTCGAAAAAGGTGGCGGGCATCGCCAACGACGCCATCGTGTTTAATGACGTCAGTATCTATGCGTCCGCACCGCAACTCAGTTATGTGCCTCAGGAATTTGTCGCTGCAGATCCGGGTTACTGGACGCTAAAGTCGCTGACGCCTGGACCGGCTAAGAGGAAGGCTCCGGCCAAGCCAGAAGTAAAAAAGTAAGGAAGAGTTCGTGGTGATGAGTTTGAATTGATCAATTTCAAAGGAGAGCTAAATGAGGAAGAACTTGTTGTTACTGTTTGCGATCTGTTTGTTTGGTTCGGCGACGCTTGAAGCGCGCGCGCAAGCGGGCCCGCCGCCGAAGGTCCTTTCGATCTTTCGCGAAGAGATCAAGGCGGGACGCGGGGCCGCGCACGTGAAGCTCGAAGTCGGCTACGTTCGCGCGCTTCAAAAAGCCAAGTGGCCGGTCTACTCGTTGGCGATGACACCAGCAGTTGGCGGAACCGACGCGTGGTTCATGACTGCTTACGATTCGTTTGCCGGCATGGAGCAGGACCGTGCGAACATGGACAAGAACGCGCAGTTGAGCGTCGATTTCGAGCGGTTGGACGCCATGGATGCCGACTTTCGCACCGGTCAGCGAAGCATCATCTGTTCGCTGAATGAAGCGCTGAGCTGGGGACCCAATTTTGATGTTTCTCAAATGCGGTACTTCTCAGTGACCACGGTCCGCGTACGACCTGGCCGCGACGAGGAGTACAGGGAAGCGAGACGCCTCCTTGGAGATGCGGTGAAGAAAGTGAACCCCAACGCGCACAGCGTGCTCTACGTGGTGGCAGCGGGTATGCCGGGCGGAACCTATCTGATCTTCACCCCCCGAAAGTCGCTCGCCGAGTTGGATCCAAATCCGACAGTAGGCCGAGCTGTCCAGGAGGCGCTGGGTGAGGAGAACGCAAAGAAGCGGCAGAAGTTGCTTGCCGACTCGGTCATGAGTTCTGAGACGAGCATCTACGCATTCAGCCCGCGAATGAGTTATGTGCCGAAGGAGTGGGCAAAGACGGGCGGCGATTTCTGGGCGCCCAAGCCGCCGCCTCCGCCGCGACCGCCTGCAAAAAAACCGGCCGACGGCGAGACCAAATAGAGCGCCACCCGCGGTTTGTGAGCCTAGAATGTCGGTTTGTTTCCTGTCCGGTGGCGGCCCTGGCCCGCCACCGGATGGGTTGTTTTCCGCTCCGCCCAACCTGCGCCAGCCTGGCTTGAATTGCCTCGCTTTTCACCCAAGCTTTTGGAACTTTCCAGCACCCCGGCGTGAATCAACAATGTCAGCAGGGTTGCTGGCAGTTAATAAAGCTGAGTATGACATTGCCCTTAACTCCCAGTGATATCGACCTGCTGAAGCAGATGATCGGCGGCGACGAGCATGCATTCACTGTCCTTTATCGGCGGAGGCAGGGAGGCGTTTACCGGTTTGCGCTTCAGATGAGCGGTTCGCGCGGCATCGCCGAAGATGTTACTCAGGAAGTGTTCATGGTGTTGATGCGCGAAGCTCGTCGCTATGATCCCGAGCGAGGTTCGCTCGCGGCTTACCTGTACGGCATCGCGCGCAATCACGTTCTGCGCCGTCTCGAGCGTGACCGGTTGTTTGTTCAGCTCGCCGACGCGACAGAGGACGATCACGGGTTGGGCTCGGCGACTTTTGTGGCCGACGGAGATCCGCTGGGCGACCTGACAAGGAATGAGATGATCGACGAAGTCCGTCAGGCGGTCCTTGCTCTGCCGGCGCGGTACCGCGAGGTCGTCGTGTTGTGCGATCTGCACGAGATGAGCTACGCCGAAGCGGCTGCCGTCGTCGGCTGCGCGGTTGGCACGATTCGGTCGCGGCTTCACCGGGCGCGCGCGCTGCTGGTTGAGAAACTCAAGTCGGCAAAGAGCGCCGGGCGAGACAGGCTCGTGAATCAGGAGAGGTGTTTCGCATGAATTGCCAAAGCTTCGAAGAGGCGATCAATGATCTGGCGCGCGAGCAGGTGATGGATGCGGAGGCGCGTCAGCGCGCGATCGCCCACGCGGCTGCCTGCGAGCGTTGCGAAGCGCGGCTCGCGGATGAACGGGCGCTGACGGCGGGGCTTCTGAAGATGGCGGATAGCGGCGACGAAGCTCCGGCGAGGGTCGAAGCCTCGCTTCGCGAAGCATTCGGAACCTGGGTTGCGCCTCACCGTGAACCGGCTGTCGTCGCGGCTGTCCAAAAGCGGCGTCGATGGTTGGGCTGGGCAGGGGCGGCGGCGGCGGCGATCCTGCTTGTGGCATTGCTCGCGTCGACGGCGGATCGGTCCCGCACTGTCGAAACGCGCGACCTGCAAGAACAGGCTTCACAAGAAAAGCAGGCGCAGCAGTCCGGCACAATTCGCCCGGTTGACCCGCAACCGGAGCCCGCGCCGCGGGAGTTGGCCGCTGCAGAACCCACCAGGCCGCGCGCCCATGGCCATCGCGATAGTAGCCGCGGCGGGCACCGACGCGCGCGGAGGCCCGAAGCCAAGCCGCTCGAAACCGTCGACACCGGGACCGAGATAGCTACCGAGTTCATTCCACTTGTGCATGGCGGCGACGTTGCGATACCAGACGGCGGGCAAATAATGCGAGTCGAGTTGCCGCGCTCGGCACTGGTATCGTTCGGATTGCCGATGAATATGGAGCGCGTGGGCGAGCGTGTCCGGGCTGATGTTGTGGTCGGTAACGACGGACTTGCGCGCGCTATTCGATTTGTCCGTTAGGAGAAGTTTCGAGTTTCTGGTTTGTGGGTTCTGGTTTACAGTCAAACCAGAAACCAGAAACCTGAAACTGGAAACCAGAAACTATGAGCAAGAAACCAAGGAGAGGCATAATGAGAATACAGAGACGAGTAATCAACAGTTTGATTTGTGCTCTTGCGCTTGTTAGCAACGGGGCGGGTGTTGGAGCGGCGCAGGAGAAGGCAGCGCAGGACCCAAAGGATGTTGTGATCGAGCATGTCGTTGTAGGCGCGGGTCACGGGTGGCAGGAAGAAGGTCAGCGAGCGCCATTCAATATAATGGTGCCGCCCGGGCGTGGCGACACGTTCATGTTCGTCTCTTCCGAGATGAGCCTCAACGGCAAAACGGTCAAGGGCGCACCCTACTCGGCGCAGGCGATCAGCGAGCACACTCAGACGCTTCAAGACGGCAACCGAATCGTTCACAAGAGCACAGCTTCGGTCTTCCGTGACAGCGAAGGCCGCACCCGCCGCGAGCAAACGATCAACGCGGTCGGGGCCTACACCTCGGGGGGGACTCCTCGGCAGACGCTGTTTATCAACGACCCGGTCGCCAATGTGAACTACATTCTTGAGCCGGACACCAGGACCGCGCGGAGGATTGATCTTTCACAACTCCTGGAACGCCGGCCGTTTGGAGCGGCGCGAGCAGGCGGACGAGGGCAGAGGGTTGAAATCGCCGGCGAACCCGGGCGGAGAGTTGAAATTGTTACAGCCGACAAGGTCCCAGTTGAAATTGTTACAGCCGACAAGGTCCCAGGTGGCTCGGGCGAATCAGTCGTGATCGCGCGTTCGAGTACGAAAGCAGAAGTTGAGGCGAAGGTCAGAGGGGAAGCCGACGCGAAGAACGTCAAGACAGAATCGCTGGGCAAGCAGACGATCGAAGGAGTTGCAGCGGATGGCACCCGCTCGATCCGAACGATTCCGGCCGGCGAGATCGGTAACGAGCAGCCGATCAACATTGTGTCTGAGTCGTGGTACTCGGCTGAGCTTCAGACGGTGGTGATGAGCAGGCACAGCGATCCGCGGTTCGGAGAGAGCAGCTATCGCCTGACTAACATCAACAGGAGCGAACCGGCGGCCTCGCTCTTTCAAGTGCCGTCGGACTACTCGGTGAAGGAAACGATGCCGCGTGATATGCAATTCAAGATCGAACGCGAGATGCGGCGCCCAAAGAATGATCAGTAGGCGGATGCAGTTGCAGCATCGTGAAAAGTGCGAAGCGATTCCATCGCTTCGCACTTTCTGTTTCAGTCTGTTTCGAGGTTGACCTTCACTCTATCCAAGCCGCGAGTTCCCGCGCCGCCTCACCTCTTGTTCGCGCATCTAATGTGCCCGAAGTCATTAGAGGTCCGTCATGTTCATCTTGATTAACAGGTTCATCATTATCTACAGTGACTGATAACTAGAGTAGATCCTCGCCACATCAAACCGCTGCTGATGACGCGAGGCGATAGACTTTGCGGCGCGATTTGATAGACTCAGCTTGCTTAACGGCCAATCACTCGAGGAGGCGACACATGCACAACAAGCGCGCGCGATTGTTTCTTTCGATGCTGCTGGTGCTCGCAGCGCTCGCAACTTTAGTTTATCCACTTTCGACAGGATCCGCCCGTAGCCTCGCCGAGCAGGTAACCATCCGCCGAGACAACTACGGCGTGCCTCACGTGCTTGCCGAAACCGAAGAAGCTGCTGCGTTCGCGATCGGCTACGCGCAGGCCGAAGATCATCCGGTCGAGCTTGCCCGCAGATACGTTGTTGCGCAGGGCGAGCAGGCGAAGGTCTTCGGCGCGAGCGCCGTTGAAGGCGACTTTCGCATGAAGCGCTACGGCAACTACGAAGTCGCGCGCAATCGCTTCCACGAACTGACGCCGCCTTTCCAGTCGATGATGAAGGCCTACGCGGCGGGCTTCAATCTCTACGCCGAGAAGCACCGCAAGGAGCTGCCCGATTGGATTCCAACGTTCGACGGGTACGGCGTGCTGGCGATGGGGCGAGCCGAGGTCATGCGCTTTGCTTTCAACGACGCGATGATTTCCGGTGTGCAGTTGAAGTATCCGGCCGACTCGCGCGCGGCGGCGCAAGTCGGCGCGTTACAGCATGCGGCAGAAGACGTGCGCGAGAGAGTTGATGCGGACGTAACGGAACCCGACCGCTTTGGCTACGAAGAAGACCTGATGGGCTCAAACATGTGGGCCCTCTCGGGATCCAGGACCGCTTCGGGCAAACCGATCCTGCTGGGCAACCCGCATCAACCCTGGTCAGCGCTCTACTGGGAAGCTCACATCACCGTGCCCGGCAAAATCAACTTCTACGGTTCTACTTTTATCGGGAGGCCCGTGCTCACCACGGGGTTCAACGAGCACCTGGGTTGGAGCCACACCGTCAATTATCCCGACCTCGCGGACATCTACGTCCTGACGCTCGATCCGACGAACCGCGAGCAGTACCTCTTTGAGGGCAAGCCGATGCCGCTTACCCGGAAAGAGATCGCCGTCGAGGTAAAGCAGCCCGACGGCAAGTTTCTTGAGGAGAGGCGAACCTACTTTTATTCTCATCTTGGGCCGATCGTCCATCAAACCGCTGACAAAGCCTTTGCACTGAAGTCAGCGATCCTGGACGAGTACCGCTACTACGAAGAATGGTATGCCCTGAGCAAATCACGAAACCTCCAGGAGTTCACCGCGAACCTCAAACAGAATCACATTCCGATGTTCAACATCGCGTACGCTGACGCTGACGGCAACATCGCGTACTGGTGGAACGGCACGGTGCCGAAGCGCGTCGACGATGGAATGGTCTATACCGCGGAAGTACCGGGCGACACGAGCAAGTATGTTTGGAAGGAATTACACAAGACTGAAGAGCTGCCGCAGCTCGTCAACCCTTCCGGCGGTTATGTTCAGAACTGCAACGATCCGCCGTGGTGGACATCGCTCCGCAACCTGCTTGACCCGGCAAAGTACCCGTCTTACACGGAGCCCGGCCGCCGCCTGTTGCTTCGTTCGCAGGTTTCGCTCGAGATGCTAGAGGAGCGGCAGAAGTTCTCGCTGGATGACGTGAAGCGGTTGAAATACAACTCAAAAATGTTGCTGGCCGATCGGGTCAAGCCCGACTTGATCAAGGCAATCAAGTCTGCCGCGAATCCGTCTGAGGACTTGGAGCGGGGGCTTGCGGTGATGGAAAGATGGGACAACACCGTAGGGCGCGAAAGCCGCGGCGGAGTTTTGTTCCGGCGCTTCTGGGACAACTACGCAGGCGAGAACAAGACGCCGCATGCCGTCGCGTGGGACTCGAAGAATCCCGCGAAGACTCCGCGAGGACTCTCCAATCCTGAGCTTGCGGTGAAGCTGTTTGAAGATGCGGTGAGATGGACGCGGAAGACTTACGGGTCGGAGGGCGTCGCCTGGGGCGAGGTTCACCGGTTGAGGCTTGGCGATTTGGACCTGCCGGTGGGCGGTGAAAGCGGGTTGTACGGCCTGTTTCGAGTTATGACGTTTGCCGAGGCGCCCGACGGCAAATTAGTCATTGGCACTGTGCAGAAGGGTAAACCGATGCAAGGCGGAGGAGACGGCTGGATATTCACCGTCGAGTTTTCCAAGCCGCTCGTTGCGTACTCGGTGCTGGCTTACGGTGAGACTTCGAATCCGGCTTCAAAGCACAGTACGGATCAAGCGGCGTTGTTTGCAAACGAGCAGTTCAAGAAAGCGCTTTTCAGCGAGCCGGAGATCAAGACGAACCTTGAGAGGGCTTATCATCCTGGAGAGTAAGTCTAGGTGCGTTGACTGGAAGGGGAGAAGGTGAGAGACCTGTGGTCGGGTCTCCCCGTGTTCACCTTTTTTGCGCTACTTGCGCCACTCAATTGGAAACAACCCGCCCGCTTTCTCGGGGCTTAGTTGGAAGCCAACCACATCAGCAGCCCGGGCGAGGACGGGATCGCGCTTCGCGGCAATGTCGGCGGCTGTTGGTAGCAACGTCTCGTCGGGTGTCACGCCGATGCGTTCCAGACTTCTGCCGTCACTCATTATCAAGTCGGCATC
>JBASRN010000034.1:0-2904 GCA_049273855.1 Blastocatellia bacterium
CGCTATTTTGGCTACGACCGCTGGGGGAACCGGGCTCTGGTGCATGTGGGCAAACCAATGATCCAATCCAGACGATCACAGTAGAG
The DNA here is from genome assembly GCA_049273855.1 of Blastocatellia bacterium. Taxonomy (GTDB): domain Bacteria; phylum Acidobacteriota; class Blastocatellia; order UBA7656; family UBA7656; genus Onstottus_B. The sequence goes on from JBASRN010000034.1 coordinate 87, forward strand.
CAGTCAGGAGGAGTTCCGACGAATCGAATCGCGAGTGTGACCAACAACGGCTCGACGGTGAATTACACCTACGATGCGGGGGGCAATGTAACAAACGATGGTGCGCAAGCGTACACCTACGACGCGGAGAATCGAGTCGTGAGCGTCGATGGCGGGGCTACCGCCGAGTATCGCTACGATCATCAGAACCGGCGGGTGAGTAAGACAGTCGGGTCAATCTGGACGCACTACGTTTGGGAAGGCGCGCAAGTCATAGGCGAGCACGACGCGACGACTGCGTATTCAACGAACCCGACATATCAAGTGAAGTCAGCGCGATTGGACTACGTTTACGTGGGCGCGAGGATGATTCACAGCCGCCAGCGTGCAAGCAGCATCGCGCCGTGGACGACGCGGTATTATCTGAGTGACCGGTTGAGTGTGAGAATGACGCTGGATAACAGCGGGAATGTGTCAGGCCGTCAAGCGCACTTGCCTTTTGGAGAAGACTTTGGAGAGAGCGGCACACAAGAGAAGCATCATTTCGCGAACTACGAACGGGAGGGTGAAAGCGCATTAGACTATTCGGTCAACAGATGGTACTCGTCATCATTGGGACGTTTCCTATCAGTCGATCCAGTTATTGGGACAGGTCCACAGAAGACGAACCGCTATGGCTATTCAATGAATGACCCGACGAATCTCTTTGATCCGGACGGTCGAAATATTTATTATCTTTCTTGCCACGCAAACATCTGGTGGACATTTACTGATGGGGACCCACAAGCACACGCAAAAGGGGAGATTTGTGAAGTAGTTGACCTTGGCCCCGCGTTCATCTCCCAACCGCCAGACAAGTCGAAACCAAAGAAACCTCGCCCATTCACTCTCGCGAGACTAAAAGAGTGCGCTGAAAGTTTGTTTGGGGTTACCATGGATTCGTTCACCCGTGCGAAAGGCGGCAAAAATGGCGGTTTCTCCGGCAATGGTCCCGATACGGTTAGCAACGGCGGCGATTACGCCGGCTTTACTGTCACAATCGATGTTAGCATTAACTCCGCGGGCTTGGTAGCTATGTACAACCAAAGACCAGGTCCCCAACTACCACCAGGCTCCAAACTTCGTGGAGCATGGTTTCCAGACATCCCGTATACTGCTTTTGTTGCCAGTGATCTTAGCACTTTCGACCAAAAGCCGTCGATCGCCGTTCAAATGCATGAGCTAGGCAACGCACTTGCAGGAATTACCGGAGTAGCACGGGACCCTGCACCGCCCAATCCTGAGAATAGCGATACAGATGCTGGGGTTCGAATGGAAAGGTGTATGTTTGGAGGGACCTTCAACAAGGATGGTAGTTTCACACAATATCCTTGAAGCAATCTGGAGGATTTGAACATGAACGAGTACAATTGGATCGGAGTGACCATGCGAGCCAAAATGATGGGTGTCTCGATCGCCATACTGGTTTGCTGCGTTTACTACCTTTTTACTATTACAGTAACGAGATCCTCCGCGCGGATGGAGACCTTGGACCAAGATGGCCAGCTTGCAAAAAGGACGACTCAAGGAGATATGGAGTTTCGGCTAGTCAAGGCCGGAGAAGGAGACATAGATGGTATCGACTCATCCTTCCAGTCATACAGTTCCTCCGATGGAGTAGCGGTTCTTTTCCTGACCCAGATCCTGAGTTCCGCAAGCTGCACTCAAAAGGAGTTCGAGAAAAGAGTCGAGAAGGCCATCACGATCATTGAGAAAGGCGTCAAGGTTGATCGCGATGGGAAGGTAATTGGCGAGAGGGCGGTGATTCTCTTCCTTGACCGCACCAATTCTGACAAGGAAATGGTGGCCGTTTTGTGGACACGAAAGACGGACCTGCTTGCCATAGAAGCGCAGTCGATGGACCACGTCCTGGCGTTTGAGAAGAAGTACTGCCGCTGACGTGAGAGCCCGCGTCACTTTCACGACCCAACTGGGACACTTATACTTGTATTTGCGATGGGTCAGTATTCGGCGAGTTCTTCTGCGAACCCTACTTTGTGGCTTTTCGCTCTCCTCGTCCTACCGAGCCTCAGCCCACGGAGACTGTACAATTCGAATGCGAAGTACAGCTCAGATTCAAGCCCCTGACGGGTCCCACTTCTTTTCACGCGTACATCGTATTTTTTACATTTGAGATGGGTGGTGGCGAGTCGTTGTCGTACCCTATTCGCTATCGTGGCGGACCGAATTCTAGAGGTCGTCTTCGTGGACACAACGCCGTTTATCAGCAAGGCGATATTGATTGGGGAGTGGATCATTTGTTTATACGCTCCACCCGTCTGCCAGGGCCCTGCCATGTTTGGCAGATACTCTTCAGGCCTGCAATCTTGCAATTCGATGTAGCTGTAGCCGACGACTTAGACGCCGACCATCTAGATGGTGACCGCGCGCGGGACTACTAACAACCGGGTGCTTATCCGTTTTGGGGGAGAAGAAGTTCGAGAGGGAATTGATCTGGTATTTGTGTCGCCAATCGGACGGAGCGCAAGCGTTCCCGTTGTTGGTTTGTGTGAAACGTGAGATATAATCGTGAGCAGAGTGCGTTGTAAGCAGACAGCTCCGAACTGATGAACGTGACATACAATTATCAGGCGGCGGCCGGGCAGATGGGCGCGGGGAGCACGGCAGGCAATGCGGGTCAGTTGATGAGCATAGGCGGAACAATTAACGGCGCGACTGAGAGCGCGAGCTACAAATACGACCTGCTCGGGCGGCTTGCCCAATCACAGCAGACGAGCAACGGGGTGAGCGCAGCGCGCTATTTTGGCTACGACCGCTGGGGGAACCGGGCTCTGGTGCA
>JBASRN010000045.1:0-4647 GCA_049273855.1 Blastocatellia bacterium
GATTAAGCGAGTGCCTCGATAAGCTTGCAGAGGTTTTGGCAAAGCATAAGTAAACGCTACCGATGGGAGGCGGTATTCACGCGCGTCTTTGAGGCATCCCGCGAGCCTCGTGTAGCGCACTTCGAGCAAGCTGCTGAAAAACTAACCCATCGCCACTAAGCCACGAAGGCATCATGGAACACAAAGCCGACAAAATCTTGCAATCACTGACTTGGTTTGGCTTTGTGTCTTTATGTCGTGGTGGCGCCTCCCTTTTTCAGCAGCTTGCTAGTGTGTCGTAATTTGAAACCTGGGAAGGAGAACCTCATGACTATTTTTGGCAGGCGCCCGTCCGAATATGTTTCATTCGCTAAACCGTTTCTCGTTTTGATTCTTGTCGTCGCGATTGCTCGACTCGCGCTGTCTCTTGGTGGCGTGTCGAACTCGACGGCGAAGTGGCTCAGCGTGACGGCTGTGATTTGGATCGGAGTCGTGTACTACGCCATCCGAGTCCACATCACCGGCTTCGGCAGCTACAAACAGCTACTCCCAATCTGCGTCCTGCTGAGCCTCACGGCACAAGTCGTGATCGTTCCGGCAATCATGCTGGCTATCTTCACCGGCACTGACAACATCTACAGCATTCCGGAGAACTTCTTCGGCAACGACGGTAAGACCTGGCTTCATGTGGCGGGACACCTGTTTATTGGGGGAACGACGATCGGACCGCTGATTGGCTGGCTGGTTGGGTGCGTGATAATGTTTGCGACTAAAAAGATGGTGACAAACAAGGACACAAAAGCGCCGGCGCGAGCGTGACTGACAAACCTGGGTAACGACGAAAGGAGTTATGTATGAGCGGAGTACGCGTACTGGTTGGTACACGTAAGGGCGCGTTCGTCCTGACGGCGGACGGAAAGCGGGAAAAGTGGGACGTCAGCGGACCCCACTTTGCCGGCTGGGAGCTCTACCATATCAAGGGATCGCCTGCTGATCCGAATCGGCTGTACGCATCGCAATCGAGCGGCTGGTTCGGGCAGATCATTCAACGTTCGGACGACGGCGGCAAAACCTGGCACCAACCCGGAACACCGCCAGGCGAACCGACCACTACCCCGGAGGGGATGCCCAAAGGAGAGAGCAACAAGTTCGTTTACGACACCTCTCCTGAAACCGGCAAAGCGCTCACCACCCACCAGTGGTACGACGGCACACCGCACCCGTGGGAGTTCAAACGAGTCTGGCATCTCGAACCCTCGCTGACCGATCCGGACACGGTCTTCGCCGGGGTCGAGGACGCCGCCTTGTTTCGCTCGACGGATGGCGGGCAGACGTGGCAGGAACTCCCCGGACTGCGCGGACACGGCACGGGGCCCAACTGGCAACCGGGCGCCGGCGGGATGTGTCTTCACACGGTCATTCTGGATCCGAGCGACCCCAGACGGATCTTTATAGCTATCTCGGCTGCTGGCGCGTTCCGAACCGACGATGGCGGCGCGACTTGGCGCCCCATCAACCGTGGACTCCGTTCGGAGTACATCCCCGACCCGACTGCGGAGATCGGTCACTGCGTGCATCACATCGCGATGAACCCGTCTCGTCCGGGTGTGCTGTTTATGCAGAAGCACTGGGACGTGATGCGCAGCGACGACGCCGGCGAGTTGTGGAAGGAGATCAGCGGGAACTTGCCGACCGACTTCGGGTTCGTGATCGACGTTCACGCGCACGAGCCGGACACCGTCTACGTTGTCCCGATCAAGAGCGACTCGGAGCACTATCCCCCCGACGGAAAGCTTCGGGTGTATCGCAGCCGCACGGGCGGAAACGAATGGGAGGCGCTCACCAGGGGTTTGCCGCAGAGCGACTGCTACGTCAACGTGCTCCGCGACGCGATGGCGGTAGACTCGCTCGATTCGTGTGGGGTGTACTTCGGCACCACCGGCGGGCAGGTGTACGCATCGGCCGACGCCGGAGACAACTGGTCTCCCATCGTCCGGGATCTTCCAGCCGTGCTGTCTGTAGAAGTCCAGGTGTTACCGTGATCCGAGTGATGCTCCCGTACCATCTGCGAACCCTGGCTAAGGTCGACGACGAAGTGCGGCTCGAAGTCCTTGGCCAGGCTACGCAGCGTTCGGTCCTCGACGCGCTCGAGGCGCGCTATCCGATGCTGCGGGGGACGATACGCGATCACGTTACCGGGCAGCGCCGGCCCTTCCTGAGGTTCTTCGCATGCGAAGAAGATCTGTCTCATGAACTACCTGACGCTCCGTTGCCCGACGCGGTCGCGACTGGCGCAGAGCCTCTTCTGGTCGTGGGGGCGATAGCCGGCGGATGATTCGAATGTTTTCTCTGCGCAACTTGCGGCTCTGCGTCTTGCGGTTAGTAGAGTTTTCGATGCTACCTAACCGCGGACACGGCGAGCCGCAGGGATGGCACTGAGAATTGAAGTTAGGACCACCTATCTCCATAGGAGAGAACATGCAACTGAACCCGCATCTCACTTTTAACGGTCGATGCGAGGAAGCCTTCAAGTTCTATCAGCAGTGTCTTGGCGGGAACATCCAAACAATGATGACACATGGTGATTCGCCGATGGCTGATCAAGTGCCGTCAGAATGGCGCGACAAGATCATTCACGCAACCCTGATTGTCGGCGAGACGGCACTGATGGGTGCTGACGTTCCGCTTGATCACTATAAAGAACCAGGAGGCTTTTCCGTAACGATCCAGATCAATGACCTGGCAGACGCAGAACGCATATTCCACGCGTTGGCGGAGAACGGGACAGTGACGCTGCCAATCCAGCAGACCTTCTGGGCCGCCCGTTTTGGCATGGTTGTGGATCGATTCGGCATACCGTGGATGGTTAACTGCGAGCAAACGCTTGAGCGCCCACTGGCAAGCTGCTGAAAAAGGGAGGGCGCCACCAAGACAGAAAGACCCGAGGCTGCACCAAGTCAGTGATTGCAGTATGTGTTCCTGGGTGCCTTCGTGGCTTAGTGGCGATGGGTTAGTTTTTCAGCAGCCTGCTCGCAGTTAAGCCGTGTCGTTGCCCGCCCCCCGTACGGGGTGTCGGTCGCTACCCATTCCTGGACGACCCGCTTGCTCTTCGACTATCATCCTGACCGCTCATTAATCTTGGCACTACGATTCTGGAGGAAGTCATGGCTTCTCAACGCCCTTGGAAAAGACTGATGCTCTCGAGCAAGGTTTTAGTCACCCTGGTCGCCTTCGCACTCGGGATTCCGGTTAACGCACAGGATAAGAGCGCAGACATTGCCAGGAAGCTTCAGGGCTTTGACGCGTTCATGGAGAAGACCCTGAAGGACTGGAACGGTCCCGGCGTCGGCGTTGGCATAGTCGTCGATGACAAACTCGTCTTCGCCAAAGGCTATGGTTATCGCGACTATGAGAAGAAGTTGCCTATCACATCGCGCACAATGTTTCCCATCGCCTCCAACACCAAGCTCTTTACCGCAGTGGCCGCGGGATTTCTGGTTGAAGAGGGAAAGCTCACCTGGGACCGCCCGATTCGCGAATCGGTTCCTTCCATAGAGTTTTACGATAACGCACTGAATAACACGATCACGTTGCGCGACATGCTGGCACACCGCACCGGAATCACGCGGCACGATTCGATCTGGTATAAGTCGGACTACACCACGAAACAACTCTATGAGCGGCTGAAGTATCTCGAGCCAAAGGAACCGCCGCGCCAGTTGTTCCTTTACAACAACATGATGTATGCGGGCGTCGGTTACTGCACCGAGTTGCAATCGGGAAAGACCTGGCCGGAATACGTCCGCGAAAAGGTCCTTAAACCGCTCGAGATGAACAGCACCGTCTACTCGATCGCGGACATGCTGAAGCAACCTGACTATGGAGTGCCGTTCACTGAGAAACGCGACTCGGCCGAGCTCTACAAGATTCCTTACTATGAAGACACGGAGGGCCTCGCCGCGGCGGGCGCCATCATCTCCAACATCGAGGACATGTCTCATTGGCTGATCGCGCTGATCAACAACGGCAAGTACGCGGGCAAGCAGGTCCTATCGCCCAACGTGTTGCAAGCCACGCTCGAACCAGCGATAGCGCTGCCGAACAGTGCGGGCGAAGTACGCGGGTGGTGGGAAATGTTGAATCGCGCCTACGGCATGGGTCGCTGGACCGCTTCATACCGAGGCCGTCTTATAGCTTTCCACGGCGGCGACCTGCCCGGCTTTCATTCTCAGGTTTCCTACATGCCCAACGAGCGCATCGGCGTGATCGTGTTTGTGATCGGCGACCACCTCGCACCTCTTTACAATCCCATCAGCTACAACGTGTATGAGCGTTTGCTAGGCATGGAGCAGGTGCCGTGGACCGACAGGCTGCTCGACATCAGATTGAAAAACAAAAAAGCGGGGACTGAGGCGAGGAGCAAAGCCGGCCACGGCCGCGTGTCTAACACCAAGCCTTCTCATCCGCTCGATGACTATGTGGGTGAGTACGAGCACCCGGCTTACGGTCCTCTGAAAATCGGATTGAAGAACAATCAGCTTCACTTTGAGTTTCACAAGATCCGGTTTCCGATGACACATTTCCACTACGATCGTTTTGATACGCCTGACGACGAGCAGGACGGCAAGTGGTCAGTAAATTTCTCAACCAATCCGCAGGGTGACATCG
>JBASRN010000056.1:0-4120 GCA_049273855.1 Blastocatellia bacterium
GACGCAGGTGCGAAGGTGTAGAGCCTATCCTTCAAGATGTCGAAGTAGGTATTAGACAGCGTCACCGTCGCATACTTGTAGAGCCTGTGATAGACATCCGAGTAGTCAAACTTCTTATACGAGTCAATCACCTGCTTCATGAAGCCATCGGTCACAAAAAGTGCCCAGCGATCGATTTCGCGCATATCCGCTTCAGCAACGCGGTCGCGCTCAGGATCGAAATCATACAGATTACCGAGCGCGAATCGCGCCGTGTTGCGAAGTTTGCGATACGCGTCGACCATTCGGCTTAGGATCTCAGGCGATACGCGCACATCTTCCTGATAGTCCGAGGAAGCAACCCACAGTCTCAATACTTCAGCGCCGTGTTTGCCCACGATTTCCTCGGACGGCATCGCGTTGCCCGTAGACTTGTGCATGGCCTTGCCGTCGCCGTCCACCGTCCAGCCGTGCGTGATCACTGTCTTGTATGGGGCTTGATCGTGGGCTGCAAGCCCTACCATCAACGACGAGTTGAACCAGCCTCGATACTGATCCGGGCCTTCGAGGTACACATCGGCGGGCCAGGGAAGGCGCCGTTCCGCTTCAAGCACCGCAATCGAAGACGAGCCCGAGTCGAACCATACGTCAAGGATGTCAGTCTCCTTTGTAAACGTCGACCCCGCGCATCGCGGGCAAACAAAGCCATCCGGCAGCAAGTATTCCGCCTCGCGGTTGTACCACGCGTCCGCCGTCTCTTTTTCGAAGATCGACGACACGTGATCGATTACTCTCTCATCCGCTATCGTTTCGCCGCAGCCCGCGCAATAGAAAGCGGGGATCGGCACTCCCCACACGCGCTGTCTCGACACGCACCAGTCGGGCCGCCCGCTAAACATATTGCGCATCCGGTCGCGGCCCCACGCCGGAACCCAGTTGACGCGCTCGATCTCGCGCAGCGCGCCTGCTCGTAACGTCTGACTGTCTTGATTCGACCGGTCCATCGAAATGAACCACTGCGGCGTCGCGCGGAAGATCACCGGGTTGTGACAGCGCCAGCAATGTGGGTAGCGATGCGCATACTCTTCAGTGAACACCAGCGCACCGATCGAACGCAGGAAATCGACGATATGGCCGTTTGCTTCAAATACAGATTGTCCTGCGAAGCTCTCGACCTCACCGGTGAATCGTCCGGCGCTGTCAACCGGACAGTACACTTCGGCGCCTTCCATCTGTCCGCCGAGAACTCCCGCCTTGCGAAGCTGGTCGTAAACAGGCGCAAGCTGCTCGCGATATTGCTGGCCTATGACGAAATCGTCGTGGCCATGACCGGGCGCGGTATGAACGCAACCCGTACCCGATTTCCCACTTCCCTTTTTTTGCGCGTCAGCGACGTCCAGTTCGGTCTCCGCATCCGACTCGCCTCCAAGCGTCACATGTTCCCCAAGCATCAACACCGACGGCCGATCAATCCAGGCGTGACGCGCTTGCAAGCCGTCAAGCACTGATCCAGGAAAGGTTGCGACCGCGCGCGCTGTCTCAAGCCCGCACTTCTCGGCGACTGCCGGGATTAGATCCTTCGCGACAATATAGATCTCATCGCCGACGTCGACAGCCGCGTAATCGAAGCCCGGGTTCACCGCGATGCCAAGATTGGCCGGCAGTGTCCAGGGCGTTGTCGTCCAGATCAGGACAAACACCGGCTTCCCAATTGCCGGCTGCGGATTGCGGATAGCGGATGGCTCCGAGGAAACCCTTGTCTCGAGTTCGCGCACTTGATCTTCAGGCAGCGGGAACTTCACATAGATCGACGGGCTGGTGTGGTGTTTGTACTCGACTTCGGCTTCGGCGAGCGCCGTCTGATCATGTATGCACCAATAGACCGGGCGCGCGCCCTTGTACACATAGCCCCGCCCGACGAACCGGCCGAACAACCTCGCCGTCTGCGCTTCGTATGCGTTCGACATCGTCAGGTAGGGATCGTCCCACTCGCCGAAAATCCCGAGGCGTTGAAAGTCTCGGGTCTGTCGTTTCAGGGCTGCGGCGGCGTGCTCGCGACAGGCGCGCCGAATCGACGCCGGGCTCATCTGCATCTTCTTAGCGCCGAGTTTCTTGTCTACATAAAGCTCGATCGGCAGACCGTGACAATCATAGCCGGGCACGAACGGCGCGTCGTAACCCATCATCGAGTGCGATTTGACGACGAAGTCCTTGAGGATCTTGTTCATTGCCGTTCCAATGTGGATGTCGGCATTCGCGTAGGGCGGTCCATCGTGCAGAACAAACAAAGGCCGGCCGGCCCTCGCGCGGCGAATCTCATGGTACAGATCCATCTTGTGCCACCGAGCCAACCGCTCGGGCTCCCGCTGGGTGAGGTTGGCCTTCTGCGCAAAGCTAGTCCTGGGCAGGTTGACAGTTGCCTTCAAGTCGAAGGGTTTATCACTGGACATCGCAGTCTCTCAATTCCGGATTCCCGGCTTTTGAACTTAGGGCGCCGGCACTTCGAAGTCTCCCTCGGACCCCGGCAAAGCACAAATCCAAAATCTGAAAAGCACCTGGCTCTACCGTGAGAAACCAGGTGCCTCTCGGAATTAGCTATCACTTCCTCGGTATTCAGACGACACGATCGTTTCGCCCGAGGTCGCAGTGCTTCAAATGAACATCTCCTCGTCTTGATAGGCCCGGTCAATCGGCTTGCGCCCACGCCCGAATAGCATTTCGAGCGTGCGTCGCAATCCGGCGAGCAGTGCTGCAACCTCGCGGATCGGCTCGACTACGGTCGTTTGAAGCTCGACTGTCGTGCCCTCGATTCGGTCTTGAGTCCGCGTAAGCAAGCCGTCGAGTTCAGAAACCTGCCGTTGAATCGTTACAGAGGTGTGATCGAGCGTCGAGGAGATCTGCGTTGCCTGACGGCGCGCGAGATTGGTTATCTCTTGTGACGACGCTGATACCGCCGCTGCAATCGCGCGAGTTTCGCCAGTCACCCTCTCGAACGTGTCTCGCGCCTGTTCGCTGATCTTCTCAACTGAGCTTTTTACTGTCGCGATGGTACCCTGGACTTGATCGAGCATCGGCGAAGCTTTCGCAAGCAGCGGTTCCGCCTTCGCCTGAAGCGATGACGCGGTCGCGTTTAGTTTTTTCACCGCAACGTAAATAAAGATCAGAGCCGCCGCCTGCACGATAAAGCTCAACCCGACTATCACCGCGGCTATCGCGACTACGGTGTTGAAGGTTTGCTGACTCACTTACGGAGCCTCCTTAGCAAATCGCAAGCTGGCAGCGCGTGCCACATCTCACAACCTGAACCTGCACATCTCCGTGGCCGCTTGCCCCTGAAGTATGCGGCGCACCATGGTCTATTAGATCACTGCAAGTACGCCAGTTGGCGATTACGACTCTTCGCCTTCGACTGCCGCGCGACCCAGTTCACCTACCTTGCGCTTCTCCTCGCGATAGGCCTGCTTGCCGGCTTCGATAGCGGCCGCGATCTGTTCTTTCTGCCGCGCAGCGACTTCGGAAACCACTTCGGCCCCTTGCGTTACCTTCTCTCGCGCGGTGCCATAAGCTTCCGCAACCTTGCCGCTCGCAGTGCCATATGCGCCGGCAACGCGTTCACTTGCAGTGCCGTAGGCTTCGGCGACTCGACCGCTTGCTGTTCCATACACTTCGGTGGCTCGTTCGCCAAGAGCTCGGGCGCCTTCGTTGGCGGCATCGAGTCCTTTCTTGGTGTAGTCGGCAATGTCGCCTCGCAGCTCGCGTCCGCTCTTGGGAGCAAACAGCAACGCCAGCGTCGCCCCGATTCCCGCGCCGATTAAAAGAAATGTTAGCTTTTCTGTCGCCGATCCATCGTCTTCTGCCATAGCTTCCCCCTGAGTCAAAAATTAGTTGGGATTGCCGTCGTTGTGACTCATTGCAAGACGCTTCAATATAGCACTCTCTTTTGACCGCGTTCAAGACAACGCGGTATCAGCGCGTTTTGTATCATCGCGTCGCGTCATGTAGTTGGCCTCTCGTGGCCGCCAGAATGTGGCTCCGATGACTGGGGCTGCCACGGAGGGCCGCCCCTACAGGTTTGAGACTGGGGCGGCCATGATGGGCCGCCCTACAGGTTTGAGGTAAGTTGCCACAATCCGGACGATGC
>JBASRN010000068.1:0-1548 GCA_049273855.1 Blastocatellia bacterium
GACGCACCATGGCCACGAAGACCGCGACGAAGCTCCGGCCACTCCACGATCGCATCCTGGTCAAGCGCCTGGAAGAGGTCGACGCCAAGCACGGCAGCATCATCATCCCGGACACCGCCAAGGAAAAGCCCCAAGAGGGCAAGGTCGTTGCCGTGGGCACCGGCAAGGTGACCGAGGACGGCAAGAAGATCCCGCTCGAGGTCAAGGCGGGCGACCGCATCCTGTTCGGCAAGTACTCGGGCAGCGAGGTCAAGATCGACGACGAGGAATACCTCATCCTCCGCGAGGACGACGTGCTCGGCATCCTCGACTAGGGGACTAGGGGACTAGGGGACTAGGGGACTAGGGCCGGATCAGGGACGAACGCCAGCCGGCTCATCTCACGCCGATAGGAGGAAGGCAGCGATGCCCAAGCAGCTCATGTTCGACCAGGAAGCCCGCGCGGCGCTTCTGCGCGGCGTCAACATCATGGCGCAGGCGGTGAAGGCGACGCTGGGCCCCAAGGGCCGCAACGTGGTCATCGACAAGAAGTTCGGTAGCCCGACGATCACCAAGGACGGGGTGACCGTCGCCAAGGAGGTCGAGCTGAAGGACCCGTACGAGGACATGGGGGCCCAGATGCTGAAGGAGGTGGCCTCCAAGACCTCGGACGCGGCCGGCGACGGCACGACGACGGCGACGGTGCTGGCGCAGGCGATCTTCCGGGAGGGCCTGAAGAACGTGACGGCGGGGGCCAACCCGATGGGGCTGAAGCGAGGGATCGAGCAGGCGGTGGAGAAGGTGGTGGAGGACCTGAAGCAGATCTCCAAGACGACGAAGGACAAGAAGGAGATCGCGCAGGTGGCGACGATCGCCGCCAACAACGACAAGACGATTGGCAACCTGATCGCCGAGGCGATGGAGAAGGTGGGCAAGGACGGGGTGATCACGGTGGAAGAGGCCAAGGCGATGGAGACGACCCTCGAGGTGGTGGAGGGGATGCAGTTCGACCGGGGGTACCTGTCGCCGTACATGGTGACGGACCCGGAGCGGATGGAGGCGGTGCTGGAGGACGGGCTGATCCTGATTCACGAGAAGAAGATCAGCGTCATGAAGGACATGCTCCCGCTGCTCGAGCAAGTGGCGCGGGCCGGCAAGCCCTTCCTCGTGATCGCCGAGGACATCGAGGGCGAGGCGCTGGCGACCCTGGTGGTGAACAAGCTGCGGGGGACGCTGGCGTGCTGCGCGGTGAAGGCGCCGGGGTTCGGGGACCGGCGCAAGGCGATGCTGCAGGACCTCGCGACGCTGACGGGGGGCAAGGCGATCACGGAGGACCTGGGGATCAAGCTGGAGAACATCAAGCTGGAGGACCTGGGGCGGGCGAAGAAGGTGGTGGTGGACAAGGACAACACGACGATCGTGGAGGGGCACGGGAACACGAAGGAGATCGAGGGGCGGATCAAGCAGATTCGGGCGCAGATCGAGGAGACGACCTCGGACTACAACCGGGAGAAGCTGCAGGAGCGGCTGGCGAAGCTGGCGGGCGGGGTGGCGGTGATCAAGGTGGGG
>JBASRN010000080.1:0-16532 GCA_049273855.1 Blastocatellia bacterium
GGCTGAGATTGCATAAACTGCGTGGAGAGGGGTGGCCACGGAGGGCCACCCGTACAAGGATGCTGAGTGGGCACGAGAGCTACTGCATTCGCGTCGGTATGGAAGCCATGATGCCAGCAGGCAACAACGAGCGAGCGATTGACGCCTGGGCGCAACCCGCGTTGAAGCATTTCATGGCTCACCTTCCCGAAGTCGCCCGGCTCTTCAAGCAATCCCACACATCTCACATCATCGAGTCTGGCATCAGCCCCGACCAGATGGTCGCGTCAATGGAGGCGGCAGGCGTCGAGCGAGCGATGCTGTGCGCGTGGCACCGCCCGGGCAAATCGTTAACAACAAATGACGAGATCGCTGAGATAGTCGCGCGCTTCCCGGATCGGTTCGCCGGCGTAGCTGCGGTGAACCTGGAGAAGCCGGTCGAAGCGGCGCGCGAACTTGATCGGGCGGTCAGGCAGCTTGGCTTCAAGGCGCTGCGAGTCATACCGTGGCTGTGGAATCGCCCGCCCAACGACAAACTCTACTATCCTCTCTACGTCAAATGTATCGAGCTTGATATTCCGTTCTGCACTCAGGTCGGACACACCGGCCCGCTCATGCCTTCCGAACCCGGCCGCCCGGTCCCGTATCTCGACGAAGTCGCGCTGACTTTTCCAGAACTGAGAATAGTCGCCGGTCACATCGGCTATCCGTGGACCGACGAGATGATCGGCCTCGCATGGAAGCACGAGAACGTTTTCATCGACACGTCGGCGCATTTGCCGCGGTACTACCCGCCGCAACTGATTCACTTCATGAAGAGCTACGGGAGAGAGAAGGTGCTGTTTGGGACAAACTTTCCGCAGTTGCCATTCGAGAAGTGCATGGAGCAAATCCGCTCGCTTGATCTGGCAGACGAGGTGCGCGCCGCGTTCCTGAGGGAGAACGCGCGCCGCGTATTCAAGTTGAGCTGAACCGCAGCCGGCTCTTGCGCGCTAGCTGGCTGTGCGTCTTGCGACCAGGTTCGAGTAGACAACCCATTTGCCATCCACGAATCCGCCTACAAGCGCGTAGGTACCCGGGGAGTCGCCGCCGGTCGACCTCCAGTTCCGAAACAGTTTGTCCGGAGGTCGCTGGTCCAGCTCAAGCCGTCCGCTCGCCTCGCTGTGAACCATCTGCGCGAAGCTTGCCATCTCGCCGGGGCTTGCGTTTCCCCTGAGCACATCCGGCAGAATCCTCTCGAGTTTGGCTTGAGCCTCGGCTTTTTGCTGCGTATGACTCGCCAGCGTAGCAGTAGCCACGTCGAGTTGCTGCTGAGTCTGGTCGGCACGCAAGCGGAGCGCGGCATTCTCTTCAGTCAGTTTCTGCTTATCCGACTCGCTCGAGGAATAGAGTGCGTAGCTTGTAGTAAGCAAGGCGATCGACCCAACAAGCGCAGCGATGCTGAAACCGAGCGCCCACAACAGGCCTCGACGCTTGGAAGCCTCGGTTTCCTCGATTTGTTCCCTGATTGCATCGACGTCGCGTTGACCGTAAGTGATGGCGCGGTCTTCATTGGATCGAGTGAGGTGCCGCGGATGATGAAGTATCGTGTCCATAATCCCTCCTTGGAGGGGCCAACCCGCTTCGAATTCACGGATATTCGAAGCTCTTAAATCTGGTGCCATTTTACACCTGAGCGTCAGGAAATGCACGGGGCAGTTTTCTTTCTCTGCGACAGGTAATCGACGACAGGCAAGGAAGCCCGCGCAGCGGGCGAAGGCGTGTAGCCCAGGGCAAGTGTGCGCAGCCCTGGGAACAGCAGCTAGCAGAAGCAAGCCCGCGCAGACTCTCAATCTTTATATTGTGGACTCAATCGCCTCAGCGGAGGTCGCGCCAATCGAGCCCGAAGCGGGCGAGATACTTCCGCAAGCGATCGGCATCGTTAGCGGTCTTCTTGCTATCGCGAGAACTGTGGAACAGCGAGCGGCCGGCTTCTGAAAGTGTGGGCGATCTGCGGCACACCGAGATCACCGAGGCGAGCTGGT
Organism: Blastocatellia bacterium; assembly: GCA_049273855.1. Classification (GTDB taxonomy): domain Bacteria; phylum Acidobacteriota; class Blastocatellia; order UBA7656; family UBA7656; genus Onstottus_B. Next base: position 2,004 of record JBASRN010000080.1, read on the forward strand.
CGCGATCAAACAGATCAAGCTCAGCCACCCGCTCCTTCCCAAGCAAGCGCTCGAGCAGGTCGTGACCATCACTGGCGGGCTGTGCGTGCCACGACATTCGAAGCCGCTCTATTTCATCCGCGACTGCCTCCGTTGTGATTCTGCCCCCGGGCGCAAGCGTCGCCATTCGCACGATCGCGCCGTTCAAGTCTCGAAAGTTTCCGGCCCACGTCGCTTCACGGGAAACAGCAAATCTCAAGAAGCGCTCGCGAGCCGCGCGGCTGAACGTTACGCGCTTGCCGGTGCGTCGCGCTATTGCTCGAGCTCGTAATTCAGATTAGGCTCGATGTCTTCGATGCGGTCGCGCAACCCGGGAAGCTTGAACGTCCACAGGTTGATTCGAGCGAGCAGGTCCTCGCGAGACTTTCCTTCCTTCACCAGCACTGACAGGTCGCGATTCGTTCCGGCGATCAGTGGCGCGACTGGTTTTTCGGCATACCGCCGATCCGGTCGGGAGAGGTTGGGGGTGATCGAAATGAAGCTAGCCGAAGCATTAATCCTGAGAGCCGACTGCCAGAAACGAGTCGAGCAACAAGTGAGGGTCGGTGTGGGTGCTGTAGACTGTAAACGTATCATCCCTGAACGGGGTGTGCGACGAATACAAGTGGAATTACATGGTTTCGTGTTCGACTGCCGGCCGCTCCATAAAGTGCGATCGTATCTGAGAAGTGTTTCAGCAACACCTTGTCGTGGCGCTGTCGGCTTTGATTAGGTTCGGGTGGAGCTATGAGCATAAGCACCAAAGCGGAACGGAAGCTCGCGAACGCGCCCAACTGGAAGCATCTCGCGAGATGGAATGGCGAGGGCTACTACGATCTGCGCACTGAAGACATCGGCGACGTTCCGGTGAGACTGTTCCTTACGCCAAAGCTCCTTCAGGCGACTGAGGATATCATCTATCGCCAGATCGTCAACGCGACTTGCTTCCCTGGAGTCAAGCTCGTAGCCATAACGCCCGATGCTCACTACGGCTACGGCGTGCCGGTCGGCTGCGTGATCCTAACCGATGCCGAAGTGGGAGCCGTGGCGATGGGTCCCGTGGGCTACGACATCGGATGCGGGATGGTCAGCGCGAAGTCGGAGATTCCAGCCGATGCCGCGACTCCCCGCAATCGTCTCGAGTTCAATCGCGCGGTCATGAAGCTTGTGGACATGGGCGCCGGCGGCAAGAGCATCAAGCTCGGCGCTGTCGATCGCCACGAGTTCGATAAGCTTGTTCGCGGCGGAGCGGAATACTACGTAGAGAAATATGGCGCTACTTTCGATCGCAGCCGCGCTGAGCGTCATCGGATGCCGGTTGATGACGACTGGCAGCCGCCGCTTGGCGGAAAGGGCAAACCCGAACGCGGGATGTCTCAGCTTGGCTCGCTTGGCGGAGGCAACCACTTTATCGAGCTGCAGCGTTGCGAACAGACTCAGACGCTGTTTGTGCAGGCGCACACCGGCTCGCGCGGGTGGGGCCACGGGCTTGCGACTAACTACTTCGAGATTGCGCGCGCCGAAAAGCCCGAGGTCATCACGGACATCGACCTGGGCTACTTCACGCCTGAGTCGAAGCACTATCGCGACTACTTGAACGCGGTGGCGGCGGGAGGGAACTTTGCGATCATCAATCGGCTGGTGATCTTCGAGCAGGTGGCCGAAGCTTTCAGAGAAGTGTTTGGCGGCGAGCTGGAACTCATCTATGAAATCTCTCACAATCTTGTCCAGAAGGAACGGCACCCGGAGTTTGGCCGCGTGCTGGTGCATCGCAAGGGGGCCACTCGAGCATTCCCGGCGGGACATCCTGCACTCGAAGGCACCATCTGGGAAGCAAGCGGGCATCCCGTGTTGATTCCCGGCTCGAACAAAGACTGGAGCTACATTCTGAGACCGGCTGCTGGAGCCGTCGCCAGCGGCTACTCGGTCAATCACGGAGCTGGCCGGCGAATGTCGCGAGGCGAAGCCGGGAGAACTTTGAACCAGCGAGCCGTAGACGAGGAGTACCGAGCGGCCGGGATCGTGGTGAACACCGACGGGCGTGTGCCGTTGGACGAATCAGCAATATGCTACAAGGCCTCGGAGGAAGTGGTGGCTGCGGTAGTCGGAGCGGGGCTCGCGACGATCGAGTACAAACTCTGGCCGCTGGCTTCTTTGAAGGGCCCTGAGGGGCTGCGCGCAAGAAGGAGCAAGCGCGGGAACCGAAAGACGAGCAAGCGCTAGCGGCATTCGACTACAAACATCGAGGTGATCGGGAAGTTCCTCGAGGTCGGCATCGAGATCGAGCAAGCGGGCTCGCGAATATGGAGAGTAAGAGTCGGCGAGTAGGGCTCTCAGCGCCATCTCTGATGCGTCTCGGCGACTTTGCGGTCAGCGTGACGCCGAAACCTACTAACCGCAGAGTCGCCGAGACGCAGATGGCTACGCGGAGAAGACATGAAAGAAAGTTGTTGACTTATGAAATGAAAGGAACCTCGGGCACAATGGCGATTCCTTTTCGTCAATGAACGAAGGAGACCGAAACAAAATGCTGCTCGGACGACACGAGCCCGCTAGCCACTCACGCCCGTCCTTAGTCAAGCAGACTACTTGAACTGACCGAATCGGCGGAGCAGTCGAACGATGTCCACGGCCGTGCCCAGGAGTCCGGCCAGCAACCCAACGATGAACCACACCGGGCGGGTTTCGTACTTTTTATCGATCCACCAGCCGATCAGCGTGGGTACGCCTATCATCCACGGGATTGCGAGCGCCAGGCCTACGGTCGTCATCGCCTGCCTCCAGCTCATGTTCCCGCTGGTATTGTCTTGCGGGGAAAGCTCGTTTTGACTCGGAAGTCTGTCGGGCTCGCCTCGATCCGAATGGTTGTTCTCATCCGAAGACATGCATCACCGAGGAGGTGGGGCGGGCTGACCCGGCTGGATCGGTATTGATTGAACCTCGGGCTGATCAGAAGCGCTCTTCGAGCTCGTTGTATTCTGCTTGTAGCTGTACACTTTCAAGCCCGATGTCGTCGCCGCTTTCTGAGTCAGCGAGATCAATCGTTGTGGGAAGATGCCGATGTAAATCACCAGCACCGCTGCGATCGCGAGCGCGACCTGAAGCGGCGGCCCGAGTTTGATCGGCTCAGGTTCTGTCTCGCTGTCGATGTACATCGCCTTGATGAATCGGATGTAGTAGTACAACGACACCGCGCTCATCAACACCGCCAAAATCGCAAGCCGCACGAGCCAAGGGTTGCCTGTTTCGATCAGCCCGGCAAATAGATAAAACTTGCCGATGAAACCGGCCGTCGGGGGAATGCCTCCAAGCGAAAGCAGGAAGAGGGTCATCAGGACCGTCAGCCCGGGAGACTTCTTCATCAACCCGTTCAGGTCTTCCATCCGATCGCCGGCGATGCCGCGCCGCCTTAGCGCGATCAGGCAGCCGAACACTCCCAGGTTCATGACTGTGTAGATAAACAGATAGATGATGAACCCGGTGTAGCCGGTCTGATTTGCGGCTACCAGCCCGAGCAGGGTGTAGCCCGCGTGCGAGACCGACGAGTAAGCGAGCAGGCGCTTGGTGTTGTTTTGAGTGAGCGCGGCGAGATTGCCCCACACCATCGTTATCGCGGAGACGGCTCCCAGCAACAACGCCCAACCAGGTAGCGCTGCAGTGCTGCTCGTGGGATCGCCACCTATCGCCGCTCGCAGATCGGGCAAGCCGTAAAGGAACAATCGGCCGAACATCGCGAAGCTTGCCGCCTTGACCGCCACCGACATAAACGCGGTGATCGAAGTGGGAGCGCCTTCGTAGGCGTCGGGCGCCCACATATGAAACGGCACGGCGGCGACTTTGAAGAACATACCGGCCGCCATCAGGATCATCGACATCAGCAACAGGTAGCGCAGGTCGGCCTGAACACCAAACGGGGTGAAGCTTGGATCGGACACGATTGGAACCGCCGCCGCGATCTTGGCGAGATTGGTCGAGCCGGTCAGCCCGTAGATCATCGAGATGCCATACAACAGCACGCCCGACGAGAACGCGCCCAGGAGAAAATACTTCATCGAGGCTTCATTGGATTTCTTGTCGCGGCGCAGATATCCAACCAGTATGTAAACTGAGATCGCCATCAACTCGAGAGCGATGAACAGCATGAGGAGGTCTACACCTGAAGCCATGAACATCATCCCGATGACCGAGAAGAGCATCAGTGCGTAGTACTCGCCGTGCTGCTCGCCTTCGGTATCCAGGTATTTTACCGAAAGCAGGATCGACAGAGCCGCGCCCAGCAGGAACATCGACTTAAAGACGACCGCGTAGTTGTCGAGGACTATCGTGTCGAAGAACGCGGTGCGTGGGGTTCCGCTGGTGACGACGTTGTTGTAGAGGATCCATAGCGAGATGGCGGCGAAGCCGACTCCGGCGAGGCTCACCCAGGCCACTACGCGTTTGCGATGGCGCGGAAGCATAACGTCCAACACCAGCGCCGCGCAGGCGAACAGAGTGAGGATGCCTTCGGGCATGATGAACTGCGACGCCTGGCGCATCAGGTCTTGGAAGTCGGTTGCTTGCATATGAACGGTTTCGGGTTTCAGGTTCTGGGTTCAGGGTTCCGGGTTTCGGTTCAAACCCGAACTCCGAACCCGGAACCCTGAACGTTACTTGGTTTCAGGTTCCGCGCTTGTGTGCGAGCCGGGTTGCTCCGAGGCGACTTGCGGCCGCTGTGCGGCGGGCGCGGTCTTAAAGTAATCCGGCGCGACCTGCGCAACAACGACTTCGGTCTGCGGGTTTATGTATGACAGCAGCGGCTTCGGATAAACGCCGATCCAGAAGATCAAAAAGACCAGTGGGGCGAACTGCCAGGCTTCGCGCGCGTCCAGGTCCTTCAAGCCTTCATTTGCCGGGTTGGCCACCGGGCCGAAGAAAACCCGCTGATACAGCCACAGCATATAAGCCGCGCCAAGTATGATGCCCACGGTTCCCAAGGCTCCCCACAGAACCTTTGCCTCGAATGCGCCTCGCAACGTCAGGAACTCGCCGATGAAGTTGTTCATCAGCGGCAAGCCTAATGACGAGAGCGTAACTATCAGGAAGATCGTTGAGAACGTCGGCATCACGGTGGCGAGCCCGCCGAAATCGGAGATCTCGTAGGTGTGCCGCCGCTCATAAAGAATGCCGCAAAGCATGAACAGCGCGCCGGTCGAGATGCCGTGGTTTATCATCTGCATAACCGCGCCGTTGATGCCGTTGGGATTCAGCGAGAACAAACCGAGCATCACGAAGCCCAGGTGAGAGACCGACGAGTAGGCTATGAGCTTCTTGACGTCCTTCTGAGCCATCGCGACCAGCGCTCCGTAGATGATTCCGATGATCGACAGCACGATCATGACTTGCCTGACCGTTGGATGGTTGGACGCGTCGGGAAAGATCGGAAGCGAGAAACGCATGAAGCCATAGGTCCCCATCTTCAGCAAGACGCCCGCCAGGATCACCGAGCCGGCGGTCGGCGCGTCGTAGTGCGCATCGGGCAGCCAGGTGTGGAACGGGAACATCGGGACCTTGATCGCGAACGACAACCCGAACCCGACGAACAGCCAGATCACGAGACCTATGCCGAAGACCGCTTTGATATGAGGTCCGATTGCAGTCATCGCGGCAATGTTGAATGAGCTCCGGACATAGCCGGGAGGAAGCGGCTTCTTGTTGACCGAAGAATCCGTCATCCCGTCGGCCCGTGCCATCGCGTCGAGTGCCAGATTGAGCATTGGCTCGTTCACCTGGCCGAATCGTTGCGGATCGGTAAGACTGCTCGAAGAGTTCTGGCGCGCGGTGGCTTCGACTTCCACCTTTTTCGCTTTCACGACGTCGGGGAAAATGAAGTAGAGCTTCAATACAGCGAGCAGCATAACAACCGAACCGACCAGCGTGTACAGGAAAAACTTGATTGCAGAATAGAGCCGGTTCTTGCCGCCCCAGATTCCAATCAGGAAATACATCGGCACCAGCATCACTTCCCAAAAGACGAAGAACAGGAACAGATCGGCCGAAACGAACGCGCCGAGCATACCGCTCTGAAGCAGGAGCAGCATGATGTAATACTCTTTCTCGCGGCCCTTCTCCCGGATGTACGCCCACGAGCAGATCACAGAGACGACGCCAAGTAAGGTCGTCAGCATCACCAGCATGAGTGCCAGTCCGTCTACTCCAAGCTGATAGCGCGCGCCGATCAGCGGTATCCAGTCGTGGTCTTCGATGAATTGCAAACCGCCGAGCGCGCGGTCGTAGCCACTCATTGCTCCGAGCCCGGTTACCAGCGGTATCGAGACCACGAAGCAGATGGCGATCCACACGTTCGCGAACCAACGAATCGCGTCGTTCTTATTGCGGTTGAAAAACAAGATCAGTATCGCTCCAACCGCGGGAAGCCATGTCACCCACGACAGGATGCCGATACCCAGGAAATAATGATCGCGAAGCATAGCCAGAGTCTCCTCAAGCGTCGTCGTTGATAGTCCGCCTTCAGGCGGAAGTTTTAGCTTCGGGCAGATTCCGCCTAACTAATAGCGGCACTACAAAAATCCACCTACTTCCCAGTGAAGCTCCGGATGGTGACCGGGATCGATGGGAAGATGTACAGCAACAAGATCACGAACAACCCCAGTGCGAAAACCAGGACATAGTTTTGCCAGAAGCCGGTCTGAAATGTGCGAAGCACGACCGAAGCCGCGCGCGCGATCCATCCAGTCGCGTTTACCGCCAGATCGATTACCCACTTGTCCCACAGCCCGCTCAACTTTGCCCAGAAGCGGGCGAGCCAACCCGCGCCGTTCACGCCACCGTCCACGACGGCTGAGTCCACGCTCCACAACGCGTTGTTCACGGCCTTGCCCGCTTCGACTCCCTTTTCGTCGAGCAGATGATCCAGGTACCACTTGTTGAAGCTGAGCGTGTAGAGCGGGCGGAGCTTTGCGGCCCAGATGTCCGCGAGATCCGTGCGCCGCTCGTAGAACAGCTTGCCGAGATAGATTCCGAGAACTGCGATTCCGACCGAGAGAATCATCAACACGTATTCAACTGGCTCGATGTGATGAGCTACCGCGTGTCCGGCGCCGGCTTCGTGGACTTTGACTATCACCGGATCGAGCCAGTGCTCAAAGAAGTTGATGTCTTTGCCAAAAGAAAGCGCGAGCGGAATGCCGATCAGACCGGCTAGAGCGGAGCAGACCGCTAGCACCTGAAGCGGCAGCGTCATGACCGTCGGCGATTCATGCGGCTCTTGCCGGGCGTGATGACCTTGGGAGTCGTGGTCGGCCTTTCTAAAGCGCTCTTCTCCTTTGAAAGTCATCGACATGAGTCGAGTCATATAGAAAGCGGTTATTCCGGCGGTGACGAAGCCGATGGTCCACAGAAGCTTCCCACCGCCAAAGACTTTGGTGCTGAAGGTCTTCCACAGAATTTCATCCTTCGAGAAGAACCCGGCGAAGATCGGGATACCGCATATCGCAAGCCAGCCGAACCACATCGCCCGATAAGTCTTAGGCATGTATTTGGCCAGCCCGCCCAACCTGGGCATCTCCTGCTCGTGATGCATTCCGTGAATGACCGAGCCCGAGCCGAGGAAGAGAAGCGCCTTAAAGAACGCGTGAGTGAAGACGTGAAAGATCGCGGCTACAAACGCGCCGACGCCGGCTGCAAGGAACATGTATCCGAGCTGCGAGACGGTCGAATAAGCGAGGACCTTTTTTATGTCGGTTTGAGTTATTCCGATGGTTGCGGCTACGAAGGCGGTCAGGCATCCGATAAGCGCTACGATCATCATCATCGTGACCGAGCGCTGGAAGATGAAGTTGGTCCGCACCACCATGAAGACGCCCGCGGTCACCATCGTCGCGGCGTGAATCAGCGCCGACACAGGAGTCGGGCCGGCCATCGCGTCCGGCAGCCAGATGTACAGCGGTATTTGGGCGCTCTTGCCCGTGGCTCCAATGAACAAGCCTAGCGCCAGCCAGGACATCAATCCGAACTGCCAGAGATTCTCGACGGGATAGGCTGCGGAGAGCGCGGCCAGGTCTTTGAACTCAAGCGTACCGAACGTCGCGAAAACTCCCATGATAGCAAGCGCGAATCCGAAGTCGCCGATCCGGTTCACTACGAATGCCTTCTTCGCGGCGTCTCCTGCTTCACGTTTGTTGATATAGTAACCGATCAATAGGTACGAGCAGAGCCCGACTCCTTCCCACCCGATGAACATGATCATGAAGTTCGAGCCCATCACGAGCAGCAACATCATGAACATGAACAGATTCAGATAAGCGAAGAATCGGTAGAAGCCGGTGTCGCCGTGCATATAGCCTACGGCGAAGACGTGGATCCAAAAGCCCACAAAAGTGACGATGAACATCATCGCCAGCGTGAGCTGATCGATCTGGTAGCTCCACTCGATATTGAAGGCCGCAAGTCCGCCGGCTTCATTTCCTTGCGTCTTGTGCGCCAGGCCGCCCGGCAGCCATGTGAACGAGTGCGGGAAGCCGCCGGCTTCGCTGGTGACGTAGGGCTTGTTGTCGTGCGCGGGTGCGTACCCTATCGCGTACTCGTAGAACGCGCCGAGGGTAAGAAGCAGCGAAACAAGGATAACGCCGCACGCTACCATCGAGACGGCGCGCTCGCTGAGCCGGAGTTTGCGCCCCAGAAGAAAGTTTAGGAGGAAGCCCAGCAGCGGCAAGACTGGGACCAGCCAGACGAGTTTCAGCATAACGAGTTCAGGGTTTCCGGTTCTGGGTTCGGAGTTCGAGGTTTTTTCAACTCCGAACCATAAACCCGAAACTCGGAACCGATTGTTCTTACCACTTCAAAAGATCAATCTCGTCAATCGCGACAGTTTCCTTGTTGCGGAACATCGCTATGACTATTCCAAGGCCGACCGCAGCTTCGGCTGCCGCCACAACAATGATGAAAATAGTGAACACTGGACCGGATAGCGAATTGATCGCCAGCCCTTTCGCCATCAGCGCTTCCTTGTTCATTTCAAGGTAGCGCGAGAAAGCAATCAAGTTCAGATTAACCGCGTTTAATATCAACTCGATCGACATGAATATGACGATGATGTTGCGACGCGACAGAACACCCGCGACCCCAACTACAAACAGCAGAAAACTCAGCATCAAAAAGTTGATAAGCGTGGGTTCGAATCGTTTGAGGAACGGCTGCTGGGCTTGCAGAAGCAACGGTGTAATAAGAGCCAGCACGCCGATGGCAAAACTAAACACTGTGTCCTCCTCGAGTGAGAGAGACAGTAACTGGGAGCCACGCAGACGCGTCGGGTTTCAAGGTGTTCAGTTCTCCGTTTCGCCGTGTTCTATCGTGTCGGCGTTACTCGTAATATTTCTGCTGCTTGGTGCCGCGCGCGAGCAAGACTGCGCCGACCATCGCCACGAGCAGCAGCAGCGAGGCCACTTCGAAGGGGAGCGCCGCCTGCCGGTAGAGCTGCTCGCCGATTTCCTGAGTGTCTTTCGAAACGTAGCCAGCGCCCGCCTTGCTGATCTCGCCGCCCTCGACCACTGCCGCGGCTGCGCTACTCTCTGGGGGGCGGAACGCCGCCTGTGCCGGGTTCATCGCGAAGTAGAACGAGACCGCCAGCAATAGCGCGATGGCCACCGCAGGCCAGGTCTGTCCGGTGTAAAGCGCCACGGTTGCTTCTTCTTCGGCACGTGTCTGCACCAGCATAATCACAAACAAGAACAACACCATCACGCCGCCAACATACACCAGTATCTGGACGCCGGCTACGAACTCCGCACGAAGGAGAATGAACAATAGCGCTATGTTCACAAGCGTGCCCATCAAGAAAAGCGCGGAGTGAATGGTGACGCGTGCGGTCACTACGAAGACCGCCATAAACAAGGTCATTATCGCCAGAACGTAGAAGAGTACCGCTTCCAAGCCGTGTAGTTGCATAAGTCAATTGTCGGTGGTCGGGCGTCAGTGGTCGGGCTGGCCACTGGTCACTATCGACTGACCACTATTTCGCATATCTAACGTAGTTGATGCCCTTTTCGAGCATCTCGCGATCCCAACGAAACCCCGAGCGATGATACACGGCAAGCTCGAAACTCTGGGTCAGTTCAAGACAATCGGTGGGGCACGCTTCAGCGCAGAGGTTGCAGAACATACATCTCGACGTGTCGAAGATGAAAGTTGTGAGCACCTTCTTCTTGTTCACCTTCTCTCCGTCGCGCACCTCGCGCCGGATCGAGCCGACTTCTATACAATCGACCGGACACGCAAGCGCGCAGAGGTCACACGCGATGCATAGGGTCATTCCTGTCTCGGGATCCAGGTTCAAGCGCGGTGCGCCGCGAAATCTCTCGGATACGCGGGCCGCCTCCAGCGGATACTGCTCGGTGTAGATCGCTTGATTAGGGTTGCCGCCGTCGCGTGGTTCATAAAGCGCCCGCGCGTTGTACTTGAACGTAAGCGCAAGACCCTTGAATAGATCAAGCAACAACAACCGCTTGATCAACTGACCAATCGTTCGCTTGCCTGCCGGAGTTCTTACTGCTGCCATAAAAATCACCTAATACGGACTGCAAGCTCTGCCTACTGAGCGCCGCCGCTATCGGCTGGGTGTGGCTGCAGAGCCTTTTCCAATCGCTCGCGACGCAGATTAATCTGAAGCTGCCGTTGCTCGTGCAGGTTGAAGTCACGCGAACGACGATTGATGTTCACGAGTAACAGCCATACCAGCGGCACGGTGATAACGGTCCCGGTCACGATAAAGTAGATCGCGCCCCTGCCAGTTGGCACCAGCCTGCCGCTGACTTCTCGCATCAAATCAAACACCCCGCCCCTTGCCGGGGGCAACGCCAGGACGTACCAGATTCCGGTTAGCACGATGTTGGCAAGGCCGGCCGGGATCATCCACTTCCAACCGAGTTCCATCAGCTGATCGTAGCGATACCGCGGCCACGTCCAGCGGAACCACATGTACACATAGATCAGAAACATTATTTTCAAGCCGAAGACTAACACGCTGGCAAACGTGTGGAGGGAGGGATTCTGAATAGGTCCGAGCCCGAATAGCGAAGTTCCCGTTACTCCGGGAAGCATCCAGCCACCAAGAAAGAGCGTGACCGCGATGGCCGCTGTCACGATCATCGACGAATACTCGGCCATGAAGAAGAGCGCCCACCGAAAACCCGAGTACTCCGTGTGATAGCCGGCAACAAGCTCCGACTCAGCTTCTGGCAAATCGAACGGTGCGCGATTCGTCTCACCCAGGGCGCTAATCAGATAAACAAGGAAGCCTAGTGGCTGAAAGAATGCATACCATACGTGGTCAGCTTGCTGCGCTTCTACAATGCCCGACATCGAGAGCGTTCGAGCAAACATCAGCGCGCCGATAATCGAAAGCCCCAGACCGATCTCATAGCTCACCATCTGAGCCGATGACCGGAGCGCGCCCAGCAGCGAGTACTTCGAGTTAGACGCCCATCCCGCGAGCACCAACCCGAGTACTCCGACCGAGGACACGGCCAGGATGAATAGCAGCCCGATGTTGATATTCGCGATTGTCGCCCATGTCGCGCCCCACGGTATCACGGCAAGCACGACCAAAGCTGATACCACGGAGATAATCGGCGCGAGCGCAAACACAGCCCGATCGGCTTTGAGCGGAATGATGTCTTCTTTTAGCAGGAGCTTCAGTCCGTCGGCGGCCGGCTGCAGTAGCCCCCACGGTCCAACCCGCATCGGGCCAAGCCTGGCTTGCATGAACGCCGACACCTTACGCTCGACATAGACGAGATAGGCGACGAGGGTTAGAATCACGAACAGAACGATCAGGATTTGAATGATCGGCCATATGACATACTCTGCCCAGAACGCATTGGGTCGGCGCTCTCTCGTCAGCCGCACCACCCAGTCGGGCGCCACAAACATCAGAGTTGCTAGAATAACTTGCATAATGTCAGCGCAGATTAAATACGAGAACTACCGAAGAGGTTCCCTTTCCCATTGTTCGCAGACTTATCTATCAACTTCTCCCAGCACGATGTCCAGCGTTCCGATCAGCGCGACGACATCGGCTACAAGATGCCCGATCGACATTCGCTTGAGCGACTGCAGATTTATGTAGGACGGCGGCCGAATTCGCATTCGATACGGCTTACTCGTGCCGTCACTGACCAGATACACGCCTAGTTCGCCCTTTGGCGCTTCGATTGAGTGATAGATCTCGCCCGCCGGAGGCTTTAGCACTTTGGGCACCTTTGCCATAACCGGGCCTTCGGGCAACCCGTCAAGCGCTTGTTCGATGATCAGCGCCGACTGCTTGATCTCCTCCATGCGGCAGAGGTAACGATCATAGGTGTCGCCATTCTCGCCAATGGGTATCTCGAAATCGAAGTCTGAGTAGGCTGAGTATGGCTGGGCCTTGCGAAGGTCATACTTAACGCCAGAGCCACGCAGACCGGGTCCTGTCAGGCTGAGGTTAATCGCTTCCTCCGCTGGGAGCACGCCGATGCCCACCGTCCGTTGAAGCCAGATCCGGTTCGCGTTCAGCAGCGTTTCGTACTCTTCGATGCGGCCCGGGAGTATCTTAAGGAACTCGCGCACTCGGGTATCGAACTCGGGATAGACATCCCACCAAAGCCCACCGATGCGAAACGCGTGGGCGGTCAGCCGCGCGCCTATGAAATCTTCAAATATCTTTAGTATCTCTTCGCGTTCACGGAAGGCATAGAGCAACACAGTGACGGCCCCGATGTCCAACGCATGAGTGCCCAGCCACAGAAGGTGCGAAGCGATGCGCTGAAGCTCCGTAAGAATTACGCGTAAATACTCGGCTCGTTTCGGCACTTCAACTTGGAGCAGCTTTTCCACTCCTCCCACATAACACAGATCGTTGGACACTGCGGCGACGTAATCCAGCCGATCCCAATAGGGCGTTATCATTGCATAGGTGTCGCTTTCGGCGATCTTTTCGACGCCCCGATGCAGATAACCGATGTCGCAATCGAGGCCCACAACTGTCTCGCCGTCGAGCCTCAAAACCACGCGCAGCACTCCGTGCGTGGACGGATGCTGGGGCCCCATATTGAGGACCATCTCTTCAGAGTCGAAGAGCGTCTCCTGACCCGCGGCTGCTGCTTGCTCTTGCATACGGCTATCTGCGCTCCGCGAACTTCACGTCGATTAAGCTTGTGTCGTAATCGATTTCTCGATACTGGAGATGCTTGTCAGTCCACTCGTTGTCTTGGTAGCCGATTGGGTACTCCTTGCGCAGCGGGTTTCCTGGCCAGTCTGAAGGGAGCAATATTCTCCTCAGATCAGGATGGCCCGCGAACTTGACTCCGAACATATCGTAGACTTCGCGCTCCATCCAGTTTGCTCCGCTCCAGAATGGGCTGACCGAAGGACAATTCTCTCCGTCCGCGATTGCGACTTTTATGCGCAGCCGACGATTCTTTGTGAGCGAATATAAGAACAATACGATATCGAACTCCTCACCCTTCCGGTCGGGCCAGTGGATCGCGGTGAGGTCGGTGCACATCTTAAAATCCGCTTCCTCGTCCTGAAGAAGGAAGCGGCACATCTCCAAGTATGATTCCTTCTTGACCCGTATGATCTGCTGACCAAGCGTCGCTACAGCTTCGGTAATGGCTTCGCCAAATCGCTCCTTAATGCGATTAACCAATGAATCGCCTGAGATGCCGGAGGTTATGACCGGACCTTTCTTGATCGGCGGTGTCTTTTCGCCGGACGCTGCCTTGTGATCCGCGGTTGGAGCAGCTTTGGGCGGTGAAGCCTTTTTTTCGCCGACCACGTCGGCCTTGGTCTGCGGCTCGTTTTCCGACGATGCACCTACGGCGGCGATGGGTGCGTCAACGCTACTTTCGTCCTCAGAGCTGCGTGCGATTGAGGGTGGCTGGGTAGAGGCATCGGCGTTGTCCGCTTTCTTGCCTGTCGCTCCATCAGCATCTTCGCTGGCCGACTTATCGTTGAGCTCGTTAGTCATAGTGTCCCGGGGCTAGCCACAGAAGCCACCGCACTCCTCTCTCGTGTGGCCGAATATTAGTACTTTTGACTGCTTCGACAGAAAAAGAAAGCTGCGATCAAACGGATGCCCTACTAGTCGGAGAGCTTTTAACATAGCGCTTTAAGCATTGTCAATCGAGGCACGAAAGGGAGGTCGCAGGTGACAATTACGTTTTGAATCGAAGTAAACACGACTTCCAGTCAGCGCTCAAACCCCGGCCGCTGGTCCGTTATCCGCGAGGAAGTCGGCTGACTGGTCAAAGGACAACTGCGTCGACTAGCTCTAACAGCATCCATCAACCCCGACGAGTCGAGCCGATCCCGAAGGCTTGTAGCCGGAGAATTTCGTTGACTGAGGTGTTAGTCGGCGAGTATGATGGTGCGGTGCGCCGGGTCGTCTAATCGACAAGCCCCCTTGAACATTCAGTTAGCCCCCTTTCTGAATGTTCGATACCCCAGCGCACCGCGGAAACAGTACCGCTTCAAGGC
>JBASRN010000091.1:0-2802 GCA_049273855.1 Blastocatellia bacterium
CGTCGACCGCGAAGCCCTCCTCCTCAAGCCCCCGCTTGATAAAGCTCGCCATCTTGGCTTCGTCTTCAACCACTAAAACCCGCATCGAGTGAAGTATAAAGGATGGAAGGGTTGAACGGCGAAGCGATGAGCGGCCTTGGAACCGAAGGACAAAGCAACAGTGGAGGATAACTCCCCGCGGAGACGGAAAGTGCGCGATGCAGCGCGAGCCTTCGCCAATGGCACGCTCAACTGAGCGAGCTTGATGTTCGCCGACTCAACGAGCTTCATGATGCGATTGGACACAGGGGTCTGGTCTCTGACGAGCAGGTGACGGGAGAGTTCTGTCACCACCCGAGTTCTGTCACCACCCGATTTCGATATGTGGTTTTTCTTGGCATAGCCGAAGCAATGCTACGAAGGGATTATTAAATGTCAACGAACTCAAGCCTGACCCCTCTAACGCTTTTGAAGTTTCCAGTGGTTCAAGCCTCTTGATGTAACGCGCCGCGGCCACATATTTTGGCAATTCGAAGTCGACGCCCAAAGACGCGCTACCTGCAACTGAGCCGGCTTGATGTTCGCTGACTCTACGAAGGGATTAGCAAATGTCAACGAACTCAAGCCTGACCCCTCCTAACGCTTTTGAACTTTCTTGTAGCGCTGGTTCGATTAATCATAAGCATAGGTCGCCGTCGAGCCTCCATCCACACTCACGATCCGGTTTTTCGCGTCATAGGTGAAGGTCATGTTCGGCGCTGTCGCCATACCGAGTTTCTGAGCAGGGTGACTTCTAGTTTCCAGTCCTCTTCTTTAGTAACGTGACGAGCTCTCCTAACGAGTGAGCCGTATAAGTTTGATCGCCCCGTTGGATGAACGCATCCTTTACAACTGGTGTTGTCAAGGGACCCTTCCTAACCGTGCCGATCTGGATCATGACGATCACGTTCCAATTGCCAGCTACCGTGGCCTCGGCCTCCACGCAGGTCGGGATGTCCCGATCGACATCTTGCTGTCCACCAGCCTGTTCACCGCAGTCGTTCATCTCCCAACTGATGTCCGATCCTGGGCGCACGATGCCGCCGAACCAAGTCGCAAACTCCTCTCTTGGCAAGCTGGGATCCAGCTTACTAACATCCAGGCGCTTAACACGCGCAACTGTCTCGTCTTGGTCCAGTTGTGGGCCCGGTTTGCATTCAGACGACAAGAAGAACATAACCATAATCTGTACCCCAATCATACACAAGAACCTTGCCATACCCATCCTCCTTTTTTCTCTTTGCCGGATTCAGACAGCCCCCACATGCACTCCCGCTTCTATTGCAGCACCCAATGCACCGGGTCGCCCTGGACCGTTCTCCTGAGGTGACATCGCCCGCCAACTTCATCCACATCGGTACCTTGGGGCAGCCCCTGTATAACAACATCGATTGCTATTCCCCTTGTGTGATCGGAGTGTGCAGCTGGCCTGGCACCCTGATTCGGGATTAGGGAATGACGGTTGAATTCTGTTGTCACCGCGTCCCTCGTGGCGCGACATTCGGGGCTGTTATTGTTGCGCAGTGCCATATATTTATCCCACACTTCTCTCAGATGCCGTTGGTAGCTAGCGGGCCGCCATGCGGACGTGATATTGAACGTACCACGCACAAATTCTACGGCCGATCGGAAACAGTCCACGGCGGTTCGCATCGCGGGAGTGAGGTGAACCAGGTCAACGCGATTCGGATTGCCTTCGAAGGCTTGAGCATCGGGATCTGTTATGGGATTCAGCGGTGCAACGGGACACTGGGGGGGTTGCGGCTCGGGGGCTTGGGGAGCTGGCAATGGAGCAACGCCGCACAGCATTCCACCCAGATTTATCTCGAATCCATCTAGGAGGTAGTTTGCGCCTTGAGGACGACAAGGATTCGACTCGAAGGGATTCAGTGGCCAGATTCGATTGTCGGAAAAAGGTTCCAAGCCCCACGGATCGTTTTTGCTTATTGGGTCGTTCGCCGCATAAGAGTATCTGTTCCAAGTTTGTGGGGAATCTCGCTTAGCGCTCGATGCCAAGGGATCGACCCGATTGAACCTTCCTTCTACGTGAGCATACTGCCTGTTTACGGCATAGTCAGTCCCGCTCTCACCATCTCTTTCATAGCTTGTGAAATGATGCTTTTCCTGCGTCCCGCTCTCTCCGAAGCCTTCTCCAAACGGCAAGTGTGCTTGTCGCGCTAACACGTTGCCGCTCAAATCCAGCGTCATCCTCACACTCAATCGGTCGCTCAGATAATACTGTGTCGTCCACGGCCCCGTGCTGCTCGCTCGCTGGCGGCTCTGGATCGTTCGACCGCCAGCGTAGATGTAATCGACGCGCGCCGATTTGACTTGATATGTCGGGTTCGTGGAATACGCGGTTGTCGCGTCGTGTTCGCCGATTACCTGCGAGCCTTCCCAGATGTAGTGGGTCCAGCTTAAACCGACTATCTTCGTCACCCTCCGGTTCTGATGATCGTAGCGATACTGCGCCGTGGCCCCGCTATCGACGCTCACGACTCTATTCTCCGCGTCATAGGTATACGCGTGCGCACCGTCGCTGGTCACATTGCCCGCCGCGTCGTAGGTGTAGTTCACCGTCGAGCCGCTAGTCACGCTCGCGATTCGGTTCGTCGGAACTCCTCCTGACTGCGCTAGAGTGATCGTCTGGATTGGAGCGCTCTCTTTGTCCAACTGCACCTGAGTCCGGTTGCCCCAGCGGTCGTAGGAGAAACAGCGCGAGGCGCTCGCTCCGTTGCTCGTCTGCCCTGATTCGGTAAGTCGCGCGACCAAGTCATACCTATA
>JBASRN010000093.1:0-7430 GCA_049273855.1 Blastocatellia bacterium
GAAGTTCCGACGACGACCGATCCCCCGGCGATGGTCTTAAAGGTCAGGACTTCCTCCCATCCTTTGGTGCTTCGTCCCCTCCACTTTCCCTCAAGCTTCTTAAAGTGTTCGAAAGCCGCAACGGCTGGCTGCGGGGTTGGGGGTTTCTCGCCATCCGGGACGCGTGCCCGAACAAATATGGTTGGCTCTACGATCAGACCGGCGAAAGCACTCGCCACAAGCAGAAGTCGGAGCGGTCCAACGACCAGGCTCTCCAGATGTCGCACGTTCATAGGTGACTCTCCTTTCCATTGATTCAAATCAGAATTGGTCGATCTGTCTGATTTCAACGGTTCCCCCATACTTCAGGTGGGGACAACCTGCGGCGATCGCGACGGCGTGCTGATAATCCGTCGCTTGTATCAGGAAGTAACCCTCAATCAGGCTTTCCGTGGGACCGGGGAAGTTCTCCGATACCGACGCGCGGCCATCGGCCATCCTAAGGAGTCTGGCTTGCTCCTTGAGCTTTTCGCCTCCTACAAGCAGCCCGGTCTTGCGAATCTCTCGAGCCCACGCGGAATACTCTTCGACGCTCTTCCGAACCTCTTCTGAAGATCTCTCTTGCGATTCCTGCGCAGATGCTCGCAGCACCAGCATGAACTCAGGCATGCCCGGCTTTTGTGAGGACCCGGAGACCCACCGGGTACCGACGATTGCCCCCAGAACAAAGACCGCGAGCGAGCCAGCCAGCGCGACGCCGATTTGGGAATAGCTCAACCGCCAGCCACGCCTGGGTGAGCGAATCAGGTTTGATCCTTTGAGCGCTTCCACGATTCGTTCTTCAAGAAACGACGGCGGCATCTCCTCCCTGGTCAACCGATCAAACGCCTGGCGCTCTTGAGTGTTGAGGTCGTCTTTGAATTCCTTGCTCATTGTTCCTCTGACTCCATCTGAAGCACTGCTCGCACGGTTTTTCGCGCGTGGAAGAGCTGGCTCTTTGAGGTGCCAACGCTGATTTCCAGGAGCAGGCTAATCTCTTCGTGGGTGTTCCCTTCTATGTCGTGTAACACGAGTACCTGGCGGTATCCTGCCGGCAGGCGAGCAATGGCTTGCTCCAGATCGATTCTCTCCGCTGGACGCGCAATGGTTGATGCCGGGAACTCGTCCGGTAGTTCATCTTCGGGCTGACGCCAACGCACACGGTTGAATTCACGCGTCCGGTTGATGAGTATGCCCACCAGCCAGGTTCTCAGACTTGATTTCCATTCAAATCGGGATAGCGACTTACATGCTCGAACCCAGGTGTCCTGGATGGCATCTTGAGCGTCTGCCTCCGAGCCTCCGACCAAACGCAGCCCCAAACGGTACAGCGTTGGAGTATGACGCCGATAAAGCTCCCTAAATGATCTCTCATCTCCAGTGCGAAGAAATCTGTTCACCAATACTCGGTCAGTCTTGCTAATCAAACCGCTGCTTTCCATTAGAACAATGAGTGACGACTGGGGGATGGACGGTTGTATGGGTATCTCACTTCGTTCAGCTTTTGCCGCGAAGTCTCCGGCTCCGGGTAATCTACATGGAACGAACTTGACCTCACTGATCCTGCAGGGTGTTGGCTCTTGCGGAAGTAGCGCGGCTCAGCAGTTCGGGTGATTTCATCCGACGGCATTGCTCCTCAAAGCTCGGGAGCGGACCCTTCCAACGAAGATCTTCCACCGTGTCAAACATCGGCACATCCAATCGCAATGTCGCGAGGGTGCGAAACAAAAGAGCATCGTTCCAGGAGCTGAACAGCGAAGTGGACAGGCGTTGAGCGCTGCGGATCGATGGATGCCACCCTCTGAAATCCTTCGGGACGTTTTCAAGATGGACGTACTGGGACAAGACCAGTGATGCGGTCTTTGGTCCCCATCCCGGCACACCTGGAAACCCATCAGCGCTGTCGCCGACAACGGCCAGGTAGTCCGGGATCGATTGCGGCTTCACGCCAAATTTGGCCACTACGCCGGCTTCGTCGCGTAAGACGTCCCGTCTTCGATCCAGTTGAACGACTCGTGTCCCCACAACGCACTGACTGAGGTCCTTATCCGGTGTACAAATGATTACCTGCCGCACACGGTCATCCGGCGTTGCCTTAGCCGCCGCGGAAGCGAGCGCATCATCCGCTTCATAGAACACCATCGGCCACACCACGACCCCCATCGCTTCCAGCGCCTCTTCGAGGACCGGGAACTGCGAGAGCAACTCAGCAGGGACTCCTTCGCTCGTCTTGTATCCGGGATACAGGTCATTGCGAAAAGACTCAACCACGTGATCGGTTGCGACGCCGATATGAGTCGCGCCGCGTTCGATCATGGACAAAACAGAATGAAGGACGCCACGCACCGCGCCGATTTCCTGTCCGTGCAAGTCCGCCGCGGGCGGCACAGCAAAAAAGTGTCGAAACAGTTCGTAGGTCCCGTCAATTAAGTGTACGTCCATACGACTCCGAAGAAAGATCGACGATTGACCCAGGCAAGATTGGGAGCGCCGTCAGGTTCGCACGGTCTAATGATCCCAGGAATGTCCGGCTAATCCGGAATCCTCGCGCCTCGTACTATTCTGCCAGGCTACGTTATAACAGAGCCGGGTCTTCAAGAAACAGGCTATACTTCCGATGTTTTGACGACTGGAATCTGGTTCCTTCCGCACACTGCCATGGGAGTAGTTTACGAAGAGTTTGAGCGCGAGCTAAGCGTTTGGGACCGCAGGTATGCCGGCAGGCCTGCGCAGGAGATGATACGGCTCTTCCTTCTTGCCCTCGAGCGGGAACAAATAGTCTCGATCGCTTACAGCGAGGACGTTCTGAATCGCCGCCTCTGCTCGCTGCAGGTGCCGGATGAGGCCAGGGAGATTTTTCGCAGCGCGCTTGTCTGGGCCTGGAGAGACGAGGCGATGCACGCGATTTACGTCCGTGGCGCTCTGATGAAGCAACAGAACCTGGCTCTGCAAATGAACGCCTTTTTCCAGCAGACGGCCGGAGCCGTCGGCGGCTGGGCAGCCTCTGTGCGCCAGCATCTACATTGGTCCGACGCTCCCATCTCCAGCTTGCTTGCCGCCGCAGTTACCTGGACCGGCTACCTGACCGGTAAGGTGCCGGCAAGTGTGCGAGAGTATCTCGACTACGGATCATTCCGAGATTTCTGCGTCTACAATGTGGACGCCGAACGGACCGCGGCGCTTTGCTTCAAGCGTCTTGGGGATCTGGCAAGGCGCGGGGGCGAGGTCGAGAGCACGACGATACAGGATATTGATCGCATTCGGGAAGACGAGGAGCGCCACCGGCGCGTCTTTGAGATTTTTGCAGAAGCACTGACCGATGACGGCCAGTTCGTGCCGGGCGAAACTACCGAGACTCTTGCGGCAAGGATCCGCGACGTTGGCGAGGTATTTCTGCCGCGGCGACTGCGCGCCGGTATAGCATGCGAGAATCCACTTGGCAATGGCGGCCGCGTCTGGGTTATGAGAGGTGAGACTTCAGAGGCTAAGCAGCCCTTGTTTATAAAGCTTCTGGAGGAATCGGCGTTGCGGGGCAGCCTCGAAGCCCGGGCGTCTTCGCTAGGCAAAACTGTTTCCGATGTTACTGTGGTCATCAAGCCAACATTTATGCTTGGCTACCACCACAAGGACATGTCCCCGGTCACCGACCCGGAGCTCGTGGAAGAGCTTGCGCGGTATCTCAACGAAAGCGGCTGCACGGATATCGCCCTAGTGGAGCAGCGCAACATCTATGATCATTTCTATCAGAATCGCTCTGTCGCAGAGGTGGCGCGCTACCTCGGCTTTGATTCAGAGCGTTACCGCGTAGTGGACGCCTCGCAGGAACAAGTGCCACACGCATACGCCAGAGGGCTTGGGCAATACTCTGTTAGTCAAACGTGGAGAGACGCCGATTTTCGGATTTCGTTTGGCAAGCTCCGAAGCCATTCCATCGAGTTTGTATCGCTTTCGGTTTCGAATACCGATGGGCTGGGCGCGCGTTGTGATGAATTTATCTTCTTCGAGCGGCAGGCTCAGCGTTACACCGCGAACATGATGCTGCTCGATCAGTTTCCGCCCCACTTCGCGCTGTTGGATGGCTATGATCTCGCGCCCGATGGTCTGCTCGGGATGATGGGCTGCCCGCACCCGAAGTCGCCGCGTCGTTTGTACGCCGGCGGCGACGCGCTTGCTGTCGATCTGGTCGCCGCACGGCACATTGGCCTGAGCAACGCACGAGACGCCGGTGTGTTGCGCGAAGCCTGTCACTGGTTCGGGGACCCATCGCAGCAAATCGAAGTCATAGGAACAGATGAGCCTGTTCCCGGATGGCGCAGTCCATATCACAATGAGTGGTCTACGCTGCTCAGCCTGCTCGCCTTTCCGGTCTACCAATACGCCAGCGACCGAGGGGCGGTCTTCGTTCCGGAGATGGACGAACAAGCTTTCCCCCCGATCACCGCCGAAAGTCCGCTTCTGCAATTGCGGCGCAAAAGCCTGCAGGCACTCCTTGGCCTGAGACATTCGGAATGACCAAGAGCGTTGCGATCATCGGCGCGGGTATGGGCGGCCTCGCGGCCGCGCTGCGGCTCGCCCAACACGGGTTTGAGGTGCGAGTCTTCGAGGCCAGCGCCGGACCCGGGGGGCTTGCCTCCAGCCTGGAGATTGGCGGACTCTCGTTTGATGCCGGACCCTACATTCTGCTCGACCGGGACGGACTCGAGTGGGCCTTCGAACAGCTCGCACTCAACCTCACCTCCTCGATAACCCTCAAGCGCATCGAGCATGTCTATCAGGTCGAAGTCGAGGATGGCCCTCTGGTGCGTGTCCTGGCGGATCTGGACCGAACTGCGCAGGGCTTTGAGAGCCTGTGGCCGGGAACCGGGGCTCGCTATCGCCGATTCGTCCACTCGACTGCTACGATTCATCAACGCCTGCGCTCGCTGCTCTACGTGTCACCGCCGGCGCCGGGAGTGCTGTTGCGGTCCGGAGCGTGGATTCACCTGCCCTTCTTGCTTCGGTCGCTCGAGTCAGTGCTCCGGCGTGCGCGGCTGCCTCAATCGGTTATCGATGCGCTGGGAATCTGGACTCACGTCGCCGGACAAACCCTGGCTCAGGCGCCGAGCCCGCTCGCCTTTGTACCCGCTTTGATACATACAAGCGGAGCCTTCTACCCGGTTGAGGGGATCGGAGCAATCCCACAGGCCCTGGCAAAGGCAGCCGCCGCGGCCGGGGTAGCGTTTCACTACGGAGTCAGGGTGAAGTCGATCAGATGCAAGGATGGCCGCGCGCACGGGATCGAAACAGTGCAGGGAGACTATGTCGCCGCGGACGCCGTCCTTTCCAACTACGGCGGAGTCGGAACCTATTTGGATCTCGCTGACGTTCCCCAGAGCGTTCGCGATCGTCTGCAGCGGCTGCCGCTCCAATCCCCCGGAGTTTGTGTCTATCTTGCCGTGCGTAATCCCAGCGAGGACCTGTACCTGAGATTCTTTCTCCCCGGCGGCGGCGAAACATGTCGATTGCTCGTGACGCCGTCTGCGATTGCGCCTCACCTAGAGCGAGACGGCTGGTGGCCCGCGCGTTTGATCGCGCCGATGCCGTACTCGCTCGCCCAGCGGGGAGTCGAGGCGCAGCGTGAATTCCTGGAGCGCGTGCTGGCCGAGAGCTGGTGGCGCGAACACGTCGGTGAGCATAGGTTACTCGCAACCAGGACTCCTGCAGAGTGGAGCGTTCGACACAACTTATACCGCGAGAGCATGAACCCGGTAATGACCTCTCGGTTCATGCGAGCGGGGCGTATCGCTCATCGGAGCCCCTGGGTGAAGGGGCTCTATCTCGCCGGGAGCTCGACGCATCCCGGTCAGTGGGTGAGCTTTTGCGCCATATCGGGCATCCTGGCAGCCGGCAAGATCTGTGAGGACTTCGCGTAGTGCTTGATGCGGCCTTCCAGGAGGTGGGTGACGGCAGGCGGCTTCGGGTGGCACGCCTCGGCAGCGGACCGCCGCTGGTTTTGCTTCATGGTTATCCCGACAATCTGCAGATCTGGAGCGCATTGGCGCCGAGCCTCGCAGACCGATTCGAGGTGATCGCCTTCGACTGGCCGGGCATGGGCTACAGTGACGCGTGGCCCGGCGGGGCTTCTCCGTTTCAGATGGCTAACCGATTACTGGCCTTGCTCGACCGGTGGGGCATCCAACGCGCGACGCTGGCGGGAATAGACATGGGCGGCCAGCCGGCGCTTGTCTTCGCCGCACTGCACCCCGAACGAACCGCCGGTCTCGTGGTGATGAACTCGCTGGTGCTGTGGGATGAGGTTACTTCGTGGGAGATCGCCCTCCTGCGAAGATTCCAACTGAACCGGCTCATCATCCGTCACTTGCCGCGCATTGTGTTCTATCGGGCTGAGCGGACCTTTTTGCCGCCGGGGGTCTTGCTGCCGCTCGAGTTGCGAAATGACTTGTGGAGCAGCTTCCAGCGCGTGGAAGTGCGGAAGTTTATCTCGCGGATGTGCGCTGGATATCAGGCGACTCTGCCTCGCCTGCCTGAGTTGTACTCCAGGATCAGCTGTCCGACCCTGATTCTCTGGGGCGAGAATGACAAGCATTTTCCACCGGCGCATGGCGAACGGCTTCATCGGGCGATTTCTGACTCTCAGCTCTCGATTGTTCCGCGGGCCGAGCACTGGATGGTCTGGTACCTCGCGGAAAAGGTCGCGTCCGCGATGAAAGCACTTCAGAGTTGAGCGGCGTGTCCTAACTTCAATCCTCTGCGTTGTCTTTGCGTCTCGGCTGCTTTGCGGTTAGCGGGGTTTCGACGCTAACTAACCGCGGAGCCGCCGCGCCGCATCAGAGGTTACGCAGAAAATTTCGAATCAGGGCACTATCGGGTTGAAAGTCTCACCGAAAGATCCATTCCCGACATCCGGACCGGGACCAGCCGCCGACCTCCCTCGTCTTGACAGCGTGCCCGGCCGTGGGAAGAATCGAATCCAGTCTTCAGGGAAAAGCGATATGAGATCAACAGCCGAAACCGGCCTCAATTCGAGAGTAAGGGACTCGCGTGAAGAGCTGGATTCGTGGGTTCGCGAGATCGTCGAGTGGCATTTCAATCCAGAGACGGGCTGCCCGTTCTGGCTCGACTACGCCAAAGGTCTCGATTGGGATCCGCGCCGCGAGATTCGTGGCTATGACGATCTAGGCAGGTTTTCCGGCTTTCAGGACGAATGGCTGCGCGGAGGGCCGGTTCGCAGATGGGTGCCAAAGGCTTATGCCGATCGCCCCATCTATGTATTTGAGACCGGCGGAAGCACCGGCGTGCCCAAGTCGCGAATCAACATCGATGACTTCCGAATAGACTACGAGGGTTTCAGCGATACGCTTCCCGACGAATCTTTTCCGACGGGCTCGGATTGGCTGATGCTTGGTCCAACG
>JBASRN010000096.1:0-14956 GCA_049273855.1 Blastocatellia bacterium
CCCCTCCTCACCTCTCGCGTAGATTCACCGAGGGGCGCCCGCGGAGGGACGCCCGTACAGGTCGAACAGAGACAACTATGGACGACGAAGAGAACACGAAGAGCGAGGCCGAATCCACCGACCCGGCCGATCAACCATCAGGCGGCGTTCCGGCGCGGAGCCGTTGGCTGGCGATTTCGCTAGGCATAGTAGTGATCGCGATAATCGTGACCGTTCTGCTGACACGCGGTTCGAGGCAAGGCTCGCTCGCGGGGCGTCCGGTGCCCGAGCCGTCCGGCGCGCCATCCTCATTCAGCGGCGCCGCAGCCGCGAGTTCCACCGGAACCGCGCCCAAGCCGGGAGACGTGTTGATCTCGCTCGACGCGGAGCGGCTTTCGAATGCTCAGATCAGAACGGAGCTTGCCTCTGTGGGTGATGTTGCCGCGGCTGCGGGCGGCGGGCTTCGGACTACCGGCACGGTTCAGACCAACGCCTATAAAGAAGTGCCGGTGTTTCCGATCGCCGGCGGCATCGTCAGAGAGGTGAACGCCGAGCTTGGCGATCGGGTAAAACGCGGGCAGAGGCTTGCGACGATCTTCAGCACCGAGCTTGCCGATGCGCAGGCCGCTTACCTGAAGATGCAGGCTGAGATCGAGCGCCACCATCAGCACTACCGCCGCACTGTGGAGTTGGTCGAGTTGGGCGCCGCCAGCCGTGAGGAGCTCGAAACCGCGACGGCAGAACTCAAGATTGAGGAGGCCGGCCTGTCCGCGATGAAGCAGCGGTTGACACTGCTTGGCGTTAGCGACAAGCAGATCCAGGCGATGACCGCACCCGAGCAATTAAAACCCCTGATCCGAGTTCAGTCTCCATCGTCGGGGGTCATCCTCACTCGCTCGGTGAACACCGGCGAAGTGGTGATGACGGGCAAGGAAATGTTCAGAGTTGCCGATCTTTCTTCGGTGTGGGTGATCGGACAGATCTACGAGAGAGACTTCGCGATGGTGCGAGTGGGCACGCCCGCGGTAGTCACAACCGAGGCTTATCCTGGCCGGAGCTTTAACGGGCGCGTCGCGTACATAGACCCGCGAGTCGAACCGCAGACGCGAACTGCTCAAGTGCGCATCGAGCTGGCAAACCCGGGCGAGAAGTTGAGGCTTGGCATGTTTGTGGACGTGAGTTTTGCCGGCGCTTCTGTTGTGCGCGCAAGCAGTGACGCTGTGGTTCTGGTTCCGAGCGCGGCCGTTCAGGAGATCGGCGGGAAGCAGGTCGTCTTTGTCGCCGCCGATCGGCCGGGCGTCTTCATCCAGCGCGAAATTGGCGCCGGACCCGAGTCTAACGGTCGCGTGCCAATCTACCAGGGGTTGACCGCCGGTGAGGCGGTCGTCAGCGAGGGAAGCTTCCTGCTGCGAGCTGAAAGCTTGAAGCTCAATCCATCGCAGGCGGCGGTGATTGGTTCGTCATCGTCAGTCAAGTCTGGGCCAACAGAGACTCGACCGCCCGATGCGCCGGGCGTTCAATCGGTGACGGTGACGTTGACCGGCCAGGGTTATAAACCGGAGATCATCCGGCTTCGGCGAGGAGTCCCGGCGAGGCTGACTTTTGTGCGCAAGGTCGAAGCTACTTGCGGAACTGAGTTGCTAATACCGGACTATCAGATCAAACGTGATCTTCCGTTCAACGAGGCGGTAGTCGTGGAGTTCACGCCGAACAAGCGCGGCGAGAGCGAGTTCTCGTGCGGGATGAAGATGATTCGAGGCAAAATAGTTGTGAGATAATCGGAAGAATTGCGGATTGCGAATTGCGGATTGCGGATTGTAAATTCTACGGTCGCGCAGCCGGCGAGGGGACCTCAATTCGAAATCCGCAATCCGCAATCCGCAGACCGCAATTCTTTGGGGGGGGGTATTATGAATAGACAAGTACCTGACGAGGCTCGCGAAACCAAGCGGGCCCAGTTCGTTGAACCACAAAAGTCCAGGAGCAAGGCCACGCTGATCTTGATAGGAATTCTTGCTGCCGCGGTCGCGGTTGTCGCTTATGTCGTTGCTGGTTCGTCGTCCGACAAGCCCACGCTTATCGCGGCCGCCGAGCAGCCCAGCAAGCCCGCGGAGCGCGACAACCCGGCCGCAAGCGGAGAAGTGAGAGTACCGATCGCGGATGTTGTAAGCGGCCGCGCAAAGTTCTTCGACTACAGGCTGACCGGCAACCAGCAGGTGCGCTTCTTCGTTGTGAAATCTTCCGAAGGCGACTATCGCGCGGCGCTCGACGCGTGTGAGGTTTGCGCGCACGCCAAGCAGGGCTATCGTCAGCAAGGCGATGACATGATCTGCAACAACTGCGGCAAGTCGTTCGCGACCGCACTGATCGGGAAGATTTCGGGCGGATGCCATCCCGTCGCGTTGACCGCGGCTGCGGACGGGGACAGCCTTGTGATCAAGAAATCCGAGATTGAAGCGGGCAAAAAGTATTTCTGAACGAGGTAGCCATGCGAATAAGCACAATCGCTTTTGCAAACTTGAGACGCCGAAAAGCCAAAGCCGCGTTTCTGATAGTCGGTATGGCCATCGGCATCGGCACCGCGGTGGCGCTGCTGAGCTTGAGCTTCGCGATCAAGGATGAGATAGGCGTGCAGCTCGATCAGTTCGGCGCGAACATAGTCGTAGTCCCGCAGTCGAACAGCCTGTCGTTAGACTACGGCGGTGTTACGGTGTCCGGCGTGTCGTTCGACCTTCATCAGCTAAAAGGCGAGGACGCTACAACCATACTCGACATCGAGTACGGCAATCGGCTGAGCATAATTGCCCCGAAACTCCTGGGCGCTATTCAGGTTGAGGGCCGCGACGTTTTGCTTGCCGGTGTTGACTTTGAAAGCGAGCTAAACATGAAGAGGTGGTGGCAACTGGTCGGTCGAGTGCCGGCTGCCGCCGACGACTTGCTTGTGGGCTACGACGCGGCTCGAGCGTTAGGTGTGATCGAGCCCGGCGCGGAAGGCGGTGTTGCTTCGAACCTGCGCGAAATGCCGGACATGCCCGGGATGAATCACGACAAGCCGGTTCAACCCTTCACGATCACGCGCGATCGCTTGCAGATCGCCGGGCGCGAGCACCGAGTGGCAAGCGTCCTGGTTCAAACCGGCGGACGCGAAGACGGGATGATATTTGGTTCGCTTGGTCAGGTGCAGTCGCTGTTGGGCAAGCCTGACCAGTTGAGCCTGATCGAAGTAAGCGCGTTGTGTCAGAACTGCCCTATCGAGGACATCGTCGCACAGATCAGTGAGAAGCTCCCGCACGCCAGAGTGTCGGCCGTGCAACAATCGGTTCGCGCGCGCACCGAAACAGTCGAGCGGCTGACGCGGTTTTCAGTCGCGGTGTCGGCGGTCGTGCTGGCAATTGGGTCGCTGATGATCTTTACGACCATGATGGGATCGGTAGTTGAGCGAACGAAAGAGATCGGCGTGATGCGCGCGATCGGGTTTCGCAGAACGCACATCATCAAGGGACTGATGATCGAGGTCGCGGTTATCAGCGCGGCGGGCGGCGTGCTGGGTTGGCTCGCGGGGATGCTGGCGAGTTGGGCGGTGCTGCCGTACTTCGCCGAGGGCGCGGGCTTTCGAATCAGTCCGATGCTCGCGCTGGCTTCGATAGTCGCGGCACTTGTGATCGGCGCGGTCAGCAGTTTTTATCCGGCGACGCGTGCCGCGCGGCTCGATCCATCGGAAGCGGTCCGATACGTGTGAGTGATGCTGAAGCGTATGCCTGCTGTCCTCAATTCTCTGCGTTCGGCTCTGCGTCTCGGCGCCTTTGCGGTTAGCATGATTTCGATGATGTCTAACCGCGGAGACGCGAAGCCGCAAAGGTCACGCAGAGAGAAGGTTGTATACAGTATGCCAGTGGGCGGGGATTGAGGCTTTCGAGCTCCAGTTCAGCGCGAGATGAACATGGCTTTTGTTACGGTCAACGAAGTAACCAAGGTCTATCGACCGGACGGCGCGGGCTCAGAAGTGCGGGTGGTTTCCGGCGTCAGCCTGGAGATCAGCGAAGGCGAGTTCGTGTGCCTGATGGGGCCGTCGGGTTCCGGCAAGAGCACGTTGCTGACGATTGTAGGCGCGATGAACCATCCGTCGGACGGGAGAGTGCTGATCGACGGGATCGACGTGTATGGACTGCCGGAAGAGCGCCGCGCGGACTTTCGGCGCGAGTATCTGGGTTTTGTTTTTCAGCAGCATCACCTGATGCCTTATCTGAACGCGATCGAGAACGCGATGCTGCCGTTCGCCGCGGCAAGCGGGAGCGCGAAGCAGGAGCGAGAGCGGGCTATGACCGCGCTGGAAAGCGTCCGGCTTGCGGACAAGGCGTCGCGGCTTCCGAATCAGCTTTCGGGCGGCGAGCAGGGAAGGCTGGCTATCGCGCGCGCTATCGTGAACCAGGCGCCGTTGATCCTGGCCGACGAACCAACCGGAACGCTCGACACGCACACCGGCAGCGAGATCATGGAAGTGTTTCTGAGTCTGAACGCTCGCGGTCAGACGATATTCATGGTCACGCACAATCCTGAGAACGCGCGGCTCGCTCACCGGACGGTAAATATGAGGGACGGGCGTTTGATCTACGCGGCCGCTGAGGAACGAGTCGTATGACAAAACAAACTTGGGCGGGGAGATCCTGGTGGGCTCTGACAGACTTCAACAATGGTTGCTTCGCTTGGGGTTGGTCATATCAGCGGTGCTGCTGATTCGCTTCGCGATAGATTTCTTTGAAGGAATGAAGTGGTGGTTAGCCGCGCCGTTCTGTTTGCTGGTGATCTTCGCGCTCGGAGTCGGGGTAGCAAATGTCGTCAGCGCGAGGTCAGAAACTGCTCATCGGCCTCCTCGCGATGCAAAGCGCGCGCTGTTGCTAGCGGCGATCCCTCTTGGCTTTCTAGCCTCATCGCTCGACTGCACGGGACTGAGTCTGCAAGGTTGTTCGCCCTTTTGCACCTTCGTAAAGCTGGTTTGGATTCCGCTGGTCGCTGGGTTCGGCGCGGTCTACCTTTTCAGAGGCAAACAAATTTGGCTAACTGCAATTGCTGCGATGTCTTTCCTACCGCTCTTCCCGCACTGCGTCTGTTACAACGTTTGTAACGCTTGGTGGATTGATCGAATTGGCGCAAGCCCGGTGTGCTACGCGTGGGGCTTTGTGGTGAGCATCATCGCGCTGGGAGCGTTGCAAACAGGCGAGCGCGTATGGATGGTGCTAGCCGCGTGTCTAGCGATAATAACCGGTGCGACCGGCTTCTTCGTTGCTCATCACTACTTCCAGATCCCCTGGTGAGTCTCGCGGGTGAAAGAAAAAAGGTTGAACTTTGAGGATCTCACGACCTCTATGATCTCGTTACCCTGCCTGGCGGCTTGAACAAAGAATGCGAAAGTCCCCCTCAACTCGAGGAGGATGGCGTCGGCTCGTGCTTGAACTTGCAAAGGAGGTACACAAGCACCCCGATCACTCCCGCTATTGCTGAATCACGGAGCTGGCCGGCGGTGCTATTGGAAAGAAGCCACGCGCATAACACCAACGCGCTAACCGCGAGCGCAACACCCGCGGGCGCATGAAACAACGCCGGAAGGTCGCGCTCCCTCCGGCGCAGCACGGGCAATGCCGCACAGCTCGCGGCATAGGTGCACAACCTCGCGATCGCGCTGATGGTCGCGGCATACACAAACGTACCCGACAGAGTCAGGGCTAGCATCACGGCACTGGTGATTAGTATGGAAACGTGAGGCGTGCGAAAGCGACGGTGCACCATGGCGATGAATTGCGGGAGCTCGCGTCGTTCGGCCATCGCAAACGGCAAGCGCGACCCGGCAAGCAAGATCACGTTCAGGTTTCCGAAGATCGAAACAAGCGCCCCAGCCGAGATGATCACGCCGCCCGCCGCCCCGAGGAACGTTGTCGCCGAGTCCGCGAGCGGGCGATCCGACGTGGCCAGTTCCGGCAACGTCCCGATGCAAACCACTTGGATCAGCATGTAGACGACCGCAACCAATCCCACTGCGGTCAGCAGCGCGAACGGCAGATTGCGCCGCGGGTCGCGAGCTTCGCCGGCCGGGATGACCGCCATCTCGAAACCGCTGAACGCGTAAATCAATAGCAAACACGAAGAAGAGAATTTTCCGTAGCCGGGCGCCGGCCCCAGCGAGTAGCGTTCTGGCTGAATAAAGAACAGACCGATCGCGATGAACAGCACCAGAGGGATCAGCTTGGCGATGGTGAAGAAGTTGCTGACGATCGCTGCGTCTCGCACGCCGATGATGTTGACCAGAGAGATCAGCACGATTATCGACGTGATGATCACCGGCCGCCATGGGTTTGCGCTCGCGGCTGGCCAGAAAAAGCTCAGGTAGCCGACAAGCAGGTTGCAGTTCGCGGCAAACGCCGTCAGCCGAGCTACCCAGATCAGCCAGCCAATCTCGAAGCCGACCAGGGGACCGAACGCCTCGCGCGCATACAGGTAGGGTCCTCCGGTCTCGCTAAAGCGGCTGCCCACTTCGGCAAAACAGAGAATGATAACGACAACTACCAGAGTGCACGCGGCGAACGCGAACAGCGAGTAAACTCCGGTGCGCGCGAAAACCTCCTTCGGCAGCCCGAATATACCGGCGCCGATGATTCCATTGACTGTGATCGCCGCAAGGTCCCAGCGGCGTATCCCTCTCAGCAGCCCTTCGCGTGTCGGTTGAGCCATTGCGCTTTGCAGCGAAGCAGAATCGCACCGACTAATATCAATAACTGAACTTCAGCGCAAACTGAATTATTCGAGAGTGTGCACTCCTCGAGATTGTGAGACCTGCGATCCCTCGATTTGTCGCTTGATATTCGGGTTGATGACCGATCCTCTGGCAAAAGTTCATCACGGGCAGGCAGGTTTCGACCTCAAGTATTCGATTCGGTCAACGCATTGACATGAGACATAACGAGTGCTAGAAGTCGGTAGCGCTGTAGCGGTCTTGAGGTCGCGCGCCTCGGTGACCGTTGCAGGAATCAACCTTTCTCGTGCTCGGAGGTCCTGAGAGTCAACTTCGTGCACTTGCCCAAGCGACAGGTCTTTGGCCCTCTACCTCATCTTGAGGCAAACCGGACCCATTAGTAATAACGAGAGGTGCGCTGATGATCCAGCAAGCACTCCAGCGGACGCTTTCCAGAGTTTTGTTCGCCGCTCTGCTGCTTGCCTGTTACCCGAGCCACGCAGCGCGGGCCCAGCAAGCCGTCCGGCAGCTTGAGCCTGGCAAACCAATCGAGCGAGAGCTTCCCGCAGGCGAAGTTCACTCGTATCAAGTTATCCTCGCAACGGATCAGTTCTTTCGAGTTATTGTCGATCAGCGAGGTATCGACGTTGTCGTTGCGGTGTTCGGACCGGACGGGACCCTGATTAAAGAAGTTGATAACCCAAACGGCGAACACGGACCGGAGTCTGTCTGGTTGGTGGCAGAATCAAGCGGGAGCTACAGGGTCGAAGTGCGCCCGCTGGAAATCGACGCCAAGGCCGGACGCTACGAGGTGCGGATCGGTGAATTGCGCGCTGCCACGCTGAAAGACAGAACTAGTGTAATCGCCGAGAAGGCCGAATGGGAGGCGGGACAGCTACAAGGCGAACAGACAGCCGAAGCCATACGCAAAGCAATTGAAAAGGTCCAGCAGGCGCTCCTTCTGTGGCAATCTGTCGGTGACCGTGAAAGAGAAGCTGGTGCGCTCACCTTCATCGGAAACTTACACCAGGAACTGATCGAATATCGAAAGGCCAACGAGTTTTATATCCGCTCGTTGGCGATCTACCGGCTGCTGGGCGACCGCGCACGAGAGGCGACCGCGCTTGCCACGATCGGCGCCCTCTCAGATATCTTTGGTGACAATCAAAAAATGTTCGAATACCTTCACCAGGCGCTTCCGCTTCTGCGAGACATTGGCGACTGGGACAATGAGGGCACAGTACTGAATAATCTGGGTTATTTCTATGGCCAGTTTGGCGATAGGCAAAAGCACCTCGACTACCTCAACCGGGCGCTCGCGGTCTACCGAGCCGTGAGATCCTATTCCGGGGAGGCGCAATTACTTCATAACATTGGCCGGGCTTACTATAAGTGGGGCGAGAATCAGAAAGCTCTCGATTCGCTAAACGAATCGCTCACGCTGTGGCAACAACAGACGAATACCGGCCCAGGCCAGGCTCGAACGCTGTTTGCGATCGCCTCTGTCTACAGGGATTCGGGCGAGAACCAGAAAGCCATTGAGCTTCTAAACCAGGCGCTTACAATCTGGCGCCGGGAGATCGACCGCTATGAGGAGGCCTTGACGATTGGCGGTATTGCCAAGGTGTATTCCTCATCGGGAGAACAATCGGAGGCGCTGGACCTTTATGGCCAATCGCTGGTGCTCCTGCGAGCCGTAGGCCATCGCCAGGGTGAGGCCGACACGCTCAACAGTATCGGCTCGCTCTACTCTTGGTCGGGCCAGAGGCAGAAGGCGATAGAGCACCATAGGCTGGCGCTATCGATCAATCGAGCCGTGGCCGATCGTCGCGCCGAGGCGGGAACAATCTACGAAATCGCCCGCGTCGAGCGAGATCAAGGCAATCCTGCCGAGGCGCGGAGACAGATCGAGGCAGCGCTCGATATAGTCGAATCGTTGCGCACCAATCTCACGAGCCTGGAATTGCGCGCATCTTACTTTGCCACGGTGCAGAAGTATTACGAATTCTACACCGATCTGCTTATGCAAATGTACAAACAGAATAACGACAAAGCGTACGTCGCTGACGCGCTCAGCGCTAGTGAGCGCGGACGTGCGCGCAGCCTTCTTGAAACCCTGAGAGAGGCGCGCGCCAATATTCGTCAGGGAGTCTCGCCCGAGTTATTAGAGCGTGAGCGCGTATTGCAGCAAAAACTCAACGGCAGAGCAGAAGCACATACAAAACTGCTCAATGGCAGGCACACCGACGCTCAAGCGTCCGAGGCAGCTAAAGAGCTGGCAGCGCTCACTACCGAATACCAACAAGTGCAGGCGCGGATACGTCAATCAAGCCCGCGCTACGCCGCACTGACCCAACCTGAGCCGCTCTCGCTCAAAGAGATTCAATCGCAAGTGCTCGATTCAGATACGCTGCTGCTGGAATACGCGCTGGGAGATGAACAGAGCTACCTCTGGGCGGTTACTCCAACTTCAGTCACGGCCTATGAGCTGCCAAAGCGCGCGGAGATAGAGACGGCTGCGCGCCGCGTCTATGATCTGCTGACCGCGCGCAACCAGCGCAAGGCGGGCGAAGTCTCTGAGGAGAGACGGGCGCGTGTTGCGCAAGCGGAGAAGGAACTTCCAGAAGCGTCCGCGCGCTTGAGCAAGATTCTGCTCGATCCGGTAGCCGCGCAATTAGGCGCGAAGCGATTACTGATCGTGGCTGATGGAGCTTTGCAATACATACCGTTTGCTGCTCTTCCAATACTAGTGCTCAGTGGTCAGCCGGCGGCGGTCAGCAATGAGCGGTCGAATGCTACCGCTCCGATGGCGAAGAGCAATGGTCAAAAACCTGAAAACAAAAACTGGCCACTGACCACTGACCACCGACCACTGATAGCGGATCACGAAATCGTGCTGTTGCCTTCGGCATCAGCGCTCGCGGTGCTGAGGCGCGAGACCGCTAATAGAAGACCCGCCGAGCGTGCTGTTGCGGTGCTCGCCGATCCGGTCTTCGGAAAGGATGATGAGCGGCTCGGTAGGCTGCCAAAAGATAAAGGAACTATTGCAGATGGCGACAGACAAACACCCACAACGGCGAGTGAATCTCCTTCTGTGCCCAATGGGCTTGAGCGAGCGGTCAAAGAAGTCGGAATTAGTGGAGATGGTCTGAGCATCACCCGCCTGCCATTCTCAAGGCGAGAGGCTGAAGCAATAATTGCCGCCGCTCCGGCAAGGGACGGGATGAAGGCGCTCGACTTCAAGGCGAGCCGCGAGACCGCAACCAGCGGTGAGCTGGCCCGGTATCGCATCGTCCATTTCGCTACGCACGGGCTGCTCAACAGCGTGCACCCGGAGCTTTCAGGAATCATCCTGTCGCTCGTGGATGAGCAAGGCCGCCCCGTGAACGGATTTCTGAGATTGAATGAGATCTACAACCTGAATCTGCCGGCGGAGCTGGTTGTGTTGAGCGCGTGCCAAACCGGGCTGGGTAAAGAGATCAAGGGTGAAGGGCTGGTGGGACTCACCCGTGGATTCATGTACGCAGGAGCGGCGCGCGTGGTGGCAAGCCTGTGGAAGGTTGACGATGCTGCTACGGCCGAGTTGATGGCGCGCTTCTACAAGGGTGTGTTTAAAGAAAAGAGGCGACCGGCGGAGGCGTTGCGTGTTGCGCAGGTAGAGATGTGGAAACAGAAGCGATGGCAGCAGCCGTACTACTGGGCCGCGTTCGTGCTGCAGGGCGAGTGGAAATAATTGAGCGCCTGAAGACTCCCCGGTCAATCCTCAACGCTTAACGACTATGGACGTCTCGACTCCCCGAAAGAACAGGTGGGTATTGACCCGGGAGGCGTTCGATCAGTTACTTGAGCGGCTGGACGCCGACCGGGAACAAGCAGGTGCAGAGTACGAGAACATCCGGCGCAAGTTGATAAAATTCTTCGAATGGCATGGCTGTGAGTCGCCGGAGGATTACACAGATGAGACTATTAACCGCGTCGCCCGAAGGATTGACGAAGGGGAAGTGATCCATAACCTTCGCGGGTATTTCGGTGGGGTGGCGCGTATGCTCTGGCTGGACCTGCTAAAAGAGAAGCAGAGAGAGCAGGCAGCGTTTGAACGCTTACCGCCACCGCGAGTCGTAACAGACGAAGACGAGCCGAAGTTACACTTTGGATGCTTTGAAAAATGCCTCGAAAGCCTTTCCGCCGAAAACCGCGAGATGATCATAGAATACTACCGCGAGGAAAAGAGCGCGAAGATCGAAGCGAGGAAGAGGATGGCCAAAGGGTTTGGAATACGGCCGAACGCGCTGCGCATACGCGCGCACCGAATTAAGGCCAGGCTCGAAGAGTGCGTCCGCGAATGCATAGACAGCTCGGAAGCAACGAAATAAAAGCGCTTCCTTTGCTACTTATAGTCGGGGGATAGTTGAAACAAAAACACGAAAATGAGGAGGCGATCATTCGCTACCTCCTGGGAGACTCCTCCGAGCAGGAAGAGACCGAGCTTGAGAGTCGGTATTTCGATGACGACGCCTTTTTTGAGCAGTGCCTCGCCATTGAAGACGAACTGATTGATAGCTATGCGCGAGGAGAACTTTCCGGGCACGACCGCGAGCGGTTTGAAAAATACTTCTTGGGTTCTCCACAAAATTATCAAAACCTGAAGTTCTCGAGGGACTTGATACGAGTAGCTTCCCGACAGCCGCGCCCGCTGGCGAACGCCCATAGAAAAGCTGAATCTTGGTGGCAATCTCTGACGGCTATTGTGCAAGCCCAGCATTCAAGCGTGCGGTGGTTACTGGCCGCCGCCATGCTAGTCATAGTACTCGGCGGGTCTTGGCTTTTTTTACAGCGCGTACGTGAACAGCGAACCGGGTCGGGCCAACTTGCACAGCAACAGCAAGACGAGCAACAGCAGGATGCCCAGCAGGTTACGCAGCCAAAACAGACAGACGATTCTCAAAACGGATCCCAACAGGCGAGAGGTAAGGACCAACCCGTCCCGCGCGCTAATGAAAATGCCAGGCAGGAAAGTCACGGCGGCACTATCGCGCTCGTGCTTTCGCCCGACCTCGTTAGGGGAAGCGATGAGGCCCAGACTTTAGCGCTCGCTCCAGGGCTAGACGCAGTTCAGTTACAACTCGATCTTGAGCGCGATGAATACGGAAGCTACCACGCCGTGCTAAGTACTGCGGAAGGAGATCGGGTCTTGAGCCTGCCCGCCTTAAAGTCCCTGCAAACCACTTCCGGCAAAGCCGTAATCCTGAGGTTGCCCGCCAGTATTCTCACAGGGACCAGCTACATAATAACTTTGCGCGGAGTAACAGCCCGCGGCGAGGTTGAAGATGTTAGTGAGTACTATTTGAAGGTGAAGAAATAGCCAGCAGTCAACCCTCAAACCCCAGCTACTGTGCTAGAGATTTCTTGATCCAACGTCTGGTACCACCGGGTCATACATCGCTTCCGAACGCGCAACTCTTTTACCTGATAACCGCGGCATGAAACGTTTCAACGTCGGCCGCTACATGTAAGCAGAAGGAGAAACAGTCACACCGAGGCCTGGATGCATAGTCTGAAGGAGAACGCCGATGTCCAACATCAATTTGCCGGCCACCAGCACTCTGGGTATTACGACTAAGCCTCAAGCCATCTTCACGAAAGCCATCAAAAGGCGCCTAACTTGCTGGCTGTTTCTTCTATTGATCCCGTTAATGGCCAGCGTCGTCCAGGCGCAGGAAGACTTGTGGACGGGCATAGGGCCCGTCGGCGGGCGGATCAGTAAATTGGCCGTGGACTCGGGGACCGCGACTACCCTCTATGCGGGGACCTTTGACAGCGGAGTGCTCAAAAGCATTGACGGGGGCGCAAGCTGGCACGGTGTAAACAACGGCCTCACGTCCACCGATATCTTGTCACTCGCGCTCGACCCTACGAATGCAAACACTCTTTATACAGGAACGAACGACCATGGTTTGTTCAAGAGCACGGACGGCGGCGAAAGCTGGACTTCCATAAGGGTAGGCCTGCCCTCCGGCTTCTTAGTCACCTCAATTGTGATAGACCCCACCTCTCCGTTGACGATTTATGCGGGGATCATCGGCGGCTGCGACTTCTTCTGTGACGGCTCGGTGTTTAAGAGTGTGAACGGAGGTCAATCATGGAATGCTACAATCCTAACGCGCGGAATTACCGCTCTGGCCATGGACCCCCGAAACCCCACGACCGTATATGCGGCCGCGGAAAGCAACTTGTACAAGACCGTGGACGGAGGTCTAAGCTGGAGTGAGCAGGGCGACATAACCCAGGGCTTCCCCTTTCCCGATATTACAACTATAGCGATAGACCCCATTAGCCCTTCCAGGCTTTATGTCGGAAGCGTGGGCCTCGTGCTGACTCCGAGCCAGAACTGGATACGGAAAGGTATCTTCAAGAGCAATGACGGCGGAACCATCTTTAACGAAGCAACCGCCGGGTTGACTGACTTTAATATCGAAGACCTGGTGATTGATCCCGGGACTCCAGCCACCCTCTACGCAGCTACGGATTCCGGCGTATTCAGAAGCGGAAACAGGGGCAAGAATTGGAGCGAGCTGAATAACGGCCTGGGCAACGTGTTTGTCTCAGACCTGGCGATCATCCCCACCGATCCGCCAACTCTCTACGCAGCGACCTTCGGCAGCGGTGTATTTGTGGTTCAACCGGTCGGGCCCTTTCCCCCTGCAACCCTGAGAATCACAAATGCCTTTGTCTTCAAAAAGAAGCTATGGGTCTTTGGAGAGATGTTTGATCCCGGCGCAAAGTTACTGCTGAATGGGGAACTGCAGCATACAAGAAATGATGTTCACAACCCTCTGGCCACTCTGTTCGCCAAGAAGGCCGGCAACAAAATAACTCCCGGTCAGACCGTTACGCTGCAGGTGAGGAACCCCGACGGTACGTTATCTCAGGAATTCAGATTCACCCGCTGAAGCTTGGGAAAAGAACCTGCTTGTATGCGAGGCAGGAGTTAGGAGTTCATCCTGAGGAGTCGCAACACGTGGCTTCCGGTCTATCAATACAATAGCCTGACAAATGGAGGGCTGAACTTTGATGGTGTCGAAAGCTCAGCCCTCGTCTTTTCCGTCAACTAGCAACGCGGTACTCGTCAGATCTGGGTTGTTGTTATATTATCGTTAGTCTCAAAACCCGAGAGGAGATGTTTGGAGATGAGCGACGAAAACGATCCGACGATAGTAGTCACCAACAACGGCCCGCTTCGGGTCATCGGCAGCAACATCACCATAAAGGACGCTGCAGGTAACACGTTCGGGCTTGCGGGGCGAACCGTGATTTCGCTCTGCCGGTGCGGGCACTCCGAGAACAAACCCTTCTGCGACGGGAGCCACGCGCGAGTAGGCTTTCAGTCCGAAGTTCAGGCCAGGGATCTTCCGCCGCCCGCGCCGAAGCTGTAAGAATGGACCGCGGATGACGCGGATTCGACGGGTTGCCGCGGGTCTGATCTGTGGAAATCGGTCTGACCAATGTCATCGGTGTTCTATCTAGAGTTGGGCGAACATGAAACCAATCAAAGTCGCAAACGGGCAGGGCTTCTGGGGTGATTCGCTTCAGGCGCCTATCGAGCAAGTGCGGCGGGGACCGATCGATTACCTGACTCTTGATTATCTTGCCGAGATAACGATGTCGATCATGCAGAAGCAGCGCGCGCGAGATCCGCGTTCGGGCTATGCGCGCGACTTCGTATCGATGATCGAAGAAGTCTTACCTGACCTTGTTGAACGCAACATCAAAGTTGTAGCCAACGCGGGAGGAGTGAACCCTGAAGCTTGCCGCGACGCGGTGATCGAAGTAGCCCGGCGCGCGGGGTTTTCAGGGAAGATCAAGATCGGGATCGTTGCCGGCGACGACATAATGCATCGGCTCGATGACTACATCAGCCGCGGCGTCGAACTCAAGAACATGGAAACCGGCGAGCCCCTTTCCTCAGTTCGCAAAGATGTGCAAAGCGCGAATGTTTACTTTGGAGGAGGCGCGGTCGCTGAGTGTTTGACAAAAGGAGCGCAGATCGTGATTGCCGGCCGCGTGACCGACACCGGGCTCGCGCTCGGACCGATGATTCACGAGTTCGGTTGGAAGGCGAGTGATTTCCACAGTCTTGCGGCGGGAACGATCGCAGGTCACACCGTGGAGTGCGGCGCTCAGTGCACCGGAGGCAACTGCTTGATCGACTGGGAGACGATTCCAAACGCCGCGGACATCGGCTATCCGATCATC
>JBASRN010000104.1:0-3059 GCA_049273855.1 Blastocatellia bacterium
CGTCAGCGTTTCGAAGTCCGGAGACTCCTTGCGCGGCTGAGAGGGATCGAGTCAGCAACATAAATCCCCCGGAGAGGAAGCAAGCGATGTCCTTTTTCTGTCGCCTTAGTGGAAGGCACTACTGGTGCACGCCGCACCGTTCATCAGACAAGAGACTGATCCAGGTCTGTTACGAGTGCGGGGCCGAGCGTCCGGCGAGTGAGCTGGTGGACGATCTTTCGTCCGAGCGGATCAAACAAAGACTTGCATCTGCCAAGAGCCAGCTCGTTGATTCCCGGCGTGTAGCCGAGGAGCCGTCGCGCGTTCGCGACCGAGTAGCCGCGGAAGGCGGCCCTCGAACGCTGGCGCTGGTCAAGTAGCAAGCAAACCAAGGCGCTTTAGCGCAACCTCGACGGCCAACTCGTGGAGTCGGCGAAGCACGCACGCGTCGTCAGTCTGAATATTGAGCTCTTTGCTGAATCCGACGAACGTTGTAGCCGTCGCCGATTCTGCCGCCTTCGCATCAACAAGCAACCTGAGGCAAAGCAAGTAGATTCGCCCACCGTAGCGTTGGTAGACGGACTCTAGTTGCTCGAGTTCGGCTTTATCGACGACTCGCGTTTTAGCACTCACCGTAGGCTTTCCTTTCTTCCAAACCACCTGTAACTTTCAACTCGCTCAAGCAGGCGTTGATGATTTACACGGGCATTCCATTCGCCATCGTCGGCGGGGTGCTGATCGTGACACCTTCTCACGAGGTAGATAAAACGAACTTGAAGGGGGTTCACCCGAAACACGGAAAGCGGCGACCGGAGTTCAATCCAGCGAAGCTCACTCTGGGATTCGCGGATTCTGAATGGAATTTAATCCAGGCTTCTTTTTAGATTAATCTTCCGGTGCTAGGTTTCAACTTTGGGACAGTGACTATGCGAATCCTTCTCGTAGAGGATGAGGAAAAGGTCTCTCGCGTCATAGTTCGCGGTCTTGCGGCTGAAGGTTTCGCTGTTGACGCCGCCTCAGACGGCCAGAGCGGGCTAGAGCTTGCAACTACCTATAATTATGACTTGATCGTTCTCGACTTGATGCTGCCAGGGCTGAGCGGGACCGAAGTCTTGCGCCAGATCCGCCGCGCAGATCATCGCGTGCCGATCTTGATGCTGACTGCAAGAGACGCCGTGGCGGACAAGGTTGAACATCTCGAAGCCGGGGCCGATGATTACCTGACTAAGCCCTTTGCATTTGCCGAACTCATGGCGCGGGTCAAGGCGCTCCTGAGACGCAGCTCGGTTGAGCGCCCCAACGTTCTGCGCGTAGCCGATCTGGAAGTTGACCGCCTCGCTCAGCAAGTGAGACGTGCGGGACAGCGTATCGATCTCACGGCAAAAGAATACGCCTTGCTCGAATACCTGGCGGCGAATGCGGGCAGGGTGCTGTCGCGAACGATGATCATCGACCACGTGTGGGACCAAAGCTTCGACGGAGCGACCAATATCGTTGACGTGTACGTTCGCCACCTTCGCACCAAGGTTGATGAAAGTCACACCAAGAAGCTGATCCGCACGGTTCGCGGCGTCGGATACAAGATCAGTGACGAGGCGGATGCATGAACACGCGCTCCATCCGCTTTCGTTTGACTGTGTGGTACGCGGGACTACTCGCGGGACTACTACTCCTGTTCGGAGTGTCGATCTACGTTGGACTCGGCCAGTACCTGAGAAGCACCCTATCGGACTCCTTGACAAAAGAGGCGCAGCAGATTGGAGAAACACTGCTGGTCAACGTCAGCGTGAGCGGCGAGGAGTACGTTGCGGATGAGATCAAGGAACACCTGGCGCCCGAGATAAACGGCACCTTCATTCGCGTGACCCGAGCCAACGGAAGCACGCTGTACGAATCCGGCCCACCGAGGGACGGCAGCTTTGATCCAGGGAAGGTTACGGCGCGGGGCGATCTGACTCAGGCTTCCACTCGGGTGGAGCAGCTACCAGCCGAAGCCGAGTTAATGATATGCGCGGTTCCCTTCACAACGCCAGAAGGATGCCGTTTCCTGATCGAAGCGGGTGCACCGCTCAGGCAGAGCGAGAGCGTGCTGCACGGCCTTCTTCTGACATTTGCCGTGGGACTACCGCTTGTCGTCGCAGTTGCCGTCGCGGGCGGTTATGTGGTGATGAGACGGGCTCTGAAGCCGGTTGGCGAGATCACTCGAACGGCCGAGCAGATAAGCTCGCGCAATCTGAGTGAGCGGCTACCCGAGGCTAAGACCGGGGACGAACTGGAAGCGCTTTCGACCGCACTTAATAAAATGATTGCGCGAATCGAGCACTCCTTCCGGCATATGAACCGCTTCACGGCAGATGCGTCGCATGAGCTTCGAACTCCGCTCACAGTGTTGCGAGGAGAACTCGAAGCGGTGGCTCAGCGGCAAGATATTCCGATTGATGCCCGTGAAACCATTGAAAGCGCTCTTGAAGAGAGCGAGCGGCTCTCTAAGATCGTTGAGAGCTTGCTGGCAATATCGCGCCTCGACGCAGGGGAAGCATTGATGACTCGGGAGCGATTCGACCTTGCCGAGCTAGTTGCTGACACTGTCGAACAAATGCGCCTTCTCGCTGAAGACAAGCGAATCACTCTGAGCTGCTCTGCAAAGGACGCCGTTCAAGTCGAGGGCGACCCGGGCCGGCTGAAGCAGGTTGTGGTCAATCTCGCGGACAATGCTATCAAGTACACAAACGAAGGCGGAAGAGTAGACATAAGAGTTGCGGCAATCGACGGCAAGGCACTGCTCGAAGTTTCGGACAGCGGCCTTAGTATTCCATCTGAGGCGCTGCCCCACGTCTTCGAGCGGTTCTATCGCGTGGAGAAAGCGCGCTCGCGGCAAATGGGCGGCGCGGGTCTCGGGCTCTCAATCGTCAAGTCAATCTGCGAGGCACACGGTGGCCACATAACCGTCGAGAGCACTGAGGGCAAGGGTAGCCGTTTCACAGTGGAACTGCCCTTGGACAATGCCGAAGGCGTAAGACGTGAATAGACTCAAGGTCAGCTTCAGCGTGTTTGCGCTCTTACTGTTGCTTTTGTCAGCC
>JBASRN010000112.1:0-33844 GCA_049273855.1 Blastocatellia bacterium
CCGCGAAGATGCTCGAAGGACCGCTACCGCTTGATGAACTGGCGAGGCTGGCGGGTCGCGAGGCGCTTCTGCAGCCGGCGGCGCTTTGTTTCGAGAACCTCGACGCGCTCACGGGAAACGACAACCAGGCCGGCGCAGCGGATCTGTTTCTGGATGTAGCAAAGGAATGTTCGTGGGTCACGTTCTTCTTCGGCGAGCGGCAGTGGAAACCGAAATCCACAGATGGTCTTGCGTTCGTTTTCCTCGATCTGCCCGGTCCCGACGACGAGGAACGGGTAAGGGTCTGGCAGCGCCTGGCGAGCAGCTATGACATCGCTGAAGACGTCGATTTTGGCGAGCTGGCAGGCAAATTCAGTTTCGGTTATGGACAGATTTCAGACGCACTGGTCGCGACTGAAAACGCGACCCGATGGAGGCCCGCAGGCGAAAGGCAGATCACCAGAGCCGATCTGGCCAGGGCTTGCCGGGGACAATCGGGCCAGAAGTTGAACAGCCTGGCCCGCAAGGTGAAGCCGGTCTACACCTGGGATGACATCGTGCTGCCCGAGGAAGTGCTCTGCCAGTTGCGCGAGATCTGCCAGCGCGTTGTGCACCGCAATCGAGTGATGGGCGAATGGGGCTTCGGCAAGAAGCTATCGATGGGCAAAGGTGTCAACGCCTTGTTTGCCGGCCCATCAGGCGCCGGAAAGACGATGGCTGCCGAGATAATCGCCAACGACCTCGAGCTTGATCTGTACAAGATTGATCTGTCTGGGGTCGTCAGCAAGTACATTGGCGAAACCGAGAAGAACCTGGACCGCGTCTTCTCGGCAGCAGAAGACGCAAACGCGATCCTCTTCTTCGATGAGGCAGACGCGTTGTTCGGCAAGCGTTCAGAGGTTCGTGATTCTCACGACCGCTACGCCAACATCGAGATCTCCTACCTGCTTCAGAAGATGGAGGAGTACCAGGGGCTGGCGATACTGGCGACCAACCTTAAGGCGAATCTCGACGAGTCCTTTACGCGACGGCTCGCCTTCACTACTCACTTCCCGTTCCCCGACGAAGCAAGCCGGCTGCTTATCTGGCGGAGAATCTGGCCGCCCGAGCTTCGGGTCGATGTGGGGGTTGACTTCGAGTTTCTTTCGGCTCAGTTCAAGCTGAGTGGCGGAAACATCAAAAACGTCGCGCTCGGGGCGGCTTTTCTCGCAGCGAGCGATGGAGGGCGAGTGATGATGTCTCATCTGTTGCACGCAACTCGACGGGAATATCAGAAGCTGGGCAAGCCGCTCGCTGGCGATCAGCTAGGGCCATACGCGATTAGAGAAGCCTCACTATGAGCAGGCAGCGGCAACAACGAAAACATA
Source organism: Blastocatellia bacterium (assembly GCA_049273855.1). Taxonomy (GTDB): domain Bacteria; phylum Acidobacteriota; class Blastocatellia; order UBA7656; family UBA7656; genus Onstottus_B. The sequence continues at coordinate 1,347 of JBASRN010000112.1, forward strand.
AGGCTACCGACGAAGAGGGAGGCGTGCGCTCAAAAACCAACAAGCACGACTCCCCTCGCACGGACATTGAGCGTCACACCCGCGCTGCTGATGCCGCTCGGCTGCCATCCCGGCTCGTCCAGGCGGGTAATACCGCCGTCAGCACATTTCTCAACGCAGTGGAAGGCGGCAAGCCACTCGAGTCAGAGGTCAGGAATAAGATGGATCGTGCGTACGGTGAGGACTTCGGTGATGTTCGCCTTCACGATGACGCACAGTCGCTGGCGGCCGCCGGAGGAATCAGCGCGCAAGCCTTCGCCAGTGGTGATGACATTTACCTGGGACGCTCCGCGCCGCCAGTCGAGTCCGAAGCGGGCAATGCTCTGATCGCACACGAGCTCGCCCACGTCACACAACAACGTCACGCCAAACGGCTGGAAACAGGCAGGGTGAGCAATCCGAACGATCGCTTTGAGCAGGTCGCCGATGTGGCAGCGCACAAGGCAGTCGAGGGGCAACGGGCTGATAGCCGCACTAGCGGTGCGCCTCCCGCGTTACAACGACAGCCCGAGGAGAGCGGAGCCACACGGGCTGAAGTGGAGCAAGCGATAACTGCATTTCTCGAAGGGGCTAAGCGGGCACAGGGCGGGCGCACTTTGCAGATCACAACCGAGGTGCGACAGGCGTTAGAAATGCTCGCCACTGCCGAGGCCGACCCGGGAGGGATGCGACTGACGAACATGCGGGCGCTATTGGATAACTCGATGACGCCTCGTGACCCCGCCCAACTCGCGGCCAAAGTGGCGCAACTGCTTCCCGAGCCGTTTAATCGGACGGCATTAGTCAGATTGGGCAGGGCCAAGGGTAGCAAACAGGCTCCCGCGTCGAAGATGGGACGAGTTGGCGATCTAGTAAAGCGCACGGCGCCAGGCAGCGCTGAGAGTGAACAAGAGCGGGTGTCGCAAGATAAGAGCAGGCCCCGCAACCAGCGGGAGGAGATTGCGCCTTCCCAGGCACCCGGCGTCCCTTCAGCGGAGAAGCGAGCTGAGTACGTCAGGGGACTCGAACGAACCGTGCGTGGCGAAAAAGAACCCGGCGGGATCGGGCCAGTGACGATAGACGCACTGCGCGCAATCCGGATCTTAAAGGATCTGCCGGGAGCTCTCAAAGGGGCGCGTCAAAAATCGCCGCAGCCGCGTGCGCAGATATTTCCGGAAGTCGCCCGCGCTATCGAACAACTCGTCTCACCAGATGCTTTGATTCCCGCCGAAACAAGCGGTGGCGAAAAGCGTGCCCAGGCCGCGGCCGGGACTTTTGAGGATGCACGCGAAGTTGCCGGACGGCTTGCGGCGCTTTTGGATATCGCGCATCAGCAGGGCAGCTCGGAAGTCGATCTGCCCCTGGTTGACGCTTACAACAGCGTAAAAGGTCGGCTCACGATCTACAGCGAGCTGAGAAGGATCGCGGTGCTGGTCCGCACTCGGCTCCCTCATCACGCAGCGGGAGTGACCCGGGTGAACGTCTACTTCGGCCGCAAGATGGTTCAGCGAATCCCGCTTGATGCGGATCAATGAAGCAGTCCGGAGTTGAGATGAACGATACCGAACCCCGAGAGTCAATCGTGCACGACATTCATCGGGGGCTGGTCTATGCGCATAACCGCGCTAATGGGGAAAGCCACCAGGATTTCGCAAAGACCAAAGCAAATCTTGCGAATCTGCCCAAAGTTGACCCGAAAGAGTGGGTGTGCCCGGCGGCGAAAAAAGCCAAGTGATGATCGGCGCTTTAGAACAAAGAGACTCAGCATGAGTGACCGTCTCTCAAAGAAATCTTCAAAGGAACTCAGCCCGGACCGGGCAGAGGGGCCTTCGCGACAGCAAGAAAGCCCGGCTGGGGTTATGGGGTCATACGCCCGCATTCTGGGCCTGCAAACTACAGTCGGTAACAAGGCAGTCAACCAGCTATTGCAATCGAGCACCGGCGGCCCATCTTTCGGAAGCGACCATGGTCAGGTCGAGCAAACGCATGCGGCATCATCCGAGTCGCAGCCAGAAGAGGCAAACGCTTATCCGGAATCCTTGCGTCGAGCAGATGCTGAATCCGCTTTACACACCGTTCAACCAGGCGGCCAGCCTGTGGCTCTGCAAGCCAAGATGGAGGTGAGCGATCCGAGTGACAGGGCCGAAATGGAAGCCGATCGAGTGGCGGAACAGGCGATCCACACGCCCGACCCGGTCATGCGACAGAATCCAGGCCTTCCAATGCCGACGGCCCATCCCGCGTCTACAAACGACGGCGGCGGAATGCCCGCCCCGCCCATCGTTAACGACGTACTCTCCTCTCCGGGTCAGCCTCTGGATTTAGCCACTCGCGCTTTCTTCGAGCCGAGGTTTGGCCACGACTTTAGTCGTGCGCGCATTCACACAGATTCACAAGCGGCAGAATCGGCGCGGAGTGTGAATGCCATGGCGTTCACGGTGGGGTGGGACGTGGTGCTTGGAGCGGGGCAGTACGCGCCTGAGACTGTTGCAGGTAAGCGGTTGCTGGCGCATGAGCTAACACACGTCGTCCAGCAAACCCCGACAGGAGCAGGAGGTTCCAACCCTTCAACAGCATCATCAGCGTCGCCCTCGGGGACTGTCGCCAGAGCCGTCGCCTCCAACTATGCGGCAATCGAAGACAGGCTCACATATGGACTCCTTGACTGGGCAATAACCGACAAAGACGCTCAACAGACCTTGGAGATGCTAAAGAGATTGAAGCCTGCGGACCTGAAAGACACCGTTGAGAGGATGGAGGTCGATGGACTTGTCGACAGGCTTCTGGAGAATATCTCAGATGAAGATCAGACCACGTATGCGCCGCTTATCCAGTCAATCCAGGAAGAACGCGGCACCAGCTCGGTCACGCGGCACATCGAGAGCTTACTCTCATACGGCTTTCTCGACTGGGCAATCACAGATGAAGAGGCCCACCTCGCGCTCGAAACGCTTAAGAGCCTCCAGGGGACGCCCGATAGACTCAAAAAGGTCGTAAGGATTATCTCCGAAACCCAATTCCAGCGTCTCTTTAAGCAACTAAGCGACAAAGACCTGGAGGCTAACAAGACCTTTCTTGCAGACCTCAAGGCGCTCCGCGCCACCGGAATCACGAGGGCGGATGCGCGAAACGCCATCGAGGCGTATAAGGCTCTCGCTCCGGACGAGCGGCGGAAGTATTTTGAGAGAAACTATTCAACCGGCTGGATTGCGAATCTGATGAAGGCATTGTCGCCTAAGGACGCCGCTGATACCTATTTCGACGAGGTTCGCGAGTTATTACGGTGGGTGGAAGAATCCGAGACGCAAAAGGCAAGTGGTCTGACGGACGAGGAGATGACCGACCTGCAAGCCAAGTACATGGAGAGCAAGCGCGTCAAGCGCGCGGAGGAAAAGATCAAAAAAGAAACGCCGGAGGGAGAGGCACCTGCGCCGCCTACAACCGCGCAAAAGGAAGAGGCTCATAAGGAGATCGTGAGCGAGAGTTCTATAGAACGGAAATCAGAGGCGGAGCTGGAGTGGCTAAAGAAGAAGGAAGAAGAGAAGCGTAAGTGGGACGAACGCGGAGCGGCAGTTGCCAAGACAATCACCGCCCTTGCCAATGCGAAGTATCCGGAGCTTAAGGTAAAGGAGTCCAGCTTCCGCCCAGATTTCGAAGGAATCGAGCGGAGAGGAAAGCACGTCTTCGCAATGACCGGAACTGGTCCTGACGGATCTCGTCAGCTCATCGTCGGCTATGGTTTTGTAGAAGCAGCGGAGGCAGATCCTGCCTATGTAATGAGCGTGGTCGTACACGAGCTGTTTGGACATGCCGAGTATGGACATTCCAGTACCACGTACCTGCTCGCGCTCTACGACGCCGCGGCGGCGAAACTGCCCGGATACACTCGTCCGACGGGCGAGGAGCGAGCAAAAGAGATAGACAACTTTGCCTATCAGGGTACCGAGATTTATTCACTCCTCCGCTCCCTTCCCTATCACACCCCCATCAAGGAAAAGGATAAAGATAAGAACCTGACATCGATAGATCCGAAGGAGACTGTTGAGTTTCGCATAGGGTTGATCAAAGAGAATTGGGATCCGAAATTAGCGCCAGCTCTCGTCCGCGGACTGTATGTCCGGTTCAGCCTCGACCCGAGAATCACGCCCAAGGCGCTCGATGCATTCAGGGCCGGTGTGAAGAAAGTCTTCAAGAAAGAAGCCAAGGAGATCCTGAAATGAGTTTGCTGAAAAGGGTGCTCTCAAAGTTATCGAGGCGACATTCTTCTGAGTTCTCGGACGAACTGGAGAGCAATATTCATTTTATGCAGGATCCCCTCGGAGACCCGCTTCATTTACAAAGAGCCGAGCAGGCCCTGGAATTCCTCTTGGATCATGCTGAAGAGGCTTATCCCCGACTTCTGGAATTGATCAAATCTAACCGTGCATCCAATCCGATCGCTTTGATAGAGGCGTTTCCCAGATTCGGGCGGCCGGAAAGCATACCGGTTTTGGAAGAGATCCTGGCCCGGGGGCAAGGGACCGCGACCGGCGCAGCCTCTCTGTCTTTGGCGCGCCACCCGCAGGACAGCGCACGGCAGGCGCTTATTCGCGCTCTGACGTTTCCAAAAGCCGAATCAGTTGTGGCGGCGGCGGACGGACTCATGTCGCGGGGAGACCGAACCGCTTGTGCGGAGCTGGTGAAGCACCTCAACCGCGTCGACTCAACAGTCCGATACCACGTCATTCAGGCCGCCTCGCGTCTGGGGTGCTTGAGCTCGGAAGCTCTAACACGAATATCAAACGATGATCCGGACAGCGATATTCGACAGATGGCTTCCCGTGCGATGGATATGAGACCGCGTGAAGAGAATGATGTCTGACCGTCAAGCAATGTGTATCGATAGCCCGCTCCATGGAGCGTGAAGACATTGCAGGCAACTGAGGAGTGATGATTGACCTGCTCGACAATCTATTGAGGCAGATCTTGATGGATCAGATCGCCGAGATTACCGACGAGGCCCAGGTGCGGTTTCAACCGCCCGATCAAGACTGGCGCACCTATGTAAGCAATCTTGTCATCGCCGCGAACCCGGCTAACGCGGTCAATGTCTACCTTGCCGACGTGCGCGAGAATCGACAGTTGCGCTCGAATGAACGAGTCCGCACGGTCGCCAACGGATTCGTCAACGAAGAACCCGCGCCTGTTCGCATGGATCTCCACTACCTGATCAGCGCGTGGAGTCCGGCAACGGTCTCGCCCGCCATAGAACCAACGCTCGATGAACACGCGCTTCTGTATCAGTCGATCGCGGCGCTGGTTCACAGCGAACCATTTAACCCGTCGCGGGTGTATCCGGCGGGATCGGCGGCTCTCAATGCGTGGCCCGAAGCGTTTCGCAATGCCGACCTGCCCGCGGTAGTCGCGCCGGTCGAGGGCTTCAGCAAGCTGGCCGAGTTCTGGAGCGGGATGGGGCAGGGTTCGCTCTGGAGGCCCGCTCTCTACCTGATCGTGACGGTGCCGGTGGCGCTTGCGATCGAAGCAGCGGGTCCGATGGTGACCACTCGAATAACCGAGTATCGAATCACCGGTCATCCGGAGACCGGCGAAGTGTGGATCGACTTTGGCGGTCACGTGCGCGACAGCACCAACCCGCTGCCGGATGGCACACCCGCGCCGGTCGCCGAGGCCTGGGTCGAACTGCTGACGCTGGCAAACGAACGGCTGCAGTTGACTCGCACGAATGCGCTGGGCCGGTTCCTGTTTACCGACTTGGGTCGAGGACAGTACCAGATACACGTAAGCGCGGCGGGGCTTGGCGAGCTGTTCCGCAATATCGATGTACCGTCGCTGACGGGAGAGTATGACCTGCAGTTCTAGTAGCACGGACTTCAGTCTGTGTTTGTTTGAAGGAGGACCACTCGCGCCGGCAGCGAGCCCGGGTCGAGTCGAACGAGAGTAGTAGCGCAGACCTAGTCTGCGTTGGATCAGGACAATCGCAGACTGAAGGTCTGCGCTACTTCAAAGTCAGGAGGAATGACATGGCTGTACAAGTTTCCTATCCGGGAGTCTACATCGAAGAGTTCGCTCCGGGGCCGCCGATCCAGGGCGTGGGTACCAGCACCGCGGCATTCATCGGGCCGGCTGAGCGTGGCGACATAAACGAACCGACAAAGGTCACAAGCTGGGACCAGTTCCGCGCCGCTTTCGGCGAGCAGCCGCAGCAAGGGTTCTTCTTATGGTATGCGGTGCGCGCGTTCTTCCAGAACGGAGGCCAGGTCTGCTACATCGTGCGCGCCAGCAATGGCGCTTATGCGGGTCTCGGGCTGGAGACGCCACCCACGCCCTCGACTGCGCTGCAGGACCGGGCAGCCAATCCGTCGATCAGAGTGCGGGCGCTTCAGCCTGGTTTGGCGAATCCCGCCAACCCGACGGAGATCGAGATCGCTGAAGCCCACCTGCTCCAGGCAGCCAATACGAGCCTGTACCAGATTGCTATCGTTCCTTTCACGGTTACCGCGCGGCGCGAGATCAGATTTACAAACGCGGCGCCGGCGGGCGCACAGGAAGCCGCGCAATTCAGGCCGGGCGACTTTGTAACACTCGGCCCCTTGGACCCTCGCGTGCAGGTGTTGAGCGTGAACGGAGATCGAATGCGCATGACCAGCGATTTGAACGCGGCTATTGGTTCAAACGCCAACATCAGACTCGCGGATGCCCCGGTAGGAACCAGGACCATAAGGATCCGATCAACCGTTCCGGTGTTGCCGGGCTCGCTGGTTCCGGGAACGATCTTGACCGTCGCCGTCCCGGGCGGCGGTCCGCCCGTGCCATCGGACTCCCTGGTGGTTGAGTCGGTGCAGAGCGAACCTCTCGCCACCGCCGTTCCGATTACTACGTTTCGGGTCACATTCCGTGCGGGACTGGATATTGCGCTGAGTCTCGACCCCGGCGATCCGGCGACCGTTCAGTCGGAAGAGTTCAATCTCAGTGTATCCAGTAGCGGGGTCACGACGCCGTACAACAACCTGTCGATTGATGCGGCTCATCCACGATACTTCGCATCAATCATAAACGGCAGCTCTCAGGCAGTGACCGTCGAGCCCGTCGAGCCACCTCCGCCTACCGAGTTGCCCCTGAGTCTGCCCGACAACACCGCAGCCCCGGTCGCCCTGATAGGTGGCGCCGACGAGAACCTGGCGCTTATCACCGACCAGGCCTTTATAAACGCGCTCAACGCTCTCCGCGAGGTGGACGACGTCAACATCATCGCGATTCCGGACCGCATCACGGCGCCGGTTCACCAGGAAATGATTGCTCACTGTGAGCAGCTTGCGGATCGGTTCGCGGTACTCGACGCGTTGCGGCCGGCGCCTAACCAGCCCTTGTTCGGACCGAGCAGCATTGAGGCTCAGCGCTTAGGCGTAGATTCGACCCGCGGGTATGCCGGGCTCTATTACCCGTGGTTGCGAGTTGCGCCCGCTACGCCCGGAGCTCCGATACTGGTTCCGCCTTCGGGCCACGTCTGCGGCATCTTCGCTCGAAGCGACAACACTCGCGGCGTTCACAAGGCGCCCGCAAACGAAATCGTCAATGGCGCGCTCGGCGTGGAACGCACGATGAGCGACATCGATCAGGGCCAGTTGAACCTCCAGGGTATCAACGTCATCCGTCTATTCCAGACAGGTGGCCGCCCAGTTCTTTGGGGCGCGCGCACGACTGCCACCGATCGCAACTGGCAGTACGTGAACGTCAGGCGCTTGTTCCTCTTCCTCGAGGAGTCCATCGCTGAAGGAATTCGCTATGCGGTCTTCGAGCCCAACAACCTTCAACTCTGGCAGAAGCTGAAGAGGAGCATAACCGACTTCCTCACCAGGGTGTGGCGCGATGGAGGTTTGTTCGGCGCGAAGGCTGAAGATGCGTTCTACGTGCGGATAGACGAAGTGTTGAATCCGTTCTCGGAGCAAGCACTTGGCCGATTGAACATCGAAATAGGGGTGAGGCCCACGTTCCCGGCCGAGTTCATCGTCGTGCGCATCGGCATTTTCCAGGGTGGTTCGGAGGTAACTGAGCTTTAGGCGCGATGCGGCGATAACTGGGTGCGGCGATGATCGTCCTGAAAGCGGAAAAGGAGAGAAACAATGGCTAACGGACAACGTGTTGATCCATTCAACAATTTCAATTTCCTGGTCGAGATCGACGGTATAACCCGCGCGGCATTCCAGGAAGCGAGCGGGTTCGACTCGGCGATCGACGTCGTCGAGCACCGCGAGGGCGGCGAGAACACCACCGTGCGCAAGCTGCCGGGTATGACCAAGTACTCGAACATCTCGCTGAAGTGGGGAACCGCGCCCGACACCGATCTCTACGACTGGCACCGGCAATGGGTAACCGGCGACCCGGCGGCCAACCGGAGGAACGGTTCGATCGTGCTGCTGGACCGGCAAGGCCAGGAGCAGATCCGGTGGAACTTCTTTAACGCGTGGCCCTCGAAGTGGACCGGACCGAGCTTCAATGCGGAAGGGAACGACGTGGCAATTGAGACGCTCGAGCTGGCCCACGAAGGGCTCGAACGAGCGTAGCGTAAGCCGCCGGCTTGCCGGAGTGGAATAGTAGGCAATCGAGTACCTGACGTTCAGACTCAGAGCTCGGCCCAGGGATTAGAGCGCAGCCTTAAGGCTGAACTCTGAACGGTGGCTGAGTCGAGGCGCGAGCTCTTGGGACACGAACGGTTCACACGCGGATTACGCAAGCCGGCAGCTTACGCCACAAGGAGACGATGATGTTTCAGACGGAGTTCGAGTTCACGTTGCCAATGGGCTACGTTGACCCCGAAGGCAATCTGCATCGCGACGGAGTGATGCGGCTTGCAACGGCGGCCGACGAGATACTGCCCTTCAAGGACCCGCGCGTACAGGGCAACCAAGCGTACTTGATCGTGATCCTGCTCTCGCGGGTTATCACCCGGCTCGGTTCGGTGGCGCAAGTTAACCCAAAGATCATCGAGGGCATCTATGCGGCGGACCTGGCTTACCTCCAGGAGTTCTACAACCAGATCAACCGCAACGGGAGGCCGTCGGTCGAAGCGCTCTGCCCGAAGTGCGAGCACTCGTTCGAGATGGAGTTAAGCGCGGCGGGGGGGTTCTAGGCTACCCCCTCAAGGCGCTGTACGAGGAGGTAGCCTTCGTGGCCTATCACTTTCACTGGCCGCCCGAAGCAGTCCTCAACCTGGAGCACCCCGAACGGCGGCGCTGGGTCGAGGAGATCTCCGCGATCAACCAGCGCATCAACGGAGATTGAGCTGGCGGGGGTATCGGAACGGGATGATGCAATGACCAGTCGCAATGGATCCAAACCAAGGGCTAAACCGGCCGCGCGAGTTTTTACGGGGCCTTCGACGGTGACTGGCGGGCTGGCGCGCTTTCTGCCGGGGACTCGCTGGGTTGAGTGGGTTCGTGCTCTGGCCGGAACCTGGGGCCGCGGGTTCAAGCGTAGCGACCGGCTGGCCATGGTCCTGATGCGCCCACTCACGGTGACTCGACACCTGCGCGAGCGCTGGCTGGTGAAGTCTGAGCGCTTCCACCCGCGGATCAACCTGAGTGTGCAAGCCATCCTTCGCGCGAGCGGACCGACGGTGTTTGTGCGGGGCAGCTCGCGTGACATTGTGCTGGCTGATCGCCGGGCAAGAACTGCCGCGCCTGTCGAGTCGAGGATCGAGGCTTCGGGATACCGCGCTGCCGATCGTGTCCCAGGCTCGATTGTCCGAATCGATTCAGCGTCCCCTCTGGAGCGCATCTTCACAAGGAGCGAATCACCGGTGGAGAAGAGAGAGACACATAGCAGCGCGCGGGTCGAGGCGATCATCGAGAGGCTGACCCGGCAACCGCAGCGAATCGAATCAAAGGTCTTGACTTCGGCTATGACGACGACCCGGTCGGTGAACGCTTATTCGGTCACTCAGGCAAAGGCATTGAATGCCGATAGCGCGGAGGCTCAGGCTCGAATCCCGGGCGTCGATGTTTTCTCGCAGCCGAGGATGGACCGCGACCCTGGTTTTGAACAGAGCCGGTGGCAGCGGAGCGAGCCCGGGATCAGCATCGAGCGAATAACCGACCAGGTGATCCGGCAGCTCGACCGGCGAGTGGTGGCTGCCCGTGAACGAATGGGGCGCACCTTCTGAATGTTTTACGAAGCGCGAAAACGATGACGCATTAAACTGATCGGTCTCCGAGGAGATGGAACATGGCTTTGGTGAAGGCTCAAATCACGGTCGAACACACCGGCGAACGGCTAGAGGTGATGTTCAACCCTGAAGAGTACACCCTCAACAAGGATAACAATTTCGCTTCGCAGACGGTGCCGGGGCTCAGCTCGCCGCTGCTCCAGTTCGTAAACGGCAACCTGCGCACGCTGGAGATGGAGCTGTTCTTTGACACCTATCTCCCAATAACGACCGACGGACCGCCCCCCCGCGACGTACGCGAAGAGACCGATCGGATCATCAACCTCATGAAGATCGATTCAGAATTGCACGCGCCTCCGGTGTTGCGTTTCACGTGGGCTTCGCTCGAGCTCCGCTGCGTATTGGCGCGTGCAAGTCAGAAGTTCCAGCTCTTCCTGGATGACGGCAGACCGGTGAGGGCAAGGCTTTCGTGCACCTTCAACGAGTTCATCGACGAGGAACGCGAAGCCAAGGAGGTCAACCGCCAGACGGCCGACTTCAGCAAGGCCCACACGGTGATCGAAGGCGAGACGCTTGCAAACGTCGCCTTCAAGTTCTACGGCAACCCGCAACTCTGGCGGCCCATTGCGGTCGCAAACCGGCTGGTAGATCCGCGCGAGATCGAGGTTGGCCAGGTGTTGCGAATACCGGCGCTTCCCTTCACTGACCGCGAGACTGGTGAGGTGACCGTGTAGGAGCGATCGGCACAGAAAGGCAAAAGAGGCAAAAAGAGCGGTCTGGCGGAGACAACAAAGGTCCAGCCAAACCGCCAGGTTGAGAGGAACAGCCGAATAGACGGACCCAAACGAAGAGAGATGAGATGGCCCAGTTTCCGACATACGCACCGGAGTTCAAGGTCGAGCTAAACGGCGACCCGATACCTGCTGCGCTGCGCGGCGCGATGAGCAGCATCACGTATCAGGATGGCATCCAGGGCGCCGATCGGGTCGATGTGACCTTTGCCAATCCCGCGCTGCGCTGGCTGGATCATCCGCTGCTGCAGGTGGACAACGGCTTCAAGCTCTCGATCGGCTACGCGCCTGACCCACTCGAAGAGGTCTTTGTCGGCGAGATCACCGGAGTAGAGCCGTCGTTCCCAAGCGGAGGCATACCGACGATCAAGGTGACTGCTCAGGACTTCCTGCAAAGACTGACTCGCGGAACCAAGGACCGGGCTTTTCGAATCAGCATCCCGTCGATTGGGAACTTCCCTCTCCCCGATCCCGCGGTTGCCGCGCTGGTGAGCGCTACAAACCTGTTGATCCCCGACCTCGACCCGGTTGGCGGCGCGCTGTCGACGCTGATGACGCTGGCGGCTTACATAACGACTCCGCAGGGCGCGCAGCTTCCCATCAGACGGCAAGAGAGCACCAGCGACTTTGACTTTCTCTCGGAGATCTCAAAGGTGAATGGCTGGGAGATGTACATCGATCACACGGCCCAGCCGCGGGGCTACCGGTTGAAGTTCAAGTTCTTGATTCAGGACTATTCGGCGAGTCTGACGCTCAAATGGGGAGAGTCGCTGATGGATTTCACCCCGCGGCTTACGACGGTGGGCGACCTGTTCGGAATAACCGCAAGGGTCTGGGTCGCAACGATCAAGACCGAGTTCGTGATCGTGGTTGGCTGGGACTTCGATCGGGCCGCGTTCAACCTGCAGATTTATCCGAACCTGATCGGCGACATAGACGACGTTTTAGGACCGGCCGCGGGCGGGAAAACGTTGTCGATCAAGCCGACCGGGTTCCCGACCGCGCTTCAGGAGATCCTGAGCGAGCTTCTCCCGAGACTCAATAACCGCCTGACCGGCTCTGGCAGCTCGATTGGAGACCCGCGCATCAAGGCTGGCGCCGTGATCGATCTGGAAGGGCTGGGCGACCAGTTTAGCGGACTGTACCGCATTACGTCGGCGACGCACACGCTCGACAGCTCGGGGTACAGGACAAGCTTCGATGTCAGAAAGGAAGTGTGGTTCGGCTCGATCCCGTTGCCCAAGGGAGTGCCCGGAGTACGCGTGCAAGGTGCGCGCGCCTTTTGAAACGGAGTAAGCAAATGCCAAATCAGTTTCTCGAGTTTGTGGCCGGCAACAGAAGGGGAAGCATGTCTGGAGACGGAAGCCCCGAAAACGGGTACTCGATCTCGCTTGGCAAAGTAGAGAACAACATCGATTTTGTCAGTGAAGGACGAGTCACCGTGCGACTGCCGGGTCTTCCCGCCTTTCCTGTGTTCGCCAGGCTTTGCGCGACCGGTGGAGGAGGAGGGCGCGGGTTTCTCTGGGTGCCTGAGGTAGACGACGAGGTATTAGTAGCTTTCAACAAGAACGACGAACGCGACGCTTATGTCCTCGGCGGACTGTGGAGCACGATCGACCGGCCGCCGCTTATCTTGCCGACCGATTTCATCATCAAGCGAGTGATCAAGACCGGCAAGAAGGGCGGCGTCGGGCATGAGATCGAATTCGATGACCTGCTGCAGTCGATCAAGATCACGTCGAGCACTCAGCAAAAGGTCACCATTGATCCGACGATGATCGAGCTCTCGACGACCGGCGGGAGCGTCAGCGTGAAATTGGACCTGACTAGTCAGACGGTGTCGATAACCGCGCCGGTGAAAATCGAGTTGAAGGCAACCGAGATCAGCCTTCAGGGCGCGACGGTAGATATCGAAGGAGGACAGGTGAATATTCAGGCCGGCACGTGCAGCATTCAAGGCGGCCTGGTGAAGATCAACTAGTTTCTGGTTTCTGGTTTCTTGTTTCTTGTTGGACGCGAACCGCAAAACAAGAACGAAGCCGGAGGCCGACGATTGAAAGTGAAACGGAGCTTTTATGCCGCCAGCAGCTAGAGTGACGGATCCAACCGGCCATCCCGGGTTTATCTCCGGACCCGGAGTGCCAAACGTATTGATCGGCGGATTGCCAGCGGCGGTGGTGGGCGACCTGCATACCTGCGCGATGCCGCCGCCCGCAGGTCCGCATCCGCCCTCGCCGATCACCAAAGGTAGCGCGACCGTGCTGATCGGGGGGAGGCCAGCGGCGCGAGTGGGCGACCTCGCCGGCTGTGGCGCGCCGATAGTGCTGGGGATGTTTTTGGTTGAGATTGGAGGCTAGAGTAGTGAAACAGCCAGATCCACAAAAGGCATTTCTCGGAGTCGGGTGGGCCTTTCCGCCGTGTCTCGAAGCGGATGGCGCAATCGCGCTGGTGGCCTATGAAGAGGACATCCGCCAGTCGATTCTCATAATCCTGGGTACAAACCCGGGCGAGCGAGTCATGCGTCCCGACTTCGGCGCAGGACTGAATGCGTTCCTGTTCGAGCCCATCTCGTTCTCGACCATGCAGCGAGTCAAGCAACGCGTTGAAGAGGCGCTGATCGACTGGGAGCCCCGGATAGACGTCGAGCAGGTACGGGTCTCGAACGACCGCAGCGAGCCGGGAAAGCTGATGATCAACATCGACTATCGCGTGCGCGCTACCAACACCCGGGCGAATCTGGTCTACCCGTTCTATATCGAGGAGGGATCTACAAGGTGAACGCGAGGCCTTCGATAGAACTTGACGCCCGCACGGCTGAAGAGATCGTCCGCGAGCTGCTGGCGCGGCGGCTGGGTTTCGTGCCCGAGTGGAAGGTGCTAGACGGCAGCGCGGACTCGGCGTTGGCACGGATCTTTGCCCGCTACCTGTACGCGGTCATCCAGCGGTTGAATCAAGCGCCCGAGAAGAACAAGCTCGCCTTCCTCGACACGCTTGGCCTCACTCTGGTGCCGGCACAAGCGGCGCGCGCACCGATCGTGTTCGAGCTGTCGGCGGATGCCGGAGACACCCGCGCACCCGCCGGTACGCAACTCGCCGCCCCACCGCCGCCCGAAAGCAGCGAACAGATAGTATTCGAAACCGAGCGCGCGACTGGACTGGGCCCCGCGAAGCTGAGCCAGGTCGTTACCCTCTGGCCGGGGCGCGATCAGTATCTGGATCACACGGCGGCCCTGTTGGCCGGCGAATCTGTTCAGCTCTTCCGAAAACCCGCGCTGCTCGATACTCCGCACGAGTTGTACCTGGCGCACGAAAAGCTGCTCGCACTGGCGGGCAACGTGGCGGTTGAAGTCGAGGTCGAGCTTACCCAGGCAAGCAGTGAACGCTTGAGCCTGCTATGGCAGTACTGGGATGGCAAACTGTGGCGCTTGTTCAAGTCGGTGAGACCGGCTTGCTCGGAGAAAGAAGCCGCGAACGCCGACAGCACCAACGGCTTTACATCAAGCGGCCGCTTCAGGCTCGAGGCTGATTGCGCCGAGAGCAGTAAGACCACGGTCAATGGCGTCGAGTCATTCTGGATTCGCGCACACCTGACCGAACCACTGGTGCCCGACCCGTCGAAGGCGTTGCCGCGGGTCGAAAGCATTCGATTGAGCAGCATCTTAACCAACCCGTTGAAGGCGACGCTTGGGGTGTTGGCCGAGGACCTGGCTCCAGCGTCGGCCGGGAGCACGACGATTCAGGGAACGGTGGCCAACGAAGCCGGCTACAGGCTGCCAGCGGTCGACGTCAAAATCACGAGCCCCGAAGATCCGAACTTCGACCAGAAGAGCGATACGACGACCGGGTCCGGCGATTACTCGGTTGCCCTCGACGACCCGGTTCTTCCCGGTAACACTCTGGAGTTTAAGGTTTCATTCCTGAAGCTAGAGGCGACCGGTGTGCTTGAAGGGTTCGAGGAGGACCACAACCAGAAGGTTGACCTGACCTTCAATGTTGACGGGCTCGATCCCGAAAAGGCATTCAGCGACGCAACAAAACTCGATGTTACCAAACCCTTCTTCCCGTTCGGCCAGCAGCCACAGCCCGGCTCGGTCTTCTATTTCAGCCAGCCCGAGGTGTTCAGCAAGCCTGGAGCAAAGGTGCAGCTCTACGTCGCGCGAACCGAGTCACCGCTGGACAAGCTCGACGTGACGACCAACACCGTCGAGTTGGAGGCTCTGTCCGCCGAGCTGGAATCCGGTGACGAAAAGCTCCCGCATTTGATCTCGTGGGAGTACTGGAACGGCAAAAAGTGGATCACGTTGTTTCAATCGACCGATCCGCCCGGCGCATCCTTCTCCTCGTCCGGCTCACAACCGGCCACCCGACCGGTAGCTGATTTTGAGGAGACTGAGATCATCGAGTTCACCGTTCCCTCAGACATAGAGCCTACAAAAGTAAATAATGAGGAAGGGCTGTGGATGCGGGCGCGGGTGGTGAGCGGCGGATTCGGATTCGCGCGCACGATTGTTTGGCATGACCAGCAGGAGACTGAGAACAGTTTCACATACGTGCTGTCCAAACCGCCTTCGATTGCGGCGTTCAGGCTTGGCTACAGTTGGCGCTACGGGCCGTTCCACGCCGAGCAGGTGCGCACTTACAACGACTTTCAATATGAGGACCACACCTACGAAGCGAAGTGGCCGGGCGAAACCTTTCTTCCCTTCAGCCGGGTCGAGGACGTGACCCCGGCACTCTATCTCGGATTCGACAAGAAACTGCCGGTCGACCGGCTCGGGTTCTACTTCGACATCGAAGAGCAGAAAGGGGAAACCAGGGGTCCCGCGCTGATCTGGGAGTACTTCGACGGAGCCGAATGGCGCGGGCTGGCTGTTGAAGACGAGACCAGCTACCTGAGAGTCCCGGGCATTCTTTCATTTATCGCGGCCGAAGACAGTCAAGCGCTGGCGCGATTCGGAACTGAACTGCACTGGATGCGCGGTCGTCTGAAGGAAGACGGTCCGCCGGGCGAGCCGACGGTAAACGGCGTCTTTACCAACGCGGTGTGGGCGTCACAGCGGCGGACGATCAATGACACGCCGCTCGGCGCAAGCTCGGGTCTGCCTGATCAGGTGTTTGTCTTCACCCAGATTCCGGTGCTCGACGGCGAACGAATCGAGGTGCGGGAGATCGCGGGTGCGCGTGCCAACGTCGAGTGGCGAATTCTCGCCCTCGAGGTTTCGGGCGGCGACCCGAACATAATCCGCGAGCTTGAAGATGCGCTTGGCCGGGAGAGCGCCGAGGTCGATCTGGTCTACCGCGACATCAGACTGCGGAGAGACCGCAACAAGAAGGTCGCTGAGGTCTGGGTTCACTGGAAGGCGAAGCCGCACCTGTTCTTCTCGGGACCGGGCGACCGCTGTTACGTGGTAGACCGCGCGCGCGGGTTGCTCTTCTTTGGCGATGGTGTGAACGGGAAAATCCCGCCGCCGGGCGCGCAGATCCTTGCGCGCAAACACCGCGCCGGAGGGGGGAGGGCCGGCAACGTCGAAGAGGGAGCCATCAAGCAGATGCTTGGCGCAATCGCAGGGGTGCAGGCTGTTTCGAACCGGCGTGCCGCGGAGGGCGGAGCCGATGCCGAAACGATCGAGCGATTCAGCGATCGGGGTCCGCGTTCGATACGGCACCGAGGCCGCGCAATCCTGCCGTCCGACTACGAGACGCTTGCCCGTGAGGCATCGGCCGCGGTCGCGTTTGCCCGAGCGATATCGACTCGCAACGACAGCGGGCGCCGGCTCGCCGGTTGGGTGACGTTGATCATCATCCCTCACAACCAGGACCCGAGGCCCTATCCCTCGTTCGGATTGCGCGAGCAGGTGCGCCGTTACATCGAACACCGCGCGCCGGCTGATGTGGTCGCGGCGGGCCGGGTCTATGTGACCGGACCCGATTATCTCGCGATCGATGTGAAGGCGACGCTTGCACCGCGCGACCCGGCGGAGGCGGGGGCGATCGAAGAGCGAGCGAGGCTAGCCCTCGAAGGCTTCCTGCATCCGCTAAAAGGCGGGCCCGACCGGCGCGGTTGGGAGCTGGGCCGCGACGTCTACATATCTGACATCGCCGCCGTACTCGAACGAGTCGAGGGGGTCGACTACGTGAAGGAGCTGGATCTGCTCGTAGGGGGCCAGTTGCAGGGGGAGCGCGTTGAGATTGCAGATAACCGAATAGTGGCCGCAGGCAATATAAGGCTGAAGCTCGAAACAGAATAAGGTTGCCATGAGTGTACCGCTGCCAAATCTGGATGATCGCCGATGGGCGGACCTGATCGATGAAGGCCGCTCCCTCATCCCGCTCTATGCGCCGGGGTGGTCTGACCACAATGCACACGATCCGGGCATCACGTTGATGGAGTTGCTGGCCTGGATCGCCGAGATGGATATCTACTCGCTGAATCGCATATCGGATGAGCACAAACGTAAGTTCCTTGGGCTGGTTGGAGTCAGGCTCTCGCCGCCCAATCCCGCCCGCGCCGTGGTCAGCTTCCGATTGAAGCTCTCTGACCGGCCGGTGCGGCTCCCGGCCGGGACCGAGGTTGCAGGCGCAGATCCGTTCGGCGAGATGACTACGTTTCGGACGCTCGCCAGGCTAAGAGTTGCCGCAGGCTCGCTAGCGGCGATCCTGCTGAAGGACTCGAGCGGTTATCACGACCTGACCGGTAACTTTGAAAGGGGCGAAGCGACGGGCGTGTTTGGCGCAGTTCCCGAACGAGGCGCCGAGATTTATTTCGGCTTCAACGCTCGACTACAAAGGCTGCGCCCGGTCTCGCTGTACTTCACGTTCGCCGGAGGCCGTTCCGGAGAAGATGAGCGCGAGCGCTTGATCGAGGAAACACTTGCTCAGAAACGGGCCTGTCAGCCACCTCCGCTGCTGATCCCTTGCGAGAAAAATGGTCGCAGCGTTACTCACGAAGAGAAGTTCTTAGCTGTGCTGCCGCCAAACGATCGGGTGCGATTGCAATGGGAGTTCCTAACCGAGATGGCCGGGCAAGAAGAGTGGATTCCTCTCAGTCCGGACCAACGCCAGGTAACCGATGACACTCGAGCTTTCACCCTGGATGGCTCGATCGTGTTAAGAATTCCTCGTCGCACGGCCAGATCGATCGGTGGACCCCTGATTGCCGGGCTCTACTACATCCGCTGCCGGTTCGAGGCAGGAGCTTACGACGCGCCGCCCATTATAAAAACCGTGAGCTTTAACGGCGTTGCCGTCGAGCAATCCGCGCCCAACAGCGCGCGATTCAAGATTCGCAGGGCCGTCACAGCCACCGGGACCGCGCCGGTGGCAGGCGCTTCAACAGCGGTTCACATAGAGCTGGACGGCGAGTCCGCGATTACCGCGCTCAGCTTCGACAAAAAACAGCCCGATGACCCCGAGTTCAAGGTGCTTGACTATCAACCTTCGTCCGCATTGGCTGAGGGTCAACTCGGGCTGGAAGCCATCTTCGTGGGCCACGCGACGGCAGTGCCTCTTCAGGAACACAGTTTGCCCGGCGCACCCATCGTGCAATCGAGTCTGCGGCTATTCACGCTCGAGGAGGGTGATTGGCGCAGTTGGGAACGGCGGAGCGACCTGGAGGCATCGGGGAACGATGGCGCTCACTTCGTGCTCGAGGCAACAAGCGGCGTGATTCAGTTTGGCGATGGGAGGAGAGGCCGCCTGCCTCGACTCGATTCGCTCATCGTGGCCCAGTACGACACCACTCGGGCGGATGAGGGCAACCTTGCGGTGGGAAAGATCGACCGGGTGCCAAACTCGCCGCACAATCGCGCCTTGGTTAACGACTTCGACGAGAAGCGCATTCGGATTGAAAGCCTGACCAACCCGGTGCCCGCAGCGCTCGGTGCGGCGGCTGAGAGTCTGAATAGCGCCATAGGCCGGGCGATCGAGCTGGTCGGTTCAACCTGGCGGGCCGTCACTCTTACAGACTACGAAGAGCTTGCGAAGAAGACGCCCGGGGCACGGGTTGCGCGGGCGTCCGCGCGGGCGAGTTTGCATCCGAGCTTTCCCTGTTTCAAGGCACCCGGTCTCATCACCTTGATCGTCGTTCCCGAGATGCCGGTTCCGCGGCCGACGCCGAGTGCCGAACTGAAGCGAGCCGTTAAGGCTTCTCTCCACCGGCGCCGGGTGATTGGAACGCGAGTCGAGGTGGTTGGGCCTGTGTACGTGGAAGTGGCTGTCAGAGCCAGAGTCAAAGGATGCACCGGGGCGAGCAGATCGGCATTGCGACGGAATGTAACGGAGGCGCTCGACCGGTTTTTCGATCCGCTCAAGGGAGGTCCCGACGGTAGTGGGTGGCCCTTCGGGCGAGACGTTTACCGGTCGGAGGTCATGCAGGTCATCGAGGAAGTACCGGGAGTAGATCATGTTGTGTCGCTCGAGCTGCTTGACCGGTGTGGCGAGGCGACCTGCGGAAACATTTGTCTCGGACCGGCGTCGCTAATCGCAGCGGGGCGGCACGAGATCGAGGTGGTTTAGGCAGGACGGTGGAGATGGGCGAATGTGAGGTGAGAATGGTGATGATCCGCGGACCGGAGATCGAACGCATCGAGTATTGGGAGGGACAACGGCTGCGCTCGCGTGACTTTCGCGACCAGATCCGAACTGAGGCCCACTATCGCTGGTGGCACAATCGCGCACTCCACAACACGTTCGGAGTCAGGTACGGCTTTGCGCTTTCGGAAGTAGCGGAGGGGGGCGTTCTTTCGGCGTTGAAGATCGGTTGCGGACTCGCGTACGACTGCTTCGGCCGGGAGTTGATATCGCAGACCGAACAGATCGTGCCCGTCCCATCGGCGATTGGACCGAACGCAAACCGATTGCTGCTCGTCGTGAGCTACAGGGAGACCGCTGAGTTCTCTCGCAGGCAGGATTTGCTGAGCGCGTGCCCTGCCGGCTCCGTCTTGATCGAGGAACCGCGGTTCTCCTGGGTAACCGCCAACAAGTTTCGCATCGGGCACGCAGTGCCGATAGCGAGTATCAAGTATGAAGACCCCGGTCGCGTGCCGGTCCTCGACACACTTTTTCGCGTACCGCCATCGCGCGCACTGAGGCGGCCGCGGCTTGTCACAAGCGCGACGATTCCAGGCGACACGCCGTGGGAACTTTGGAGCGAAAGCGTCCGGACCTCCAACGGACCAGTCG
The DNA here is from genome assembly GCA_049273855.1 of Blastocatellia bacterium. GTDB lineage: Bacteria > Acidobacteriota > Blastocatellia > UBA7656 > UBA7656 > Onstottus_B. The sequence continues at coordinate 21,498 of JBASRN010000112.1, forward strand.
CGGTCAACCTGGGAATGCAAGTTGATATCGACACTTCAACGAGTGGTTTCACCGAGACTCCCCTCTATTTCGCCTGGCTCAGCGGGCGCCTGTGGAAGGCTGCCAACATCGCGTTCTTTCCAGCGCCCATGCTTCATATCCCGAGCGCGAGCTACAAACAGTTTCGAGTGCGGCTCTGGATGCCGACGATTAATCTGCTGCTGGGTGGGCGGGCGCGGAATGCCAATGGGGGCTTCGAACGCGAGTTCATCAACTATGCGAGAGAGCAAGGGTTGCATATCTGTTGGATCGGGATTCAGTGCATGCCGGATATCGACTGCGAGCCGTTGGCCGAGTGCGAGTGTTTGGTAGCCCCGCCTTCTGACGAAACAGCGAAGCCACGAACGCGGGAGGGTCGATGAGGAGGCCGCCTGGCTGAAGGCGGAACCACAGAACAGAGGATCGAGCTATGGACTTCTTGAATCAGACACGCTTTATCGAGCGGCTTCAGTTCTTCAACGGCCAGCGGCTGTTTGCTTCCGACTTGCAGGGTCTGGAGGCGTTCAATCGCGAGATGCGCTGGCTTCACAATAAGAGCCTGCATCAGCCGGGCATCGGCAACGGCTTCGCGGTCTCGGGCAAGAAGGGCGAGCGCGAGGTCCGAGTCGACCCTGGCTACGCTATTGACATCGAAGGGCGGGAAATCGTACAGACTCAGACGGCACTCGAGCCCATACCTCCAGTGTCCAGCGAAGTGGACGGTAGTCCGGTCCAGTTCGATCTCACAGTCTCTTATCCACCGATTGAGGACCTCGAAGAGACCGAAACGCGCGAAGGAGTCTGCGCCGGCCAGGGAGTGGTGCGGCGGAAGGAAGAACCGGTCTTCTGTTGGGTGCGGCTCGACCGAAACGGCCAGCCGCTTGATCCAAAAATCAAGACCGAAATCCTCGGCGGTCTTAGAATCGTACTCGCGCGGGCCGAGGTGCTCGACTGCTCCTTGAACAAGGACGTTTCGATCGCGGAGCGGCTGAGCGCGCGGCCTGCCTCGCAGCCTTACATCTGCTGCGGCCATGTGGATGCCGTTGAGTGGAAGGTCGAGAACCTCGTCGCGTTCGATCTGCCCAGGGTGCTTGGGTCGTCCGGATTCAAGCGCTTGCAGGCGCAGTTTCAGCAGGCGGTCTTGGCCTTCCCCCTGGTCCTGCCAATCAGCTTAAGTCACGACGTAGATACGAGCGAGTGCGGGTTTCTGACAACTCCGTGCTACACAGCGCGAGTCGCGGGGCCGCGAGTCTTTCGCTTTCCGGTGGACATCGGAGACGGCGTGACTGAAGAAGTGTCGATCTTCGCCGAGGGCCTTCCGCAGATCACCGAATCTGAGCCGGACCATTTCGTGGCGGACGTTCAGCCGATCATTCAAATACTCACGCCCTTCACGTTCCCGCTCGCCCAGACCGAAGATCTGCTCAAACAACTCACCGAGCGGATGATCAAAGAATGGCGTCTTGAATGGATGGGAGTCGAGGGCTAAAGCCGTGATCGGAGACAACAACACCAACTACGCCTACCTTAATCGGGATGGAACCTGGCCTGACTTCAATTGGAAGGGCCTCGAGCTTCGCGGGGATGGTGCGCTGCAACTCCACTCGCTGCCGCTGCTCTTGGGAACCCTGCCTCCGGAGCTTTCCGCAGCCGGGGAGCCTGACGGGGCGGCGGGCGCCGCGGTCGATATCGACGGGACGATCTATTTCACCGACCCTTCGAAGCACCTCGTCTTCAAGACCGATGGCTGCGATGGCACAACGGCGCCGTTGGCCTGTATAGGCGGCGAAGGCGACACCCCAAATCGATTCAAGTCGCCACGCGGACTCCTGATCCCCAAACACCGCCGCACGCTGTTTGTGGTTGACAGCGGCAACCATCGAGTTCAGTTGTTCGACCTTGCGGACAATCAGGTCGTAGACGTGTGGGGGCAGGCAAGCGCTTCCGGCCCGCCTCTGCCTGGAACGCTGCCGGGTCTGTTCGATACACCGACCGCGCTCGCCGGTGATGAGTCCGGCAACGTCTATATAGTCGACCACGGGAATCGGCGGGTTCAGAAGTTCAACCGCTTGGGTCAGGTTGTGAGAGAGTTTTGGGACACGGTTGCCAGCCATGCGCTTTTGAGTCAGCCGAACGACATCGCCGTGTTCAGTAAGAGCGGCAAGACGCGAGTGTACATCGTTGATCAAGAGAAGCACTCGGTGTTTCTATTCGATTCGGATGGCCAAGCTGTGCGCGATGCCGACGGTAACGTTGTCTCTTTTGGCACAGAACAACTTCAGAAGCCGATGGGCATCGCGGCGAGCGGGGATGGGGTCTATGTTGGCGACAACACTCTGAGACGCGTGTTGAAGTTTAAGCCGCCTCGCTATGAGTACGCAGGCGATGCAGTGGGATACCAGGGTCCGGTTGCGGCGCTCGCGCTGGATGGCGCGGGCAACTTGCTGGTTCATCCGGGAGGCAGTCTCGCGCCGGTAACGCTCGCGATTGGAAAGGGCTACGCCGGTCGCGGCGTGCTATGGAGCTCTGCGATCAGGCTTCGCGAGTACGATGTCAACTGGCACCGGTTGTTCGTCCTGATGGAGGAGCTGACCGGGAATGCTCACCTCAAACTGTTTGTTCATACCGCTAACGATGCCGCGGCAGGTCCGGCTGTGGATCCGGCGGCTCCCGACCCGTTCTCCGACGCGAAGTGGCGGCCTCGTTTAGACCCACCCAATCAATATGCAGACGTCACCGACCTCTACATTGGCGATAGCCCCGCTCAATACCTCTGGGTGGGCGGGCTGTTCTGGGGAGACGGGAGCTCGACTCCGGTCGTCAGTCAGATGCGGGTCGAGTTTGATCACCAGACCTATTTGGGCTACCTGCCCGCTATCTACGACAAGGAGGTCGCCTGCGCGGAATCACTCCTGCAGTCGGGAACAGATGATCGCCGGTTAGTCTCCTGCGATGAGAGCAAGCCGACCTGTCCAGAGGCGCTGAAGCGGTTGGTCTCGCTCTTCGAGTCGATGTTTGCTGGTGTCGAGAGTGAGACGGCGGATCTATCGAGGCTCTTCGACGCGGACGCCGTGCCCGCTGATTTGCTCGGCTGGCTTGCCGGCTGGCTCGCCTTCGAGTTGGACGAGGATTGGGATGAAGCGAAGAAGCGGGAGCTGATTCGCAGGGCATTTGATCTATACAGCCGGCGCGGAACGGTGGAGGGTCTCCGCGAGTCGCTGCGCATCTTCGCGGGAGTCGATTCAATCATCGAAGAGCCGATAATCAATGCAGCTTGGTGGGCGTTACCCGCCACGGAGGAACCGTGCAAGGGCCAGGAGACTAGATGTCAGTGTCAATCGAAAGGGTCGAAGCGCTGCCAGTGCGGGTCACAACAGGGTTTGCAGTCCGGCTGTTCGGGAGTACTGGCTCAGGACGGCCCAACTTGGGTCGCGACCGAGGGATCGATTCTCGGAGTGACAACGATGCTCGCATCCGCTCACGCCCAAGGCGCGGTTCTGGGTGCGACTGCGACGCTGGATGGCGCGAATCTCATCGAGGGCGACGACCTTGGCTCGCCGCTCTTCAGCGACCTTGCGCATCGATTCACGGTGCAAATCTATCGCGGGCAACTCAGATGTGCTGACACCCTCGAACGGGTGCGAGCGGTGATTGAACGCGAGAAGCCGGCCCACACCGATTACCACCTTTGCATCATCGAGCCGCTGATGAGGGTCGGCTACCAGGCCCGAGTAGGAATCAATGCGGTTGTGGGCGGCCCGGTCGAGCCGGGTGCGCTTGGAGATAGCCGGCTTGGCAAGACTATGGCTATTGGGGGTCTGCCAGCGGCCCGCGCCGGCGAGGAGACCCTCGTCGGAATCACTGCTCGGGTCGGTTAGCCGGCAGTGCGGTTTGAAACTCAACAACGGAGGAAGCCATGTCACACAACGTTTCACAGCACCGGCAGCGCGGCGAGGTCAGAGCGCCGTCGGATCTGAAGACGCCGGTTCGAAATCTCTTTTTTTGGGGAAAACTCCTGGATGTCTATCACCTCGAGCTGGAACAGGAATACTTCAACTCGAAGCGCTGGCTGTTGAACCGGCTGGTTACCGGACCGGGCGTCGTTTGCGGGTTGGACGTGCAACTCAACGACGATGGCGAGGTGGTAGTCTACCCTGGAGTCGCGATCGACCGGTGCGGCCGCGAGATAATCGTCCCGGCTCCCTCCCGGCCGGTCGTTCTTCCACCGATGCCGCCCCACGAGCATAACGACTACAAGCAGAAGCAGGACTACAAGCAAGTCAGGAAGGAACGGCGCGACTACTGCGAAGAAGACTACGCGCACGTCGTGATCTGCTACCACGAGTGCGAGACTGATCCGGTGCCCGCGATGGCAGGCGACTGTGAGTCGGTCACGTTGTGCGCCGCGGGCTCGGTCCGCGAACAGTACGAGGTGCAGGTGCGGGAGGGATTTGCCCCGGAACGAAAACCGAACTTTCCGGATGTGATCGACGGAAAACGGATCAGCTACAGCGCAATTGTTGACTATGTGACGCGGGCTTGCCGGCCGCTTCCGGATGACTGCTGTCTGCCGCTTGCGAACGTGCGATTGAGAGACACCGACCACGGGTGGGAACCCGAGGTCGATATCGGCATCCGGCCCATCGTCTACACCAACCGGCTGCTGTTCGAGCTGATTCAGTCGCTGGTCAAAGGGGAACGAGGTGAATACGGAGAGGAGGCGGAGTTATGAAAACGGATACGCTATGCCTGCATACGCCTTGCGATACGGGGATTGCCGAGCGGCCCCGATACTTTGCCGGCCAGCTTATAACACGCGAAGACCTCACGCTCGAACAGGATTATTTTCGCAGCAAACTCAGGCTGCACAATCGACTGTTGCACGGCTGGGGAGTCGTGTGCGGGGCAAGGGTCTGCCTTGTTCCAAAGACCGGCAACGGAAACTCAGCGGAGCCGTGGAAGGTGGCGATCAAACCCGGGTACATACTCGGCCCCTACGGTGATGAGATCAACATCGACTGCACTCGAGTCTTCGACCTGAGGACACGGTGCATCACCGGAGTGACGGGAGAGCCGTGCGTCGAGGCCGCCGATCCGTGGTGCAGCGAGGTCATCGAGCAGCCGGAATCGGGAGTGCTCTACGTGGCCGTGCGTTACAAGGAGACTCCGACACGGCCCGTTCGAGTGCAGCCGGTTGGCTGTGGCTGCGACGATACGAAATGTGAGTATTCGCGGCTCCGCGACGGCTACGAGATCTGCGTCTTGAATGGCTGTCCTGATTCGCGCCTGACACCCCCCGGGCGGGACGACCTGTTCACTGGAGAGGTGCCCGACTGTCCTGCGTGTCCTGACGAGCCCTGGGTGGTGCTCGCCGAAGTGCACCTTGATAAGGATGGGAGGATTACCAAGATCGACAACTGCTCGTGCCGCCGGCTTGTGGCCTCATTCGCGGGTTTCTGGTGGGAGTGTGCCGAACCCATTAAGCACGAGCCGTCTACAACGAGTGACGTTCGCGTTGTCAGAATCGAAGCCCCGGCGACGGAGCTTGAAGCCGGGAAGGACCACGAGGTGAAGGTGGCGGGGTCAAACCTCAACCGGATCACCGCGGTCGCTTTCGGGAACGACGTGAAGGTGGAGAGCTTCAAAGCGGACGAGAGCGGTGCTGCCATGGGCGCAAAGATTGTGATTGCGGCAGGCGCGGCGCCTGGTCCTCGCGCGATGGAGTTCAAGGACTCAGCCGGCAAAGGCGGCCAGTTTCCGGCGGCTATAACCGTAGCCAGGCCGCCGGTGCCCGCGCCGGTGCCCGCGCCCTTGCCTCCCAAGGCGCGGCGGGGCAAATCCAAAACTGAGGACAAGGCCTGATGCCCCGGCAAAGCGCGCCGCTCCATTCGGAATTGCCGCCGCAGCTCTAGGAGAGCGGCGCTGTTCCTCGGACAGAAAGTCAATCCGTTCTTGGCTTGTTGGGAGTATCACCGGGGGCGTGAGGAACTGTGGTCGGGTGGAAGACTTCACCGAGCAACTTCGCCCAGGCCTCAGCTTCGCGCGCGGGCTCGAACAGGGGTTCTAGTGTCGCGCACCGACGCTTCAGCGAGGCGAGAAACGCGGGGTCGGTTTCCACGCGCGTGAGCAGCTCGGCAAGCCCGCCCGTGTCGCCGGCTTCGAAATAGCCAGGGTAGTCGTCGCCGAGCAATCCAACCGAACCCGGGATCCGCGACGCAAGCACCGGCACGCCTCCAATGATTGCCTCACCAACAGCATTCGCGCCGCCTTCCATCCGCGACGACAGCACGCAGACTCTACAACCCGCCAATGCGAGCCGCACGCGCGACGCCGGCAGTTCAGCAAGCCAACGATAGCGGGGATTGATTCTCTGCTCTTGGCGCGCTCGTGCCGCCGCCTGTTCGGTCATCGCGCCGCCAATCTGAATCACCCGGACACGCGACGAAGCGGGTAACAACCGGGCAGCCATCGCAGCTCTAAAAGGATCCTTCACCGGCCGCAGGTGGCCAATCACGCACACGTTGAAGGCTCGCGTCGATCGTGGGACGGCCGGCCGCGGCTCTACCGACTGGTAGATCACCCGGGCCTTCGCCCGCCAGCGCGGACGCAGAGCGTCGAGCGCCTTCGGTTGAAGCACGACTATTCGAGACGCGAGATCAAGAGACCTCTGAGCGCGCTGGCTCACATTGAGATCGCGGTAGAGGTCAGTCCCGGTGAGCGCGACGATGATCGGCGAGTTTGGATGCTTGAGATGGAAGCGCTCGATCGATCCGGAGCTTCGACGCGCGTGCAGCGCGACTAGTAGATCGACGGCCTGATTGTCGTAAGCCTGATCGACCGTGACTCGATGGCCAAGCTTTCTGAGAATCCGCCCCCACCTGAGCGCCGTGACTCGATTCCCGTATCGAGACCGCGCGGGGGCTGGAGTGACAATTGAAATCTTCATCTAGCGCTGCGGAATCCTGCCAACACGTCGCGTCGGTCGGGTGTGTAGAAGTTCCTATAGGCGTTCCGAATCAGCAGCGACCTCGTCGCCCAGCAGCCGCCGCGCAAGACTTTGTGATCCCCAAACCACGGCGCCGAGTATTCCTTGTAAGGGCCCGCGGCAAACCCAGGATACGCGCCGAATTCCGTGCTGGTCCATTCCCAAACGTTGCCGATCATCTGCCGGCATCCAAAGGCGCTGTCGCCTTTCGGCAACGCCTCCGCTTCGACACAACCCATCGCGCGCCAGTCCAGGTTAGCACGATCCGGAGCAGGCGGATCATCGCCCCAAGGATACGCGCGCTTGTGACTTTCGATACGCGATCCACCGCGGGCCGTCTCGCAGCTTGCAGCCATCTCCCACTCCGCTTCGCTGGGCAAACGACGGCCAGCCCAGCGGCAGTAGGCGTCGGCTTCATACCAGTTGACGTGAATCACAGGCAAGCGAGCTTCAAGCGGGACCAGTTGATCGAAGTTCCGCCTAAGCCATTGCCCGGCAGAGTCGCGATGCCAGTAAACAGGATGCTGAGCGCCGACTGCCAAACGCCATCGCCATCCTTCATCACTCCACACGTCGCGATTCAGGTAACCGCCGTCCCAAACAAACTTCAGGAACTCGCTGTTGGTCGTCACGGTCCGCGAGATCGAAAAGGGTGCGACTTCAACCTCGTGCGGTAACAGTTCGTTGTCAAATTGGAACGTCGCTCCGGGTGATTCACCAAGGAGAAATCTCCCACCGGGGACGTAAGCATCCCCAAGTGGCTCTGCCCTTCCCTTCTCGGCATGTTCCTGCGGAGTCGATTTCACAGCCGCCTCAGCTTCGGACTCTCTCAGCTCGAGGTCTTGCGGTCGAGCTGCGCTTGCAGTCAACTCGGCGTAGGAGCCTCGCATCGCGACCTCTTGCGATCGAGTCCCGTTTGTTGCCGGCACGCCGGCGTCTCCGGTAAATCGCGGAGCGGGGTAGCCGAGTGTTTGTCGCGTGTAGGTGATCGCCTCGGCATGCATCTGCTCGTGAAACAGAGCCAGTCGCAAGAAATACGACTGACCGTAACCGTCAATCTGTTTGTCGCTCGGCTCGCGATTCAGTGTGATGACTCGATCGAGGACCCGGCTGAGGTATGCGATCGTCTCCGGTCTCGAGAGCAAAGGCAGATCCCAACGCGTGTCGTGGGCTACGCGGGCGGAATCGTACAAGCTGTCTCCGTGGGTAAGGATCGTGGGCTCACCGTGTAGATGACGCAAGCACCAGAACTCCTGAAACCAGCCGACGTGGCCGATCTCCCAACGAAGCGGGTTAACGATGCTGAGGCGCGGTCCAATTAGTTGGTCATCGCTGAGGCCCGCTACAAGCTCGAGGGTGCGCTCACGCGCCTCGCGGAGCGCTTCGAGGATTTGGTGAGTTGAAGGTATTGTTTGATTCGAGGCCACTGTTGTTTCGCGACATCGGAGTGTACCGTTTGAAGCGACATACTCTCAACCGGCGTGCCCGACTTGGCTTCATGATCGATGGGATCGGATCCTGGGTTCTGCAGCAGTGGGGAATGGTAGACACAGGGCTTAAAGTCACTCAGAGACATTCATCAACCAAAGCCGGACTGAATGGTACCGGGTTAGTGGGATCAGCGACGTCGCGATTGCCACTTGCTAACCCTTACTAACCCGGACCATGCAGCTAGCCGCCATCATCCGCTACATTTTGGCATCACCAATGACGGCCCGACTGCGACTTGCATCCGATCTGCTACTTCCAAACCTTCCCAGCAACGGCGCCCAGCTTGAATTTTTCCAGGTAGGTGGTGAATTCAGCGGGATTGGCCGTAATGTGCTCCATGATGGCGTCGACCGCTTTCTCTGCTTTCGGCTGGTCGAGCCCCACTTTTGACTTCAACAGTTCCACTAGCTTCTCTTTCATTTCATCTCTCCATTAACGCCCGCACATTCGGGACGTTCGGTTAGGTGTCAGGAACTATGACGCCGAACGCTAATTTCCGTTCGTGTCGTCCCAATCAATGCAGTAGCGAGATAGGATTCCCGCCATCCTTCATGCTATGAGTTAGAGCAGACGAAAATCCATCACCGGCGTCACAGGCCGCGGTGACTGGTATCACGGCATTCTCTCTGCGTCGACCTGCGCACAACCCCCAACCTATCCGTTCCTAATCACTTGAAACGAATCAGGTTTGAATCAGTCGCAACGCCTTTTTCGTCTATTTAGAGTAGAGCAGTCCAACTTGCAGGATTTACCACAAGTTGGCCGCTCTGATCCTGGGCGCTCGGGACCGGAAGGTGGAGCGATGGGTCCAGAGCAAGGGTCTCACGCGCTTTGACGCCGGTGAGATCCAAAAGCTGCGCCAAACCGAGTGAAATAAACACGGAGCGCAGGCCGTCGAAAAGGAGACTGATATGGATCCACGAATCGTCCCGTTGTACTACCTGTGTTCGATTGCCGGCGTAGTAATGGTCGTCGGCGGAATCTGGCTAATTTACAAGCAGAAGATCTATATCGACAGTGAGTCGAAGCAAGTTACGGAAATTGAGACGCCGATTGGGAAATTCAAAACGAATCTGCCGGCACTGGTGCTCTTTGCGTTGGGCTTTTTCCCGCTAATCTATCCAATCGTTCAAGCTAAGAGCTTTGCTCAAAAGCTTCAGATCTGCGGCGAAGTGGAGGCCGACACTTTCCCTGTGAACGTCTATGCAATCGTGAAACTCGATTCTCTGCGAAACAGCCGAAGTTTTAAACTTCCCGTTCCTTTTCTGGAGGGCGTCACCGAGGATTATTTAGTTCTGTATGTCTCGCAGAACATACTAGACGAGCAGTCAGCAGTCATTGGACAAAACCGGGGGGGAGAGATTCACTTGGAGAAGATCAAGATTTCAGCAGGCATGTCGGAGAAGCTTAAACCGAACCCCTTACCACCCGTGCCAGATGAGTTTCACTGAAGGGAGCAACTACTATGATGAGATTTCGTGTTCCTATTCTCTTTACGCTGATTCTTTTCCTAATACTTACAACCCAGCTTGCGCATGCTCAAAAGTTCAAGTTGGAAGGTCAGGTGGTTGAGGCGACAACCCCGCCGAGGGGAATTGCGGCTCTTGTGGTAAAGTTGACTCCTTCCAAGGAGCTCAGCGAACCACAGAGGATCACCTCTACCGACCAGAATGGGCAGTTTCAATTCACCGATCTTACTCGGGGACGGTATATGCTCGAAGTGCGCCAAGGGCTCACGCTTCTGCACCGGGAAATCTTGAGTATTGAAGAGAATATCAAGAAACAAATAACGCTCGGGAGACAGTAAACCAGCGGCCTCTACTCTCGTTTTCTATTTCTTCGCTCCTTGAATCAGTTGTAACCGAGCTATCAACCGCAAACTCAGTCACGCCATTGATGTTCAGCAGGGTTTTCGACGGTTCGAGGCACAGATACCGTTCTGAGAACTCTTCCTTTTTGATTCTTGTAATTCTCAAGGACCCGGTTCGCGACCAGTGCGAGACCTTCACCATCGTTAACCCGCCGGTAAAGGTTGATAGTCAGCATGTCAGTCCATTTTGAAAGATCCTCCTGACCAGGAGGTGTAAATTCATGTTGGTCATTCTGTGACCACCGATGCAGATACTGCGTTTGATTGAAACGCACGGTTGTCTCACTTTTAGCATCTGCTCTCTTTTGGGCTGACCCGATTGTGGCACAAAGAAAAAACATTGAGACAACGTAGCATAGATATGCTTTTGGCATTGCTTGACCTCCTGATAGCCCGGTGGCCGTGGTGTCGCAGCTATCGTGGTCTGGCCGCCTTGAGTATCGCCGGTCGATCAACCAGGCGGCCGGAGTGCACCACCCGCCAGATCCGGCGCGTGTTGCGAATATCGGCGAGCGGATCGGCGTCGAGGAGGACGAGATCGGCCCACTTTCCCACCTCGATGGTGCCGAGATCCTTACCCGCCCCGAGTATGCGGGCGGCGCCGCCCGTGCCGGCATGGATCGCCTGCGCCGGAGTTAACCCCGCCGCGACCAGCTGCTCCAGCTCCATGTGCACACCGATTGGAATTTGCCAGATGTCGGTCCCAGTGCCGATGGTCACCCCGGCGCGCCACAACCTGGCCGCCGCTTCACGCGCGTGCTGAGCGTTCCGGGCCCACCGCTGCCGGTTCGCGGCACTAAGATTGAGCATCCAGTTAAAGTTTTCCCGCGCCGGCAGGAACGGGGCAAGTTCCGCATCCTCATCGAGCAGCGCCGGCCGTTCGTTGAGCCGGACTGCAAAGTCAAGATAGACGATCGTGGGTACCACCCCGATATCGGCGGCCCGGAACAGCTGGATCAGGTCATCATACATGTAGGTGTTGCCCCGCGATTCGCAAAGGCCGATATGCTCCTTCGCGTCCATGCCGGCTGCGACCAGCGGCAATAGGTGCGCGCAGTGCCCGGTCCCTCGCATACCCCGGCGATGGGCTTCAGCGATCATGCGGACGTTGATGTCCCAGCGCCGGAACGTCCGGGTCTTGATGTGCTGCGCACCAAAGGCCTCGGCCAGGGCCACGGCGCGCCCGATGTGGCCCGGATCCGCCTCCGGCTCGATCCCGCGCCCCTGCTCCTCATCGAAGGGCCAGTCACTGTAGAACTGAAAGCCACCGTAGCCGACCCGGGGGCCCGGAAGCACTCCGGCTGCTATGGCATCCGCATACGCGACCAGGGGAGCCATGGAGGACCCTTGATCGCGCACAGTGGTGACCCCGAAATACAGGAAACCGGGGAGCAGGTCCGGCCGATACGTGTGCGCGTGGAGATCCATGAGGCCGGGGATGACGAAGCGCCCCGCAGCGTCAAGCACACTAGCCGCACCGGTGGAAAGGCTGCCCGCTGGAGCGATCCGGGCGATCCGTCCTTGCTCAATCAGAATGTCGCGGGGAGTCGTCATCGGTCCGCCGGTTCCATCGACGATCCGAACGTTCCGGATCAGTGTCGGTTCCGCCATGGCCAGCGTGTAGGAGATCGGCCAGCCGACCCTCTGTTCCCCGCCAGCGGGCGAGCGCAACCGCAGCCCTCCGTCGGAGACGAAGAGCAGAGTGCCGTCGCGCGACGACGAGGCATAGAGCGCCGCGTCATTTCCGATCGGCTTCGGGTCGGACAGCATCCCGGTGTGATCGAAAGGCGCCTGCCATAGGCGGTCGTGGCGGACGAACAGGATCGTGTGCTGCGGTGTCCATTGCAGAAAGATTGGCGCATCGGGGAAGTGCATCACCGCTTGCCGCTGGCCCGATAGCGGCACAAAGGTCGCGCGCCCGGGCTGGTTCGGATTGGCCCCACCGGACACCAGGAGCCCGTCCGACTCCGGACTCCATTGCGG
>JBASRN010000116.1:0-9952 GCA_049273855.1 Blastocatellia bacterium
CCTGCCACCAATGCGTCGAGGCGCGACACATCGGCGAAGTATTGCGCCGGTCCTCCGATGCCAAGCGTCGTCATCGGGGCGAGGCACACGTTCCGTCTCAAACTCTGCTGGAATTCGGTCTCGCCTGCTTGTGGCGGCAATGATCTCTCCACGTTTGACTGAACCCGAGAGCGCGCCGAACGACGCGTTTTGTTTGCAGCCGTGAGCCTACATTGCCTCGTCCGGCAAGTCCAGTTATGATGTCACCCGCAATTTCAAAGGCATCTAAGCGGAGGGCAAATGAAGACGACACTGATGATCACTGTTTGCTTGGTGCTGCTGGCAGGCGCGGTTGGAGCATTGACGCCGCCGCCTGCAGATGACGGTAAACTTACGCCTGAAGAAAGAGCGAAAACCATAAAGGCGTTGCACGACTCGCAGAATGAACTCATGTCGTACATTGAGAAGCTGACGGACCGGCAGTGGGACGCCAGACCGATTCCATTCAAATGGACAGTCGGTGAAGCTGCCGAGCACATCGCGTTATCGGAGGCTCTATTGTTTGGTGCGATGGAGCGCGCGCTCGCTGCACCTGTCAACGCAGATTGGCAAACAAAGACAGCAGGCAAAGAGACGATCCTCGACGGTTTGCTTGCGGGACGCAAAGGCAAGGCGAATGCGCCCGAACCGATCCAGCCGCTGAAGAGAAAGATGTCGCGTGCCCAAATCATGACTCTGTTGAAGGAGGGCCGCGCCAAGACCCTGGCGTTCACCGAACAGACGGACCTGCCGTTGAAGGCCCACACGCTGGACCATCCGTTCCCGGTCTTCGGCACGTTGAACGCGTATCAATGGCTGCACTATATACCGGCGCACAATCTCCGCCACAACAAGCAGATTGCTGAGATCGTTAGCAACCCTGCGTTCCCGAAGTGATGTTTCCGGTGCATGGCTGAGCAATTCAAAGTAGACATCGACGAGTCTCAAAGCGTGACGGCGGCTGTTTATCCGGCGAGTGCGAAGAGTCGCGCGGGCATCACTCTAATCCTCGGGCACGGAGCCGGCTCCGGCCAAACGAGCGGCTTCCTGGTGATGTTCGCCGGCGAACTTGCGGCGCGCGGGATCGATGTAGTCACCTTCAACTTTTCATACATCGAACGCGGACGGCACGTGCCCGACCCGGGCGACAAACTCGAAGCCTGCTACCGCGCAGTCATCGCCGCCGCGCGAGCGCAAAAGAAGCTCAAGGCCAATAAACTGGCGATCGGCGGCAAGTCGATGGGCGGGCGAATAGCGTCACAGGTCGCGGCAAAAGGCTTGGACGATCTGGCGGGGCTTGTTTTTCTGGGGTATCCGCTTCACCCTCCTGGTAAGCCTGAACAGCTTCGCTCGAAGCACCTGCCAAACATCAAAGCGCCGATGTTATTTGTTCAAGGCTCGCGTGATTCGTTCGGCACACCCGACGAGCTGCGGCCGATCATCAAGAGGCTCAAGACACCGTGCAAACTTTACGAAGTCGAAGGCGGGGATCACTCGTTGAAGGTACCGAAGAAAGCAGGGTCGCAGGAGGAAGTCTACGCCGCCGTGCAAGACGAGATTGCAAACTGGCTTCGAGCCTTCTAGCAGGCTGCTGAAAGGAAGGGCGCCACCAAGAAACAAAGACACGGAGCTGCACCAAGTCAGTGATCGCAATATGTTGTGGGCTTTGTGTTCCTTGTTGCCTTCGTGGCTTAGTGGCGATGGGTTAGTTCTTCAGCAGCCTGCCGCAAAGGTTGCGCAGAGAAGACTTTTTGTTGCCGCTGCCGCGAGTGTACTATCGTTACTGGACCAACGACGCTCAAGCAAGGAGAAACAGGTGAGGAGACTGAAAACTGCGGTAGCATTTTCTTTCGCAATAGCAATAATCGCCGCACTTGCAACCGAGTCGCTCGCATTTCCGCCGTTTGTTGCCAAGTCGCGCAAGTTCGGCGCCAAGGACTGCACCTTCTGCCACGTTGAACCCGAAGGCGGTCCCCCGTGGAACGAGAGAGGCAAATGGCTCATTGCGGAAAAGGACCGCCGCGGAGCCGACGTAATAGACGTCGAGTGGCTCGCCGACTACAAGCCCGGCGCTGAAGCCAAGACGCCTGCCGAACCTCCCAAGGCCGATGACAAGGATCTGGCGCCCGCTCCCGCTCAAGCTGAGAAGGCTGACCCGAAGACTTTCGACGACTTTGTCGGGGAATACGAGTTGCCGGTCTTCACTCTAGTTGTCACCCACGAAGGCGACAAGTTGTTCGGACAACCGGCCGGCGACAAAAAAGAAGAATTGATACCCGAACCGGACGGAACCTTCTCGGTCACCAATGTCGGCGCGAAGCTCAAGTTCGTGAGAGACGAAACAGGGAAGGTCGTCGAGCTTCAGGTGAACCTCCAGGGGCAGGAAATGAAAGGTAAGAAGATCAAGTGACTAAGGAGAACAACGTGGACGAAAAAGCCCTGTTTTTGAAGTTCTGGGAAAGGGAGGCGCCTGCGACTCGCAAGGTCATCTCGCGCATTCCACAAGACAAGTCCGACTACAAACCCGATCCAAAAGCACGAAACGCGCGCGAGATCGCGTGGGTGATCGTGATGGAGGAGAAGGTCCTCGCGGATGGATTGGAAAAGGGCACGGTCGAATGGAAGGACTTCCCTACGCCCGCGACGGTCGAGGAGATACTCGCGACTTACGATCGCAACCACGAAGATATTGCGAGGCGATTGCGCGCGCTCGACAGTTCGGTGTGGGAGAAGGAGTTCAGGTTCGTTTACGGCGACTACGAGATTTCAAAAGGAACGGGCTACCACTTTGGCTGGGAGTTCCTGTTCGACTCCGTGCATCATCGCGGGCAACTTTCGACCTATCTGAGGCCGATGGGTTCGACTGTGCCTTCGATCTACGGTCCAAGCGCAGACGAGCAGTCTTGATGACCCGCGCGTGGTCAAAGCCGGGCACTCGGTTGAGGATCGGTCCGAGACCAAGAAGGTGACGTGAGGTGAGGTTGATGCTAACAGCGGAGGACCGGCACCTCACGTTTTGGGCCGTCGGGGTCCTGCTGCTGGTTTCCTGTAACGCCTGTTTATGGCGAGGGCAACGCTACCGTCACTTCATCACCCCGACACCCCTGCAAAAGAATGAGATTTTGATCCTGGGCTTCATGGGCGGCCGTGAACCCTGGAACAACAACGAACGCAGCGTGCGACGGTTGGCGTTGAAGCTACGGTCGATGTACGGCCCTGACATTTGCGTCGAAACAGTCGAGAACCAAAAGCGAAAGCTGGCGATCGAGTTGATCCGCAACGCGGTTGACGGTAATCGTGACGGCGAACTCGACGAGCAAGAGCGCGCTTCAATCCGCCTGATTCTCTATGGCCAAAGTTTCGGTGGCGCGGCGGTGGTTAAACTCGCCCGGCAACTGCAAAGGATGGGAGTGCCGGTGTTCCTGACCGTGCAGGTAGACAGCGTCGGACGCGGCGACGGAGTAATCCCGTCCAACGTGCTACGGGCGGCGAATCTCTATCAAAGCAACGGTTGGTTTATTCGAGGCGAGCCGGAAATCCGAGCCAAAGACCCGACAAGAACTACGATTATCGGCAACTTCAAATTCGACTACGAGCATAAGAAGATCGACATCTCGAGGGTATCGTGGGGAAAGAAGGCTTTCAGGGTTGCTCATACCAGAATGGAATACGATCCTGAGGTCTGGGATAAGGTGGAAGAGCTGATCGTGGAGGCAATGAAAAAGCTGCGATAGCCCTCGCGAAGATAGAGGAGGATAGAGGATGGAGGATCGAGGATAGAGGACGGGATGATAGTAGATAGACGCTATCCTCTACCTTCTATCCTCTTATCCTCTATCCTTCGACCGCCTACTTCCCATCAACCGAAAACGCGTACAGCTTGTTGTTGCCTTTGCCGATGCGCAGGAACTTGTAGCCCGATCCGACATACAGCACGCCGTCGACGATCGTTGGACCGCCGCCTACCGCGCCTCCGGTATCGAACTCCCAGAGTATCTTCCCGTCCTTTGCGTCGTAGGCTCGCATGGTGCCGCCACTGGTTCCTGCCCATACCAGCTTGTTCGCTCCTGTGCCGGTTACCGAGAGCGGGCCGAAGTTGGACTTGTTATCAGGCGCGAGCGTCTTCCACAAGATCTTCCCGGTAGCCCCATCCAGCGCAGCTATCGCGCCTTGCTTCGGGAAATTCGACAGCGCAGCGTATACGCGTTCGCCGTCGCTCGCGTCGCCAAACTCGATGCCGCCGAGCTTGCCGCCGGGTCCCACCTCTGTCTTCCACACGGTCTTGCCGTCCTTCGGATCAACCGCCCAGAACCAACCGCTCTTCTGACCCGCGCCGATCAGCATCTTTCCGCCCGGTCCCTTAAAGCTGACCGGCGTCGTGCCGAAGTCCACATCCAGGTCGCTGCACTCCGGGTTATCTCTGCACCCAAACGTCCAGATGTCATTTGGCGTCGCCTGATTCGACCACACCAATTTGCCGGTCGCCAGTTCCAGAGCAACGATCGCGTTCGGAAACTTCGAAGCCGGACCCGTGTACTGGTTTCCGGTCGAGACATAGAGGCGGTTCGACTGGGGATGAATTGAAATCGTAGACCACACCGCCCCGCCCGCCGGTCCAATCATCGTCACGCCCTTCTTGTCCTTACCCTGAGGCACGGGAGTCTCGGGAATCGTGTACCAGCGCCAAACCTGTTCGCCGGTTTTTGCATCGTAAGCGGCGACGCCCCCGCGAAACGTGCAGCACTCATATTTCGGAGCAGCCAACATCGCGCCCTCTTCGTGCGAGGCGACGCCGATGTAGACTCGCCCGTTGTGGTAGATCGGCGAGCTGGTCGCAATCGTGTTCCGGTGCGGATCGATCTTTACCTTCCACTTCTCCTTACCGGTCGCGGCATCCAGCGCAAAGAGTCTGCCCCCAAAGTCGCCAAAGAAGAGCATCCCGTCCGCGTAAGCCGCTCCGCTTCGCGAGGCTGTGCCGCAGTCGAAGTCCCAGAGCTTCCTGCCGGTTTTCGCGTCGAGGGCGTACTCCTTGCCGTCCCACGATCCGAAGTAGACCACTCCGTTTACTACTACCGGTTGACTCGATACGTCATCGCCGGCCTCGAATATCCACCTAACTTTGAGCCGCGCGACCGTCTCGGGCGTTATCTGTTTCTCCGCGGGATTGTAGTGCGAGCCTGCGAGATCGCGGCCGTACATGGGCCAAGCGGAAGCTGCGATTCCATTGCTTGTGGCGCTGGGTCGCTTTTCTTTTGAGCTGGAGCGCAGCGATTGTCCAAGCGAGTTGGTGTTGGCTTGCAGTACAAGCGCGCAGAGTATCAGCCAGGTCCTGAGACGCATTCTATTACTCCTTTTCGTTTCCAGTGTGCGTTGATGAAGAGTAAAGACAGCTAGATTCTATTTGATAGAGTTGAGTTGTTTCAAGGTGTCGTGCTTTAGGGATTCAAGGGCATGGAGTTCAGGCTTTAGTCTGGTCTTTCTTTCAGCGCCATCCAAGACCAGGCTAAAGCCTGTATTCCATGCTCTTGAACTCCGCCCTTGATGATGATTGACACCTTACTTGCGGGCTGATAAGGCTTTTCAGATGAGCGCCCTCGTCGAGCAAATCAAACAAGCGGCTCGAGAGCTTGGCTTCGAAGTCGCCGGCATCGCATCGGTCGGTCCGCTTTTGCGTGACGACGCAGCGTTCGCCCACTGGCGAGAGTCGGGATTTGCAGCCGGGATGGATTACATGACGCGCCGCCCCGAGCTTCACGCTCACCCGGCCGCGCTGGTCTCTGATGCTCGCTCGCTGATCACGCTTGCGATCAACTACTACGCTACCTCGCCTGCGTTCGAGCACAAGCATCGCTTTGGCCGCGTAGCTCGTTACGCCTGGGGACTCGATTATCACGACGTAGTCAAGCCGCGCCTGATTTTGCTGGCAGCTCGAATCGAGAATCTCGCCGGCCGTAAGCTTCACGCGCGCTGCTTCGTAGACGCGGTGCCGCTGCTCGAGCGCGCCGTTGCCGCCAGCGCGGGTGTGGGCTTCTTCGGAAAGAACACTAACCTCCTTCAGCCTCTCAACGGCTCGTGGTTTTTTCTGTCGGAGATACTGGTCGATCTCGATCTTCCCGCGGACGGCAACCAGATCAAAGTTAGTTGCGGAAGCTGCCGGCGTTGCATCGATGCGTGTCCGACCGACGCGTTCGCGGGGCCGTACCAGCTTGACTCAAGAAAGTGCATTTCGTATCTGACCATCGAGAACAAAGGCGCGATCCCGCGCGGCTTGCGCTCTCAGATTGGCGAGTGGGTGTTCGGCTGCGACGTGTGTCAGGATGTCTGTCCATTCAATCGATTCGCGTCGGACACCGCATGGCCCGAGCTTAAGCCGGAAGCAGGAGTCGGTTCGGGGCTGGCTTTGAGGGAGGTGTTATCGATTGCAACCCACGAACAGTTTCGAGCGCGCTTTCGCGGGACGCCGCTCCTCCGGCCGAAGCGGCGCGGGTTGCTTCGCAACGCGGCAATAGTAGCGGCGAACATAGGAGCTACAAGCGCAGTGCCCGCGCTTTTGGAGCGAATCAAGTCAGACCCCGAGCCTCTGATCCGCAGCCACGCGCTGTGGGCGCTTGCGCAACTCGATCCTGGCAGGGCTGACCCTCTGGTCGAAGGGTGTCTAACCGACCCTTCCGCAGAGGTGCGGGACGAGGCTCGCCAACTGATTGGTTAAGTGCTAGACGAATTGAAATGCGCGAACAACAACCCATCTCAGCCGTTCGGAGCTTTCAAGCGAGCGATGCCGACGCCGGACAGCGCCTGGATGAGTTTCTTGCCGCGCGCGTTGGCGATTTGAGCCGGATGCGAATCGCCAACCTGATTGCGTCCGGCGAGTCCACGGTGAACGGCGAGGTCGCGCGCGCTGGTCTGCGCGTGGCCGCCGGTGATTCGATTGCGCTCGCGGTCGAGGCCGGCGCTCCAAACTCAATGTCGCCCGATGAGATCCCGCTCGAGATTCTTTTCGAAGACGAGCACCTTATCGTGCTGGTCAAGCCGGCGGGAATGCTTGTTCATCCGACGTTGAGCGTAAAGCGAGGCACGCTGGCGAACGCGCTTGCCCATCACCTGAACAAGGGTCCCGGGTTCCGAGTTCCGGGTTCAGGTGGCGAGGACGCGGAGCCGCCAGAAACCAAAACCCGGAACTCTGAACCGGTTGCGACCGCGCGCATGGAAACCCGTGCACTTGTGCGCCCCGGCATGGTTCACCGGCTTGATCGGGCGACTTCGGGCGTGATGGTGGTCGCCAAAACGCAGCGCGCGCTGAGCGTGCTCTCCCGGCATTTTCACAAGCGACTGGTCGAGAAGCGCTATCTCGCGCTGGTTCACGGCAACATTAGCGAAGACGATGGAACCATCATCGCACCGATCGGGCGAGACGAGGATCGCCGGCCGCGATGGTGGGTGATGGAAAGCGGCAAGCACGCCGAGACCCGCTTTTGCGTTCGAGAGCGACTGGGAGGTGCAACGCTTGTTGAGCTCGAGCCCGTCACCGGCCGAACGAATCAGCTACGAATCCACTGCGCGTACTATGGGTATCCGATCGTTGGCGACGAGCCGTATGAAGCAGTGGTCAGTGGCCAGTGGTCAGTTGTCAGTGAGGAACCCCGCGTTCATGACGTGCCCACCATTTCCGGAGAAGCAACTGACCACTGGCCATTGACCACTGACCACTGCTCATCGCCACCCACCGGCCACCGGCCACCGAGAATGTGCCTGCATGCGTATAGCCTGGCGTTCCATCATCCCGCTGATGGTCAGTGGCTGGAGTTCACCTCTCCGCTGCCCGCTGACTTCATCTCTTGCCTGGAGACCATGCGGTCCGAGAGTCAGCCCGCTTCTAAGAATACAAAGGTTGTCTTGCCCTTTCTTTGATCCGCGGCCGTCTGCGTAAGATCGGCGGCTGATCTCCCCCTTTCCGCCGCTGCAACTGGTGATGTACGATAGCCTCTCCGGCAGAACGCTGTGAACCTTGACGAGCCGGCTGTAGCGCCACGTTCTCGCTTTGCTTGACGAGCAACGATGCCGCTACATTATTTATTTTTGAGGAGACCGCGATGGGCGACGAGTTTCAAAGCGATCAGGATTTCGCGCTTTCTGTGGAAGACTTCCCCTCAGAGCGCGACTACAAGCTGCACTGTCTCCGCCATTCGACCTCGCACATAATGGCATCGGCGGTTC
Organism: Blastocatellia bacterium; assembly: GCA_049273855.1. GTDB lineage: Bacteria > Acidobacteriota > Blastocatellia > UBA7656 > UBA7656 > Onstottus_B. The sequence goes on from JBASRN010000116.1 coordinate 8,233, forward strand.
AGCAGATATTCCCGGAGGCAAAGTTTGGCATCGGCCCGCCGATAAAGACCGGCTTCTACTACGACATGATGTTGCCTAGGCCGCTGACGCCCGACGACCTTGAAGAAATCGAGCGGCGCATGCGCGAGATCGTCAAGTCGGGACTTCAGTTTGCGCGCGAGACCTGGGACAAGCCGAAAGCGCTCGAGTTCTTCGGCTCGCGCGAACAGAGCTTCAAGACTGAGTTGATCAACGGGATTCCGGGCGACACGGTATCGACCTACACGATCGGCGACTTCACCGACCTGTGCGCGGGTCCGCACGTGCGCCGCACGAGCGAGTGCAAACACTTCAAGCTTACCTCGATTGCCGGCGCTTACTGGCGCGGCAGCGAGAAGAACCCGATGCTCCAGCGCATCTACGGCACGGTGTGGCCGACCCGGGACGAGCTTGACGAGTACCTGCACAACATTGATGAAGCCAAACGGCGCGACCATCGCAAGGTGGGCCGTGAGCTTGAACTCTTCATGACGCACGAGTGGGCGCCGGGCGCACCGTTCTGGCTTCCGAAGGGAACTGTCATATACCACACCCTTCAGGAAACGATAAGACGGCTGCTGGCGCACAACGGCTACGTCGAGGTGAAGGCGCCGCTGCTGTTCAGCGAGAACCTGTTCAAGACCTCGGGGCACTGGGCGCACTATAAAGAGAACATGTTCATCGTCCACGAAGATGAGCACGACTACGGGTTGAAGCCGATGAACTGCCCGGGTCATATGCTGATCTTTGGAGCCAGGCGGCGAAGCTATCGCGAGCTCCCTTTGAGACTCTCCGAGCAGAGCGTGCTTCATCGCAACGAGCGCGCGGGCGTGCTTGCCGGTCTGACCCGCGTGCGACAGTTCCAGCAGGACGACGCTCACCTCTTCATTACTGAGGATCAGATCGGCGAAGAAGTGAACCGGCTGTTGGCCCTGGTCGCCAGAGTCTATAAGGCGTTCGGTATGGGTTATCGCTTTGTGCTGAGCGTGCGTGGCGATGACATGTCGAAGTACATGGGGGACCCGGCGGTTTGGGACGGCGCTGAGAAGCTGCTCGCCGAGGCGCTCGAGGCGAACCATCTCGAATACACCGTTGAGAAAGGGGAGGCGAACTTCTACGGCCCGAAGATCGACCAGATGGTTCAGGATTCGCTCAAGCGCGAGCACCAACTCGGCACGATTCAGTTGGACTTTCAGCAACCGAGAAACTTTGGGCTGAGCTACGTCAACGAGCACAACGCCGAATCGATCCCGGTGGTGATCCATCGCGCAATCTACGGCTCGTTGGAGCGGTTCGTCGGCATCCTGATCGAGCATTACGCCGGAGCCTTTCCGGTGTGGCTCGCGCCGGTGCAGGCCAAGGTGCTGTCGATCTCCGAGAAGACCGCCGAATACGCCCGCGAGGTCTACGAGCGCTTGCTCGCTGAGGACATTCGCGTCGAGTTGGACATTCGGGACGACAAGATCGGCGCAAAGGTTCGCGATGCGCAACTTGAAAAAGTGCCGTATATGCTTGTGACCGGCGCGAAGGAAGCCGAGTCGCGGGCGGTCGCGGTTCGCTCCCGCGAGAAGGGCGACGAAGGCGCGGTACCGATCGAGGAGTTCGTCGCGCGAATCAAAGCGGAAGCGAGTTTCGATTATTGAACCCTTGTCAGCAGGTAGCACATTGACAGGTCGGGAAGGGTGGCTTGCCCCCGCTGGTT
>JBASRN010000121.1:0-15658 GCA_049273855.1 Blastocatellia bacterium
GGCCGGACGATCTCGGTTGATGAAGCTCATCAAATCGGGTTGGTGAATCACGTCTTCGATGAAGAGAACTTTTTCGAGAAGGTGATCGAGTTCGCGAAGCAATTCGTCCCGCCGGCGAAAGCCAGCAAGGCGGTCGGCTTGATTAAGCGCTCGGTGCAGACGGGGCTCGAGTTACCGCTGGCCGAGGCACTGGCGGTCGAGCGCGAGCTATTGCAGCAGCTTTTCGAGAGCGAAGACGCGCACGAAGGGCTCGAAGCCTACGCGAAGAAACGCACGGCTCAGTTTAAGGGGAAGTAGTCGGTAACTCGTTGTTTGAACCAGTCTGGCCGACAGGTTGAACCATCAAATTGGAGGATAGAGCGATGCCTATAGAGTATTGCTGTTTCATCAGCTATCCGCATGGTCAAGACAACGTCCTGAAGCCTCTCATGAAGGAATTTTTTGACGGACTTCGTGCCGAAGTCTATGCGCAAACCAGAAAGAGGATATGGATAGATTTTGAATGCCTCCAGGAAGGTGATAGGTGGAATGATAAGCTGGCGACCGATCTATGCAAGAGTATCTGCATGGTAGTCGTCTACACCCCTCTCTACTTTGATGCCGAAAATGCGTTTTGCGCGCGTGAGTACAGTGCTATGGAGTTGCTCGAGGAAAAGCGGCTCCGATTGCTGGCCTCTGCCAGCAGAACTCACGGATTGATCATTCCAATTGTCTTGCGGGGTGAGAAGCGGCTACCTTCGGTAATAAAGAGACATCAGTATTATAAATTCGATGACCTTGATTTGGCAGACCCACAGGTAAAGGTGCGTCAGCGATATGCATCCGAGATCCATAAAATTGCCGAATACATCATTGACCGGTGTTATGAATTCGATAGGATGGGATCCGATCCCTGCACGGAATGCGACACCTTCACTCTTCCGAGTCACGCTGAAACAAAGGCTTACATCGAGAGGGTTTTAGACATCAGAGTGAGTCTCGATCTAGAAACCTCATTGAATGAACCCACCGACCCTTTCCCCGGTCGAGCACGAAGCAATTGAAAGAAAACGGGGTGCCACGATGAGTGACGAGTCACCAGGCCAGATAATTACATTTTACTCGTACAAAGGCGGAACTGGACGGACGATGGCTCTTGCCAACGTAGGCTGCGTGCTCGCGCAGCGTCAGGCAGAGACCCGGGGTAGGGGTGTTTTAATGATCGATTGGGATCTGGAGGCCCCCGGGTTACATAGATACTTCCACAATAAATTGAAGCGAAGCGGATCTGTCCTGCCGGATAGCGAAGATGCTATTGATGATGCACCGGGATTGATTGACATGTTCATGTCTCTAGATGAGGCAACTCGGAATGTGGACACATCAAGCATTCAGTCTAAGGAAACGGATGGGGAGGCGCTCCTCACAAGCGAAAAGTTCGCCCGTAATGCCTTGGATAAAGTTCAGCCTGAACGATATGCTCTACACACCAATATCGAAGGTCTACACCTGATCAAATCGGGCCGCCTTAATAAAAAGGACCCCGAACAGTATTCCAGACACGTCAACACGTTTCAGTGGGAGACTCTATACCGCCGTTCTCCGATGCTGATTCGAACGCTTGCCGAAAGACTGGCAGCAAGATACCAATACGTGCTGATTGACTCTCGCACGGGCATTACTGATATTAGCGGCATCTGCACAATGCTGCTTCCAGAGAAACTGGTGGTTGTCTTCACCCCAAATCAGCAGAGCATAAAAGGGGGGCTTGAACTAATACGAAGGGCTACTGAATACCGCAAAGAATCTCACGACCTGCGACCGCTCACGGTTTTCCCCCTCGTATCTCGTGTTGAAAATAGCGAGAAAGAGCTCAAGGAAATATGGCGACTAGGCAACAGCGACATTCCTGGTTACCAATCGTCATTCGAAAAACTGTTTAACCAGATATATAAGCGTGCAGATGTTAAGCTGGAAAACTACTTCGACGAGATGCTGGTCCCGCATGTACCTTACTATGCGTATGGTGAGGAAATAGCAGTACTGACCGAGAGAACGAGCGAAGTGTCTTCGCTCAAGCGAAGGTATGACTCTTTTGCTAAACGGCTGGTTGATTCCAAGACTCCCTGGGGAGAGGTCAATGAAGTCGATGCAATTCCCCAGGAGTATAGACCCGCATGGTCGGAATACCTGCCTACTGTGGCGCGTTATTTTCGGCGGCATCGAGCATCTGTGCTCACTGGCAGTTTACTAGTTGCAGCGATGCTAGCCGCTTTTGCTTGGTGGCAAGTACGAAATACCGCCGGGCGATTGCAGGCAGTAGAAGCTGAGCGAGAAAGTCTTGCAGACAAACTCCGTACCTCACAGGAGGAACTTGCAAAGTACAACGAAAACCCCTTGGATATCCTCTTAAAGCAAAGGGATGAACAGATAGCACAGTTATCCGGACAATTGTCCGTCCAAATTAGAGATTATTCGAGAGATGTCACGGACGTTCAATTTCAGGTAAAGAGGCTCGAAGGCGAAAACGACAGTTTTAAGAAAATGGTCGCGCAACTCAATAATGACCTGAATACCACACGAGATCAGGTTAACCAGAAGGACGAGAGCTGGCAATCAGCGAGGCAGGCCACTAAGGCCTGCGAGGCTAGGCTAGCAAGGCTACAGAAGGACTGTGGACCCCGAGCACAAGAGTAATTTGATTCGAGAAGTGTCGGACGTTCTAGAGTAAATGGGCGAGTCAATCGTGCCCTGTGAGTGCAAAAAAGAGCAATAGATTCGTGCCCGTTACACGAGAAGTAATATCGCCGTCAACGACGGACCGATCTGCACGGACTAATTTGGAGGAATCTTGATGGCTAAGATGTTTATTTCAGGAGAATCGGTTGATGCGATAAGCGGCGCGTCTTATGAAGTGCGCAATCCTGCTAACGGCGAAGTCGTTGATACCGCGCCGAAAGGAAACGAGCAGGACGCGAGGCGCGCTATCGACGCCGCCGAAGCCGCTTTTGACGAGTGGTCGCATACGTCCGCCGAAGATCGCGGCAAGCTATTGTTCAAAGCCGCCGAGCTTGTGGTAGCCGAGCGCAAGACACTTGCGGAGCTGCTGTGTCGCGAGCAGGGCAAGCCGTTTCAGGAGGCAAGCGGCGAGCTCGAACACTTCGATCACGGCCTGCACTTCTACGCGGGTCTGGCTTCGAAGGTGCGCGGGGCTCAAGTGCCGCTGCCGGCCAAGAACGCCTACGGCATGGTTATTCACAAGCCGCTCGGCGTGTGCGGAGCTATCGTGCCGTGGAATTTCCCGCTCACGCTGATGGGCACCAAGGTGGGACCCGCGCTCGCGGCCGGCAACACAGTTGTGGTTAAGCCCGCTTCGACGACTCCGCTCACCACGATTCGCATAATCGAGTTGATGAATCAAGCCGGCTTGCCCAGTGGAGTTTTGAACGTAATCACGGGACCTGGCAGCGTGGTCGGTGAAGAGCTGCTTAAGAACCCGAAAGTCCGGCGCATCGCTTTCACCGGCGAGTCAGCCACCGGCAAACACGTCGCCGAGGTTGCTTGCGGCGACTTCAAACGCGTAACGCTTGAGCTTGGCGGCTCGGACCCGATGATCGTGTGTGAAGACGCGGACATCGCAAAAGCGGTCACCGGCGCGATGGTTGGGCGCTTCTGGAACGCCGGACAGGCATGTCTCGCGGTGAAACGGCTGTACATCTTCGACAAGGTATATGACGAGTTTGTCGGCAGCCTGGTCAGCAAAGTCGCGCGCTACGAAGTGGGCGACGGAATGACGCGAGCCGAGAAGCCGAAAATTCGGATGGGCCCGCTTCACACAGCGGGCCAACGTGACGAGATTGAGGCTCAAGTGAAGGACGCGATTGATCGCGGCGCGAAGGTTCTGCTCGGCGGCGCAAGACCCGAAGGCGGCCAGTACGAGAAAGGCAACTACTATCTGCCGACAATACTGACCGAGGTTTCCGAAGAGTCGCGAGCGGTTCAAGAAGAAACGTTTGGTCCGTTGCTGCCGATCTTCCGCGTGTCGAGTCTCGACGAAGCGATCGAGAAGGCTAACGGCTCAATCTACGGGCTGGGTTCTTCGATCTGGACCAAGAACCTCGACAACATCGAGACCGCGATTGATCGGATTCAAGCAGGAAACGTGTGGGTAAACTCGTTGCACTACGGCTACGATGAACTGCCGTTCGGTGGGGTGAAAGCAAGCGGCTTCGGGCGGGAACACGGCCCCGAAGCGCTCGATTATTATCTCGAGCCGAAGGGTGTTGTGATCACCCGATAACGGGACTGGCGCGTCGATGGCGAGCGGGCCCCGCTTGCCGTGAACGCGATAAGGTAAGGAGCAACCAAATGGCCAGCACTCTGCGATGGACGTCCGCGGATATTGCAGCGATGCCTGACGATGGCAAGCGCTACGAGATCATCGACGGAGATTTGTTTGTGTCCAAGCAACCTCACCTCAATCATCAGGATGTCTGTGGAGAAATCTACGGCGAGCTTAGGAACTGGAATAAGCAGTCCGGCCTTGGAAAAGTTTTCTTCGCGCCGGGGATCATCTTCGCTGACGACGACGACGTGGCCCCCGATCTGGTGTGGGTAAGCGCCGGCCGAATGCGAGCGGTGGTTCAAGCGGACGGCAAGTTTCATGCTGCGCCCGAGCTCGTAGTCGAAGTGCTCTCGCCGGGCAGCACGAATGAAAAGCGTGACCGAGAGGCTAAGCTAAAGCTCTATTCCAGCCGCGGTGTGGTTGAGTACTGGATCGTCAGTTGGCAAGCCCGTCAGATCGAGGTCTACCGGCGCGATAACGCGCATTTGCAGCTGGCGGCAACGCTGCTTGAGAACGATAGGCTGGAGTCGCCACTGCTGCCCGGCTTTTCTTGCTTAGTTTCTTCGTTGTTCGAACGCATGCCAGTGACTGAATAGCTGACGCAAGCTTTGCGGAGATCTGAAGATGGCACAAATGCTAATAGGCGGCGAGTGGGTGAACTCGCGAAACGGCAACTCGATCGAAGTTCTGAACCCGGCCACGGGCGAAACGGTAGATACGGCGCCCCGCGCGACTGCGGAAGATGCGCGTGAGGCTATCGACGTAGCGCATGCGGCATTCCTGATCTGGAGCGAATGGCCTCAGGCGAAGCGAGCGGACGTGCTGCGCCGCTCGGTCGACCTGTTTCGCATGCGCGAAAACGAACTGGCTACGGTGCTCACCAAAGAGCAAGGCAAACCGATCCGCGAAGCCATCCTCGAGATTCGACGCTTCGCTCACACGATCGAATACTACGCGGGGCTCGGCAAGAACATTCGAGGCGGCTACATCCCTCAGATCAGCGAGAACTCCTACGGCTTGATCATCAAGCGACCCCTTGGAGTCGTGGGTGCTATTGTCCCGTGGAATTTCCCTGTCTCGCTTATGGGCAACAAGATCGGGCCGGCGCTGCTTGCGGGCAACACCATGGTCATCAAGCCCGCCGAGACGACGCCGCTAACCGATTTGCGCGTCGTTGGTTTGTTTCTGGAAGCGGGTTTGCCAGGCGGTGTGCTCAATGTCGTCACCGGCCAGGGTTCGGTCGTCGGCGAAGAGATCGTCACCAATCCCAAGGTTCGCAAGATCGGTTTTACCGGCTCGACCGAAGTGGGTCGACGAGTGATGGCCTCCGCTGCGCAAGGCATCAAGCGGGTGACGCTCGAACTGGGCGGTTCGGACCCGATGATAGTGTGCGACGATGCGGACATCGACGAGGCAGTTCGAGCGGCGGCAACGGGCCGCTTCTTCAACTGCGGGCAGGCGTGTCTCGCGATAAAACGACTCTACCTGTTCAATGCGATCGCCGATGACTTCACCGAGCGGCTTGTGACGCGAGTCAAGAGGCTGAAGGTCGGGCACGGGTTGGATGAGGGCACGATAGTCGGCCCGCTGCACAGCTCGAGCCAGCGAGACGAGATCGAATCTCAAGTGCAAGACGCAGTCGATCGCGGCGCGCGAGTGTTGGCCGGCGGAGGGCGCTTGCGAGGTGCCGGTTTCGATAGCGGGCACTTCTTTGCGCCGACGCTTTTGGCTGACGTGCCCGAAGACGCGCGGGTTGCGTCCGAAGAGGTCTTCGGTCCCGCGCTGCCGATCTTCCGAGTAGGCAGCCTGGACGAAGCGATAGCAAAGGCCAACGACTCGATCTTCGGCTTAGGCTCTTCGATCTGGACCAACGATCTGAATCGCGCGACCCGGGCGGCCGAGCGAATTGAAGCGGGTTATACATGGATCAACTCGGCGCAGATCATCTACGACGAACTGCCGTTCGGCGGCTTCAAGCAGAGCGGGCTGGGGAAGGAACACGGCACCGAAGCGCTCGACTATTACACCGAGACGAAGTCGGTCGTGGTAAGCACGAAGTGGGGCGCGCCTGGCTCGAAATAGAGGGCGTTTGTACGGACGGCCCTCCGTGGCCGCCCTTATTGCGCCCAGTGCGGGTCCGCTTTCGCATTCTTGGATCGAGGGGCGGCCACGGAGGGCCGCCCGTACAACTAGATGGACTACAAGGCAATCACTTTCGACCTCACTGATCGCATCGCCACCATCACGTTCAACAGGCCTGACCGGCTCAACGCAATCAACGAAGAGATGAGGGATGACTTCACGCGCCTGTTCACTGAGCTTCAGACCAACGAAAAGATCGGAGTAGTGGTCTTTACAGGAGCGGGGCGCGCTTTTTCGGCGGGCGGCGACATCGAGTACTTCGAGCGCGAGTGGAGCACGGTCAAGTTTCGAGCCGAGAACCATCGGCTCACTCAGTTCTTTGACGAACTTGAACTGATCGAGAAGCCGGTGCTCGCCGCGATCAACGGGCCATGCACCGGCGCTGGTTTGCAGATAACGCTGTCGTGCGACATTCGCATCGCTTCGGATCAGGCGAAGTTCGGCTTTCGCGAAAACAACATTGGGCTGATACCAGGAGCCGGCGGCTGTTCGAGGCTCGTCAAGTTGATCGGCTACGGCAAAGCAAAGGAGCTGATCTTTATCGGCGAGATGATATCTGCGGAAGAGGCTGAGCGAATCGGACTGGTGAATCGAGTAATCCCCCACGAAGAGTTGATGAACCACACTCGCGCGCTCGCCGAGCACTTGTTGACCCGGGCGCCGGAAGCGCTTGGGCTTGCCAAGCGAATTTTATGGCACTCGGTCAACAGCGATTTTCAGACCGGCCGCACGCTTGAAGCTCTCGCGCAGAGCGTTCTGGTCAAGAGCAAAGACCATCGCGAAGGCGTTCGCGCATTTAGGGAAAAGCGGAAGCCCGAATTCACAGGGGAATAAGGGGAGTGAAATCTCCGTGCGGCCTCTGTGGCTCGGCGCCTCCGCGGTTACCGGAGTTTCGGCGCCAACTAACCGCGGAGCCACGGGGGCGCTGAGATCACGCAGAGAAATCAGAAACGTGGCATTATGACTTGATAGTCGGAATCGGAGATACAAATGGCACTTGAAAATGTACTGATCGAGAAGCGCGGGCGGGTCGCGATCTTAACGATCAACCGCCCGGATAAATTGAACGCTCTTAACATTGCGACCCGCGGCGATATCCTCGCGGCGTTTGATCAGCTTGAAAGAGACGACGAAGTTCGCGTCGTGGTCGTCACCGGCGCGGGCGAGAAAGCCTTTATCGCGGGCGCCGACATCAACGAGTTCGCGGGCATGAGTGCGATCAAGCAACGCGCGGTGATGAAAGGCCGTCGCGCTTTCGACGCTGTCGAGGATTTTCCCAAGCCGGTTATTGCGATGATAAACGGCTTCGCGTTGGGCGGCGGCTGCGAGCTTGCAATGGCGTGCGACATCCGAATCGCTTCCACCAAAGCAAAGCTCGGGCAGCCGGAGATCAAGCTCGGCATCATCCCGGGCGGTGGCGGTACTCAACGGATGGCTCATTTGATCGGAGAAGGGAAGGCGATGGAGCTGATCCTGACCGGCGATATGATCTCCGCCGAAGAGGCCAAACAGATCGGGCTGGTCAATCACCTGTTCGCGCCTGAAGAGCTTGAAGCCAAAACGATGGAGCTCGCCAACAGGATCGCCGAGCTGAGTCCGGTGGCGCTTGCCATGGCCAAGGCCTCGGTCAAGAACGCCGCAAGAATGAATCTCCGCGAAGGGCTTGATTCGGAGGTTGACCTGTTCGCATTGTGTTTTTCGAGCGAAGACAAAGAGGAGGGCGTCCGAGCTTTTATCGAGAAACGCAAGGCTGACTTCAAAGGCCGATAGCGGACTTCGCGATCGAGCGAGCGCGCTGCTGCGGGCCGTCAATGCTTCGGCGGCAGGGCGCGGTTTGCCATTCGCGACGAAGCCCGGTTGCGTCGTGCCCCTTATCGCTGCGAAGCGTCCGGCTTCGGCCCTTCGCCCTTCTTCTTCAGATCACCTTTCAAGTGATCGTCGTACCACTTCACAATTCGGTTGTGATAATCCTTCACCTCCTCGACGGTCGTTGTTGGCATACCGTGGCCGCCGTTGATGTAGCTCACCCATTCAACCTCCTTCCCAAGCCTTCGAAGCGCGTAATACATCTCCATTAGCTGGCGCGCCGGAACGTTGTGGTCCTGCTCGCCGCTGATCAATAGCAGCGGCGTCTTGATTCGATCGGCGAACATTATCGCCGAATGTTGAATGTACTTTTGCGGCTGCTGCCAAAGCGTCGCGCCGATTCGATCCTGACTCTTTTCGGGCGCGTGAATGTTGCGGACTCCGAGCCTGGGGCTGTCCGTGTAGAAGCTGATCATATTCACCTTGCCCGAGATGTTGACCGCAGCTTTGAAGCGATTGGTCTGGGTGATCAGCAAATTTGTGGCGTAACCGCCGTAACTGGTGCCTTGCACACCCAATCGCTCGGGATCGGCGACGCCCATCTCGATCAGCTTGTTTGCCGCCGCCGTCACGCCCTTCACCCATGCTTCGCCGGGAAAGCCGATCTCCAGATTCACAGATGGCTGCATCACAGCGTACCCGTTCGACGTCAGAACATTGATTGTCCCGCTGAACGGATCGTCAAAGAACTGCTCGTAGATGTTGAGTACGGTTGGATACTTTTTGCCGGCCTCATGGTCGACCGGGTAGTACAAAACGCCGTACAACCTGTTCCCGTCGGCGTCCAGATACGAGACAAGCTCGGTCTTGCTTAGCCGCTTCGCCTTGAGTTGCGGGTTCGTATCGGTCAATCGGCGGACGTTCTTCATCTGTGAGTCGGCCGCGAACAGATCAGCGGGCCGGTTGCCTTCGGCGGAGAGAAACACAAACGTTCGCCCGTCTTTCGAGAGCCGTGTGTTCGAGTAGATGCGCGAGTCCTTCAGAAGGTCTTCGAGCCGCCTGGATACAGGGTCGTACCGGACAACACCTCGGTCCCATTTCGCTCGCGAGGCGTAACTCAAATAGATGCTCTCGCCGTCGGGGCTGAAGTCCACGACTTGATAACGCGGCGACTCTTTGTCCTCGTCGCCGGTCTTGACGAACATTTCTTTCGCGCCCGATTGCGTGTCGACCAGCCACAGCCCTTCCTTGTTCGAAGCCACCAGGCGATCGCCCTTCGGGCTCAAGCGAACGGCGTTGAACTTTTCCTTGTCCTTCTTTTCCTTCTCCGCGTCATTCCCCGCATCGTCCTTGGGTTTGTCCGAGGCTAAATCAGGCTTGTCCTTATCGGTATCCGGCTTCTTGCCGGTAAGCTGGCGCGCTTCTTTGTCATCGATCAACCCGAAGAAGATGTTGCCATCTTTCGCGTAAGCATACCGTCGATTGTCTCGCGACCAGATCACGTTGATACCTTTGGTTGACTTGATGATCGTGCGCGGCTGACCACCGGCGGCCGGCATGAGGTGAATCTGGTTCTCAGTGCCGCCGATTACGTCATAGTCTGTCTTCTTTGTGATGTCCTCCGAGTATGTGATGAAGGAGCCATCCTCGGCGAGGTCGTATGAGCCGAGTTTCAGTTCGGGCAAAAGCTCGCGGGTCTGACCGCTCTTCACATCGTAAGCAGTGAGCGAACGCGGCGAAGCCGTCCGTCGCAAGTCTTCCCACGCGAGGAACGGCTCCTTGCTCGAATGAACAACCACCGGCCCGCGCGTCTCGTTGGCGAATCGTTCCGCCGCTTTCTTTTTCCAGTCAGTGCTGCGAAGCGGGAAGATCAACTGGGAACCGTCGGCTGACCACTCGAACTCCGCGTTGTCGGCGGCCATCTTAGCCGGTGGGAGTTTGACGGGGGCGAGTTTGCCGCTCGCTCGTTCCCAGATCACCGGCTCGAATCCATCAGATTTCAGTAATAAGAATGCGAGGCGGTCAGCATCGGGCGACCACTTGAGCGAGCGCACCTGGCGCTTGTCCGGGAAGAGCTTTTGAACTCTTGCGGTCTGAGTGTCGATGATCCAAACCTCGACCAGCAACGGCGCAACGTAAGTCGGATCGCCAAAGCGATAATTGTCGATGCCGATTCGATCCCGAAGCGATCCGCCTGTCGCAGCGAGCCATCGCCCATCGTTGCTCAGATCAGCAATGTTCATGTTTACGATCTCAAGGAGATCATCTACTGTGAACTCCACCGGCTTTGTTTGAGCGGTTGCGCTGCGCATGGGGAGCGCGATCGCAGCGATGCTCACAGCCAGTACGAGAGAGACCAGAAAGCGACTATTCAACACGTTGTACATGTTTCCTCCAGAGTGCGTAATCTACTCTGGCCTATCCTGACGCGTCAAACAGGCGTACATCGCTTTGACATAAAGCGTTTGAATCAAGAGCATGGAGTACAGGCTTTAGCCTGGTAGTAGATTGCGGACTAAACTACCAAGCTAAAAGCGAAGCCCGGTAGTAGATTCGCGAACTAAACTACCAGGCTAAAGCCTGTACTCCATGCTCTTTCCCTCATGTACGACTACCGGCGCATGACTGCAGAAGAGAGACGGTGCGTTGTCGAGGAACGCCGTCGCAATCGTTTGCCATGGCATTCGCCGCCGCATCGCGAGGTGGATGGCGCCGCAAACTACCTCGTAACGGCGGCCTGCTACGAGCATCTTCCGATCATCGGCCTTACGCCGGAACGAATCTCTGAATGTGAAGAGAGCCTTTTACTGACATTTCGAACCAGCGGGGCGAACCTTTACGCCTGGTGTGTTCTGCCAACCACTATCACGCACTGGTCCGTACCTCAGGTATCAAAGCGCTGCTCAAAGCACTCGGGCAGTTTCACGGCCGCTCATCCTTCAAGTGGAATGGTGAAGATCAACGACGCGGGCGGCAATGCTGGTACAACGCCCTCGAACGTCAGATTCGGTCCGACCGGCATTTCTTTGCGAGTTTGAACTACGTGCATCACAACCCGGTGCATCATGGTTATGTTGAGAAATGGCTGGACTGGCCCTGGTCGAGTGCGGCAGAGTTCATCGAGCAAAACGGACGCGAAGAGGCGGCGAAGTTGTGGCGGGAGTATCCGCTGCTCGATTATGGCAAGAAATGGGACACCTGTTGAGAAGAGCACAAGGGCATGGAGTACAGGCTTCAGCCTGGTTGTAGATAGCGGACAGGAACGACCCGGCTAAGGATAAAGTCACACCCTGACGTGGACCTTGCTGGTGAGGCGGAGCACTACCAGGCTAAAGCCTGTACTCCATGCTTCTGTACTCCATGCTTCTGTACTCCATGCATTTGAGAGGAGCCAACCAATGCGGTTTTTGTATTGTTCACTCGCCGTGCTCGTACTCGGCTGCGTCTTGATTTCACCGCTCGTCAGCGGCGGGATTGCTGCCGCCGATCAGCCGCCAACGCCCGAGAAGTTCCTCGGCTTTCGCGTCGGCGAGGACAAGAAACTCGCGCGCTGGGACAAGATAATCGAGTACATGGGCATCGTTGCGGCGGCTTCGGATCGCGTTCAGCTTCGCGAGCTTGGCAAGTCAACAAACGGGAATCCGTTCATCGCGCTGGAAATCAGCGCGCCCGAAACCATCAAGAACCTCGACCACTTTAAACAACTCGAACGCAAGCTTTACTTTCAAAACGGCGCGCCGACTAAGACCGAGCGCGACGAAATCTTGAAATCCGGCAAAGCCGTTGTGCTCGTGACCTGCAACATTCACGCAACCGAGATCGGCTCGTCGCAGATGGTCCTGGAACTCGTGCATCGGCTCGCCACCGAAGACTCGCCGGTCATCAACAAGATTCTCGACAACGTCATCTTTCTTCTGGTGCCGAGTCTCAACCCTGACGGCCAGATCATCATCACCGACTGGTACAACCGGAACGTCGGCACCGAGTATGAAGCGAGCCCGGTGCCGTGGCTCTATCATCCTTATGTCGGTCACGACAACAACCGTGATATGTACATGTTCACTCAGAAGGAGAGCCAGTTGACGGCTCAGTTGTTGTGGCACGATTGGTTCCCGGCGGTGTGGCTGGACGAGCACCAGATGGGCAGTCAGGGCGCGCGAATCTTCGTTATGCCGGCGACAGACCCTATCAACCCGAATGTGCACCCTCTGATCTACCGCTGGAACGGGATCTTCGGACAGTCGCAAGCCGCGGCGCTCGAAGCAGCAGGCAAAGAAGGCATCATTTACAACTCGACGTACACAAACTTCTGGCAAGGCGCGATGGCGTGGAGCGGCTGGTGGCATAACCAGGTCGGCCTGCTGACCGAAGTCGCGAGCGCGCGAATAGCTTCTCCGATCGAGCAGCGCAAGGCTCAACCCGGTCAGCAGCCTCAGGCTCCGTCCGACGACTTTCAAAGTCAGCAGCGCCGACAGATGGAGAATCCTAACGAGCCGCTTCCTCCGCCGCGCGACGTAACTCCGCGCACCGAGTACCCGCGCCCGTGGTTGGGCGGAAGGTGGACTCTGCGCGACATCGTCGATTACGAGTTGATAGTGACGATGGCGCTGCTTGAAACGGCGGCCGAGCAGCGCGAACAGTTGCTGCGTCAGATCTACGAGATAAACCGCGCAACCGTCGAAGCCGGCGCAAAAGGCGACTCGACAGCAATCCTCATCCCGATCGAGGCGCAGCACGACCCGCGCGAGGCCGGTCACCTTGTCGAGCGCTTGCGGATGGCAGGCGTCGAAGTGTCGCGGGCCGACGCCGAGTTAGAAGCGGACGGCAAAAAATATCCGGCAGGAACATTCGTGATACCGATGAATCAGGTGTTCGCGCGGTATGCGAAAGACATACTCGAGAAGCAGTCGTATCCTGAAGTTCGTCGTTCGCCGGCCTCTCCGCCCGAGCCGCCTTATGATGTGACGTCGTGGTCCCTCGGAATGTTGATGGGAGTGGAGACGACATTCGTTAAGAACCCGCTTCAAGAAACTGCAAAGCTGAGCAGGCTCGCGACTGCTCCTAAGCTAACTGGCGAGGTACGGGGTGCGGGGAACAGATTCAGCTTCGACTATTTGGGCGCGGACTCGGCGACAGCAGTCAATCGGTTGTTGAAGGCTGGAGTCGGGGTGGACATCCTTCGTCTGTCGAATAACGAAAAGCCCCGAGTATCAGGGGCGGGGGCGCCGCGCGAATTGCTTCAGACTCTTGCCCGTGACTTCGGCCTCGCCATACAGACGACTCCCGCACCGGGCGGCAGACCAGCAACACCGCGGGACAAGATGCTGCCGGTTTCGAAGCTTCGGTTGCATTCGCCGCGCATCGGGCTCTATCAACCCTGGACTGCGAATATGGACGAAGGCTGGACTCGTTGGGTGCTTGAACAATACGAGTTTCCGTACGTGACGCTTCACAACGCGGACATCAAAGCGGGCAAGCTGCGAGAGAGGTTCGACGCGATCATCCTGCCGGACCAGCAGCCTCGCGACATCATCGGCGGCTTCGACTTCAAGACGATTCGGCCGGAGTATCGCGGCGGCATCGGCGATGAAGGCGTTGAAGCACTACGCGAGTTTGTTCGCGCGGGAGGCACTCTGATCACGCTCGGCGCCAGCAGCGATCTTGCAATCGACAAGTTCCCGATCCCGGTTCGAAACCTGAAGCGCGGGCTGACTCGCGAACAGCACTTCGCGCCCGGCACGATCGTACGAGTGCAGGTAGACGCTTCGCATGCGCTGGGCTTGGGCATGCCGGGCGAGACGTATGGTTTCTACAACAACAGCCCTTTCTTCGCGCTAGTCGAAGGCTTCGCGTCTCATAAAGCTTCGGTAGTAGCGCGCTATCCAAACTCCGATGTAGTCGCCTCCGGCTGGCTGAAAGGTGAAGACCTGATGGCCGGTCGCGCAGCTGTTGTGTCGGTGGAAATGAACCCTGGTCGAATAGTGTTGTTCGGCTTGCGGCCGCAGCACCGAGCGCAGACCCGCGCGACTTTTCTGCTTTTGTTCAATGCGTTGTACGTTCACGGCTACATTCGTCTTATCTGATTTCATACGTGGCGCAGGTCGACGGAGTCTCCCACACCCTTACCTTATAAACCTTTACGCGATCGTCGCTGATCTCGTCAGATACTCTGTGAAGAATGAATCCGGCGAGGTGCTCCGATGACGGGTTCATCTCAACATCGAACGGTTGAAGTTCGTTCAAGTTTTGATGATCCAGGTATTCCATCACTCGCCGAGTAGCACCTTTCAGTTCCTTGAAATCAACCAGCATCCCAACCTGATCGAGCTGCTCGCCGCGCACGTAGACCTCGATCTTCCAGTTGTGCCCATGTAGGTTCTCGCACTTGCCGCGATAACCGCGCAGCGCATGTGCGGCTGAGAATTCCTCTTCGATCATCACTTCGTACATTCGCTTCCCCTCCTGGAACGGCCGGACTTCTCAGACTAGGAAAGCGCTTGATGGATGTCAACGTCAAACCGGGATGAAGAGACTGTCGTTTGCGGTATATCTCGTTCCAGGGTCCACCTTCGTGGTCGATCCGGAGGTAATCGCGCAGCCGTGGAAGACCGATAAGTCGCGCCTGGTTTGATCTTCTCGACGAAATAGGCGGGGTTTCGGACCGGCAATTCGCGGCCGTTTAGAGCTTTCTTGTGTCCTCGCTAATTCGTCCTGTAGGATTAGGGACTTCGCCTCGGCTTCCCTTTTGCCGTATGGGGCGCTGCTGGTTTGGCCACTGAGAATATGAAGCACAAGATCACGCTCATGACCGGCGACGGAATCGGACCCGAAGTGACCGGAGCAACCGTTTCGGTCCTTCGCGCCGCAGGGTTTCAAGCAGAATGGGAATCGTTTGTTGTCGGCGCCGACGCACTTTCCCGATACGGCGATCCGTTGCCAAAGGACATGCTTGATTCGATAAGACGAAACAAGGTCGCGCTAAAAGGCCCGGTCACTACTCCGATTGGCGGCGGCTTCGTCAGCTCAAATGTCAGATTGCGAAAGGAACTCGACCTCTTTGCGAGTCTGCGGCCGGTCAAGTCACTGGAAGGAGTGCCGACCCGTTACGAGAACGTCGATCTCATTATCGTGCGGGAGAACACCGAGGATCTTTATTCTGGACTCGAGCACGAAGTCGTGCCCGGCGTGGTCGAGAGTTTGAAGATCATCACCGCGCGTGCTTCGCTTCGGATTGCGCGTTTCGCCTTCGAGTACGCCAAGCGCGAGGGTCGCAAACGAGTTACCGCCATCCACAAGGCGAACATCATGAAGCTCTCCGACGGGCTCTTCTTGAACTGTTTTCGCGAAGTCGCAACAGAGTACCCGGACATCCAGGCGGACGACATG
>JBASRN010000122.1:0-1521 GCA_049273855.1 Blastocatellia bacterium
CGCAAGTCATCGCCGGGCATGTACTGGCGGTGCTCGGCGAAGTCGGTCGAGAAGCCGAGATGCGGCGAACGATGAAGTCCCGAGATAAAGCCTTCGACTACCGAGCGCGCGACGAGCTCAAGCGAGCTTATCCGCGCCAGCACTTCCGGAGCCAGGAAACGTGTACCGATTTGTTGAGCGTTGGTTTGAATCATTCCGGACTAGCGATCAAATTGGCAAGAATCGCGTGGACCCGTCAAATCCGCGTCATCGGTGTTCTATGGTTCGGAGGAATTACTCTGCTAGTTGCGCATAGACCACCGATGACGCTGATTCGACGGATTTGCACGGATACTACGCCGTCCCTAGCGATATGCACTTTGGCGATCCTTATATTTTCGTGCCGATCCGGCTAGCTCAAAGTCCCGACTTCGGTTCGGGAACGCTGTCAATCAACCGCTTGATCACATCATCCGGCTTTACTTTCTCAGACTCAGCATGAAAGTTCAGTAAGATCCGATGCCTCAACACCGGATACGCCAATACCTTCACGTCCTCAACGCTCACGTTATAGCGTCCCATCATCACCGCGCGGGCCTTGCCCCCCAGAATCAAGAACTGCGAGGCTCGAAGCGACGCGCCCCAGTTTACCCACTTCTTAATATAGTCCGGCGCGCCGGCGGCTATCGGACGGCTCGCTCCCACTAGTCTCACAGCATAGCGAGTGACTGACTCGGCGGCGGGCACGCGGCGAATCAACCGCTGAAACGCCAGGATGTCCGGACCGGTCACGTTTCGCTCGAAGCGTATGTCCTGAACCGACGTCGTCTGGCTCACGACATCGACTTCGTCGTTTTCGCTCAAGTAGCCGATGTTTATGTTGAACATAAATCGATCGAGCTGAGCTTCAGGCAGCGGGTAGGTGCCCTCCATCTCGATTGGGTTCTGAGTCGCAAGCACATAAAACGGCTTGGGCAGATCGTAAGTCGTGCCCTGCACAGTGACATTGCCTTCCTGCATTGCTTCAAGCAGCGCCGCCTGGGTCTTGGGCGGCGTCCGGTTGATCTCGTCGGCAAGGATGATGTTTGCGAACAGCGGGCCCTGGATGAATTCGAGGCGTCGATGTCCGGTCGAGCGGTCTTCTTCGATGATATCAGTGCCGGTTATGTCCGAAGGCATCAAGTCGGGAGTGAACTGAATCCGCTTGAACGAAAGGTCCAGCACGTTTGCGAGCGTGCGGATGAGCAGCGTCTTTGCGAGTCCGGGCGCGCCGGTGACCAGCGAGTGGCCGCCCACAAAAAGCGAGATGAGCGCCTGATCGACTACTTCGTCCTGGCCGATGATGACCTTGCGGATCTCCCTCAGAATTTGCTCGCGTGCCGCGATTAGTTTTTCGAGTAGCTGGTCTTCTCTTACGATTTCGTGAGTATCTATCGCCATTCCCACCCCGGGTTGCTGGTTTCTGGTTTCGGGTTTCTGGTTCGTGTCTCCCGGTCGGGTCGAACCAGAAACCAGAAACCGGTTGTTTCAGTGCGTTAACGC
>JBASRN010000134.1:0-3873 GCA_049273855.1 Blastocatellia bacterium
AAGGCTGGGCAGTAGCGAGTTCGCAATACGGAAGGCTATATTCTTCATACAACTCCAGATCATAGCAGGCTGCTGAAAAACGGAGGGCGCCACCAAGACACAAAGACACGAAGCTGCACCAAGTCAGCGATTGCAATAGTCGAGTTCGTAAAGCCGTGGCTACGGTTTGAGTTTAAGGACGGTGATGGGTTAAAAGGGTGGCATATGCCGAACATTTACGGAGTGCTGCCGGTGCTTGAAGTCTTGCGCGCGGGCGGCCGCCGCATCGAGCGAATCGTCATCGCCGAAGGCGCAAAGCACGAACGATTGCGCGACGTCACCGAAGCGGCTCGGCAGGCCGGGGTGCCGGTCAGACGCGAGCCGCGCGCTGCACTGGATCGGTTGAGCAATCGAGCGAATCACCAGGGCGTGATTGCCATAGCTTCGGGGGCAAGCTATACCGACGAAGAAAAGATCCTCGCGGTCCTCAACAGCGATTCGCTTCTGGTCTTGTTGGACGGGATTGAAGACCCGCACAACCTCGGAGCGATTATCCGAACGGCCGAGTGTGCGGGGGCTACCGCGGTGATCATCCCCGAGCGCCGCGCCGCTCACGTCACCGAGGTCGTCGCGAAGACCTCGGCGGGCGCGACCGAATACCTGCCTATCGCACGGGTAACCAACTTAGCGCAGTTCATCGAGCGGCTCAAGCAGCGAAATGTCTGGGTAGTCGGCGTCGAGCAGTCGGGAGAGATGCCGTACACTAGCTACGACTACGCCGGGGCGGTGGCGTTGGTTTTGGGAGGCGAAGGCGAGGGGCTTCACCGGCTGGTCCGCGAACGCTGCGATGTAGTCGTATCAATCCCGATGCGGGGCCGGATCGGTTCGTTGAACGTGTCAGTCTCGGCGGGCGTCATTCTGTTTGAAGCCCTCCGCCAGCGCAGCGCTGTCAAATGCGGCTAGGAATCTTGCTTAGACCCGGCTGGCGCAGGAAGGGCGGCGCTTGTTAATCCAAACCAAGCGCCGCCCGAAGTTTGTGGGAAATGATGTTGTTCTTCAGTGCTGGTGCAAGACCTTACGTCACTTTTCGGACGGAGGATCTTTCTTCTGGCTTACCTTCAAGACTGAGTTGGTGCCAGAACTTGCTATCCAGATGTTTCGTCCGTCGAAGAGAACGGCCGATGGGCCTCTGCCAACCGCAAGGCTGCTGACTACGGAGCCATCGCTCGGCTCGATCTTGGAAATGGTGCGAGTTCCGTAGTTCGATACCCAGATGTACCCTCCGGCGAAAGTCACACCGCTCGGGCCGTCTTCCACCTGATAGGTATCGAGGATGGCTCCATCACTGGCCTTTAGCTTGGTCACCCTACTATTGTAGAAGTTGGCCACCCAGATGTTTTCTCCGTCGAATGCGATGCCGGTAGGCCTGCTGCCTACGTGGAACGCGCCAAGCACTTCTCCGTCGCTTGCTCGCAGTTTAGTTACGCTGCCGGCGCCATTGTTGGTGACCCAAATATTGGCGCCGTCATAGGCAAGAGCCATGGGGCGCGACCCGACGGCGAACGTGCCGGCCCTGGTTCCATCGGCAGCGCGCAACCTGGTCACGGTATTGCTTTTGCTATTGACAACCCAGACGCTGGATCCGTCGAAGAGCAGCGCCGTGGGCTCCTTACCTACTCGAAACGTCCCCAACACAGCCCCATCCGTCGCGCGCAGCTTCATCACGCTGTTCTCGAGAAGATTCGCCACCCAGATATTGCTTCCATCATAGGCAAGAGCAACCGGGCGCTGCCCGACATCGAATTTACCGAGCTCAACGCCATCCCTTGCTCGGAGCTTTGTAACGGTGTTACTGATGTGGCTTGCCACCCAAATACTCGCCCCATCAAACGCCAATGCATCGGGGCCGCCAACCACGCGAAAGCTCTTCGATTGGGGCGTCGCCACCCGCAAGCCGTCGCCGGTGGCCTGTTGCGCGCCCGAGATGCCCGGCCCGAGCACCGCTGCAACCGCAAGAGACACGGCGATGAAAAATCCTCTCCTCGCATCAAGATTCTCTTTCATTTCGTCCTCCTTTGCTTCAAAGCAATTCTCACCGTTCGCCGCTTGTGGTTACCCTCCGGATCGCTTTTCCTTCGTGTCATCCATCCAGAGGATAGACTCGACGATCCACCCAGGCTTCGCTTTTCCGGGGACCATTCCCCACCACTCTCGACGCTCGTTCCCGTATTTCACCATGCCGATGTGGTTCGTCTTGTCTTTGTCCAGCTTCAGGTTACCGGTTGAGAATCCCAGACTGCGCCGTAGTCTCTCTATGTCTTCGGGCTTGCCGGTGAGAAACGTCCAGCCCGGCTTCACCCCGTGCATTTTCGCGTAGTGTTTGAGCGCCTCCGGCGTGTCCTTCTCCGGGCTGAGCGTGAGCGAGTACATGAATATGTTGCGCCCGATGCGGTCTCCCAGAAGCTTCTGGGCCTTGACAAGGTTAGCGGTGATTGTGGGGCAGATCCCCTCACAGTCAGCGTACATGAAATTAATGACCACGATCTTGTCTTTGATCAAGTCATCGTAGAAGCGGACATTCTTTCCTTCGTGCGTCGTCAGCTCGACATTGGGGAAGTAGCGCGCCCTGGTAACTTCGCGCGACTTATTAACATCGCGACTGGATGCCCTCGCCACAAGCCCGCCGGTGAGTGGGGCTGCCGCCAACGCCCCAAGCAAAGTTCTTCTGTTCATACGTGCCATGATTGTCTCCTTTCTTACGTCACGTTGCGGTCCGTGCACGACTCGTAAAGCCATGCCGATGAGGCGCCAGGCTTAGTGATGATGACCATCGCCATCACAGTCCTCGTTGTTGTTCCCAACATCATCTATGTCGAACCTGAGCATCATCGCGTGGTCCTCGTGAATCGTGTTGTGGCAGTGCATCGGGTAGCGCCCGACAAAGTCTCGGAAGCGGAAGAACAATTCGACGTCGTCGTTCTCACCCAGCCTCACGACGTCCTTGCGGCCCCGCTCGATCAACGTCGGTGTGTTCCCGTTCCGTTTCACGATCTGGTGCTCCTCGAAGTGAATGTGGATCGGGTGCTGCCAGTTAAAGCCGCCCTCGAGGTTCCAGATCTCTGCATTGTTGCGCTTCACTTTGAAGCGAACATCGTCGCAGGCAAAGACTTCGTCGTTGATGACCCACTGGCCATTCTCTCGGTCGAACTTGAAGCACCGCTCGATGTCCTCAGGCTCCCTCGCCGGAACAGCGTAGAAGCTGGGGTTGGTGGCTGGGTTTACGCTGCCATCAGTCACCGCATCGGAAACCACTCGGAACTCGAGCACCTTGTTCCCCTGGCTCGCGGAAACGATATTATCCGTCGGGCCAGCCCCGTCGCATTGCTCCAGTCGGTTGTTGATGTACAGCTTGGTCCCGGCGGCGAATGACGAGAAATCAACGATCACGTCCATGCGCTCGGCGACAGCGATGCGGACGCCGTTACTCGTCAGGACAGGGTTGGGCAACAGATTGCCGTCATTGGCGATCACCCAGAACGGATGGTTCGTGTTGTCCTGCTTTGTGACGTAGAACTGGTAAAAGCGCGAAGGTCCGCCGTTCAGCCAGCGGAAGCGATACCTGCGCCGCTTGACGTTGAAGAACGGCTGAATCTTCCCGTTGACAAGAAACTTATCGCCCAGGATACCGTCCCGGTTCGCCAGGTCGAAGGCCAGCAATCCATCATCCGGATCGAAAAGCTTGTCGTTGAACATCATGGGTATGTCGAAGTCAGGGAAGGTGGGCAGACGAAAGCCCGTCGTCTCGTTGCCTGTGTCGAACTGATTGAACAGCAGGTAGAAACCCGCCAGTCCCTTGTAGACGTTCTGGGCGGTGAAGTCGACGCGATGATCGTG
>JBASRN010000157.1:0-2334 GCA_049273855.1 Blastocatellia bacterium
CGCTCTCTTTGTCCAACTGCACCTGAGTCCGGTTGCCCCAGCGGTCGTAGGAGAAACAGCGCGAGGCGCTCGCTCCGTTGCTCGTCTGCCCTGATTCGGTAAGTCGCGCGACCAAGTCATACCTATAGCTCGCGCGAAGCGCTGATGCGCATCGCTCGCGCTGCGTCGCCTCAGCCAGCGAATTGCAAGTTGATGCAAGCCTGCTCTGAAAATTCCGGGCCGGGCCGCGCTACGTCGCAGTTTGGGGGCTGGCTCAACCCTCACTTTCAGGCAGGGTGATTCACGCCTCTTTATGTAACGCGCGCTGGCGGTTACATAGACCACGACCGTTACCGCCTGCATCTTCCCATCGTGGATAGCTATTACCACTACCGTGCGCACCAGCGATGTTATGTCGTTTTCCGATAGATGTACGCAATGGCTTTGACAATGACGACAATTGCTACTGAGGACACGATTGCGATCACCACGAAGTGATCTGCGAGCCCACCCACTTGTCGCGAAACCAGCCTTCCCTCATACCATTCCGCGTGGTAAGAGAATCTGGCAAATGAAGCGTAAGTGCCAACAATGAATCCCAGCGCTCCAGAAAGCACGTCAACCATTGGCGTCCACCTAACATCGAAACACCTTGATAGGAGCCATCCGCTGAGCCAGCCGACAAGCCCCCCAATCCCAAATAGAATGCAGGTAAGAATCGCGTAACCCAATGCATCTACTGCAACCATTCTTAAACCCTCGCTAACTCAGTCGAACACAATCCAGGCCCGGGCCTTAGCAGATTCTCTTCGCAACCTCCTTGCCAAGATGGTTCCAAACCTCGTCCTCAAAGTCGCCAAAGCCGAGGAGATAACCGATGTCTGCCGCGACGCCGTTTAGTTGACCCCTGAGGTCCACCTTGAACATGACGTTCTGCTCTCGATTTGATACATCTTCGGCGCTGAACTGTATTGTACCCGGGTAGAACACATGGTCGCTCTCGGTGCCAAAGGTCCAGCCCGTAGGCCAATTAGACAGCACCCGAACGTGGAACGTTTTGCTGGGCCCCAGATAGAGGCCGGTAATAACTTTCAATCGCGCGGAGTCGGTGATTCGCAAGCGCTGAAACGTTATGAAGATCCCTTTTTTCTGATAGCTCGCTAGAAAAGCAAACGTTACCTTCAACGCCTCCATCAAGCCCACCGCATTTGTGCCACACTTCATAGGAAAGAAATATTGCTTGCTGACGAGCGTTGGGACCGGTGTCATCCCCGGCTCGGGTTCAAATCCAAGTCCGCCGCCACCTCCCATTTCACCAAGTCCGCCACCAAGGAGTGAACCAGGGCTAATAGACGTGCCGAAACTGAAACCAGAGGACCCCTCACAATCATGCTGCCACGCTGGACAGGGCCCATGTTCGTGTTCCCAGCGCGGGTCGTTTCCAGGTGGATGCGGTGGCTCTCCAGGACTTGGCCCTGGTCCTGGGATGTCGAGCCCCAATGGATCAATCTGGTTGATCGGTTCATTGTGGGCGTAACTGTACCGGTTCCAGCTTTGTGGCGCAGCCAACCGCGCGCTCGACGCCAGCGGATCAACTCGATTGAATCTTCCAATGCTCTGTGCCATTTGCCTGTTCAGGGCATAGTCGGTGCTGCTCTCCGCGTCTCTCTCATAACCCGTGAAATGATGCTTTTCCTGCGTGCCACTTTCTCCGAAGTCTTCTCCAAACGGTAAGTGAGCTTGACGCCCTAACACGTTGCCGCTCAAATCCAGCGTCAACCTCACACTCAATCCGTCACTGAGGTAGTACTTTGTCGACCACGGTGCGGTGCTGCTCGTTCGCTCGCGGCTCTGGATCGTTCGACCGCCAGCGTAGATGTAATCGACGCGCGCCGATTTGACTTGATATGTCGGATTCGTCGAGTAAGGCGTCGTCGCATCGTGTTCGCCGATTACCTGCGAGCCTTGCCAGATGTAGTGAGTCCAGCTTGAACCCACTATCTTCGTCACGCGCCGGTTCTGATGGTCGTAACGATACTGCGCCGTGACCCCGCCATCGACGCTCACGACTCGACTCTCCGCGTCGTAGGTGTACGCGTGTGCACCGTCGCTGGTCACATTACCAGCCGCGTCGTAGGTGTAGTTCGTCGTCGAGCCGTTAGTCACGCTCGCGATTCGGTTCGTCGGAACTCCTCCTGACTGCGCTAGAGTGATCGTCTGGATTGGATCGCTCTCTTTGTCCAACTGCACCTGAGTCCGGTTGCCCCAGCGGTCGTAGGAGAAACAGCGCGAGGCGCTCGCTCCGTTGCTCGTCTGCCCTGATTCGGTAAGTCGCGCGACCAAGTCATACCTATA
>JBASRN010000167.1:0-55046 GCA_049273855.1 Blastocatellia bacterium
CCGGCGAACCCAAGCGCCTCACGCCCGCTGAGCTGCGCGCCGACTTTCCTGCCTGGATGCCCGACGGCAAAGAGATTATCTTTTCCGCCAAGGGCAGTCTCTGGAGACTGGCCGTCCCCGGAGAGAACACGCCAACACGTATCGCCTACGTTGGAGAAGATGGTTTGACGCCGGCGATCTCGCGTTCTCAGCCTGGAAAGCCGGCCCGCTTGGTCTACGTGCGCAGCTTCAGGGACGATAACTTCTGGCGTATTGAGACTTCCGCTCCCGGCGCGCCATCCTCGTCTGCTCCGGTTGTGGCGATTTCATCCACAAAAGCGGAGTACCATTGTCAGTTCTCGCCAGACGGCCGCCGGGTCGCCTTCACGTCTATCCGCTCGGGAGACCCGGAGATTTGGGTTTCTGATCCGGACGGGTCCAACACCGTCCCGCTCACGTCCATGGGTGCTCTAGACACAAACTGCCCTCATTGGTCTCCGGACGGTCAACTCATTGCGTTCTCCTCCACTGTGGAAGGCGAATTCGAGATCTATGTAGTTCCCGCTGCGGGCGGCAAGCCTCGCCGTCTCACTTCGCATCCGGCCATCGACATCTGTCCCACGTTCTCACAAGACGGCAAGTGGATTTACTTCAGCTCCATGCGATCCGGTGATTATCGAGTATGGAAAATGCCGGCGACGGGGGGAGATGCGGTACAGGTCACGCCTAATCAGGGTGGCCAAGCCTTCGAAGTGCCGGATGGCAGCAATATATACTACCTAACGGTTTCGGTCGTGTCGCCCTTGTGGCGCCTGCCGACTTCCGGTGGCGAGCCGGTCAACGTTCTCGACGGGGTCATTTGGTTTAATTTCTGGTTGCTCGAAAAAGGCGCCTACTATATCGACCGGCTCGGGGGCGAAACACGGCTTCAGTATCTCAACTTTGCCACCGGCAAGTCCACGACCGTTGCCCGCAACCTCGGTGACGTTGGGGCAGGGTTGACCGCGTCTCCCGATGGTAGAACGATTCTCTTTACTCGCGTGGACTCCTCTGCCGACGACCTGATGCTGGTGGAAAACTTTCGCTGATCAGTGAAGGATGCTTGAAGGGGACCCCTGTGATATAATGCGGCCCGCGCCAAAGGGCGGCCTCGCCATTATCGAAGCTTATCTCAGTTGATTTGATCGAGGGATAGCACGATGGAAATAAACGTCAGGACTGCCGGCGACGTTACGGTTCTCGACTTGAAGGGGAATCTGACGCTGGGCGCGGGCGAGCAGAAGATGCGCGAGGTCATCGACGAGCTTCTGGCGAGGGGCCGGAAGAAACTTCTACTCAATCTCGCCGCCGTTCCAGTGCTCGACAGCTCCGGCATCGGCGCGATCATCAAGTCGTTCACCACCGCCAAGAAGGACGGCGGCAAGCTCAAGCTCTTAAACCTCTCACGTCTGGCGCGCCAGCTCCTCTCGATCACTGGACTCCTATCTGTTCTCGAGGTGTTCGACGACGAGGCGTCGGCGCTCGCGTCGTTCTAGATGACGAATCCGATCATCGTCATTCGGTCATCACTTGCATCAATCATTATTCGAGAAGTGCTGTCATGCAGACGTCACCCGAGTTGAAGATCACTGATCGGCTCGGCATCCAGAGGATGCTGCCGCTTGATAAATCAGTGTTCACCATCGGGCGCACCCCCGAAAGCGACCTCTACCTGCTTACCCCGAGCGTATCGCGTAAGCACGCCGAGATCGTTTTCGAAGACGGCGGCTATTACCTCGTGGACAAGACGAGCAAGTCGGGCAGCTACGTCAACGATCAGCGTATCAATCGCACCCTGCTTCGGCACCTGGACCGCATCCAGATCGGCCGCGACAGCAACGTTCAAATCCAGTTCGTAAATGGACCGTCCGCTCCCGGTTTGCGGCCACCGGGTGAGAGAGCGACGCTAGACATGCCGATCGCGGACGCGTATGCGACCTCAGCCAGCGATGAGCTGCAGAAGCTTTCCCGGTTCCTCGAAGTGAATCAAGCGTTCAAATCTTCGTTTACCCCCGAAGACGTGCTTCGCCTGATTGTCGAT
Organism: Blastocatellia bacterium; assembly: GCA_049273855.1. Taxonomy (GTDB): domain Bacteria; phylum Acidobacteriota; class Blastocatellia; order UBA7656; family UBA7656; genus Onstottus_B. Next base: position 2,060 of record JBASRN010000167.1, read on the forward strand.
GCAGCCATTGAGATGGCTGGGGCAGAGCGTGGATTCCTGATGTTGAAGAACGAAGCCGGTGAACTGGAGTTCAAGGTGGCGCGCGATCGCGCGCGGAATTCGCTGCCCGGCGCCAATTTTGCAATGAGCCACTCGGTTATTAAACGCGCTATGAGGACTGGCCGCAGCGTGATCTTCAATGACAGCGATGCTAGCGACTCAGGCGCCGCTGGTGACAGTGCCCTGAAGCTTGACCTCCGCAGCATCGTTTGCATTCCGCTAGCCCGTTTCAAGATGAGAGAGCAGATGGGCGCGACTTCTATCCTTAAGCCGGATGTTAGCGGACTCCTGTACGTGGACAGCCGGCTGGTCACGGGTGCGCTATCCAAGACCTCGTTGACGTTACTGGAATCGCTCGCCTTCGAAGCCTCCAAATGCCTCGAAAGCGTCCGCCTGATGCACGAAGAGAAGGAGAAGGAAAGGCTCGAGCACGAGCTTGCGATGGCGCACGAGGTGCAGTCGGCGCTTTTACCTATGATGTTCCGCCAGCTTGATGGCTGCGAGGTCGCCGCTCGCAGCGTCCCTTGCCGCCAAGTGGGCGGCGATTTCTACGACGTGATCGCTCTCGACGATGGACGTACGGCTTTTGTTCTTGGCGACGTGTCGGGCAAAGGGATTTCGGCGGCATTGCTCGCCGCCATGGCGCAAGGTGGGACCCAGGCGCACTTCGCCACGGGACTGTCGATAGCGGAGGTGATCACCAATTTGAATCGATTGATCGTAAAGAGGTCCGCTGCCAACCGGTTCATCACTCTGTTCTGCGGCATCCTCGATCGTGAAGGGAACTTCAGCTATGTCAACGCCGGTCACAATCCGCCCATCCTCGCGCGGAGCGACGGACGATTGGAGTTGCTGTCGACGAAATCGCTCGTGCTCGGCTCGTTTGACTTCGCCGAATACAAAGCTCGACTCACCAGAGTTGAAGCCGGTGATGCTATCGTCATGTTCAGTGACGGAGTGACCGAAGCGGTCAACGCGTCCAATGAGATGTTTGGAGATCAGCGATTGGAGCGGCTCGTTAGGAAGAATGCCGCGTCAAGCGCCGAGCAGATCAGAGACAGAATACTCGAAGAAGTCCTGATCTTCACGCGCGGGCTGCCGCAAGGCGACGATATTACTTTGCTGACGATCAAAGTGAAGGCTTAGAGTTCAACCTTTAGGTTGCCCGGAAGCAAGTTGAAGCTTGTACTGTAAACGGCGCAACCAGTTCGGCCAATTACCAAGAGTGTATACCAGGGCCCGGTAGATTGCATACAGCACCAGCACCCGATACTCGTTGACTATGAAAGTCCATATGAGGCACGCGGTCACTGCGAGCTTCACCGCCAGGCTCGCAGTCATTGCGTAAAGCAGCTTGCGCGCGGAGCCTGACGCCGGACGCTTCCGCCAGTTGTCGCGGACGAATTGCCAGGGGTGGGCCGGAACCGGCTGGTCGAGCCAGGCTGCAACTGCCTTCAGGAAATCTGAGTTTTTGAAAATCGAATAGCTGTAGAGTAAGAAGTAAATCGTTTGCGGCAGCAGGAACATCAGCACTACATAACTGGCGCTGTAGTGAAATGCGACCAGCAGCGCGAGCCAGATATAGATGTCCGTAACGGTACCCATGCTGAGGTACCACACATGCGCAGAACGATCTTTGAGGACGCTCGTGTTTGTGATCACCGCGAAGTGGCCATTACCGCGCAGCACGATTTCTGGAACTTCGCCGCCGTGCCCGGCGGCTACAAGCGCGTGCGCTACCTCGTGTATCAGGGCTATCGGGATGAAGGTCATATAGTAGAGCAGCAGTGTTGCTACCGGATGCTCGCGCGCGGCACCAGACACGGCTTCGATGAAGCGGCCCCAGTCGGCGGCTAGCAGTACCAGGCAGGCGAGCAGCGCAGCGAGCGTCAGCGCGGCGAACCAGCGTGCGGTGAGCGGCCGCATCAGCGGCGAAAGAAATTTGAGCAGCGCCGAAGCGTCCAGCAAGCGATAGTTGCGGATTACCGGGGTCGACCCCTCGAACACGCCGCCGGCGGCGAAGTCTTTCACGCTCGATCGCAACTGGTCGAGAGTCAACCGGAACCCGAGACTTTTTGCAATCTGCTCATTCAGCTCGTCAAGGCCGCGGCCGTCGCACATCTGTAGGAAGCTCCACGACTCGCGGTTGATGATTTGCGACGAGAACTTCGGATGCCGGATGAACACCATTCCGTTGGTAAGCTGCTCGAGTACGATGCCGCCGCGGCAAATGGGCCGTTCTTCGTCGAAGACGATCGTGGAAGGCTGGTTGGCCATACAAAGTTTTGAGTTCAAACCTTCAGGCTGCTCTTTTGAGCTTGGGCAAGCTGAAGCTTGAACTCTGAAACATCTATCATAAAGGGCCTGGAGACGGCCGTCATTTTAGCACCGATGAGTACCAGGCGAAGAATTTCCTTAATTGGGTGCGCAGCCTTCGCGCTGACGATAGTCGAGATTTTCCTGAGCGTTCTCGGGGTTGGGTTAGTCTATCGCGTCTTGCTCGCGGCGGCTGGCATCGCACTGATCGGCTACTCAGCGGTTCGCGAATTCGACGGTGTTTTCAAGGACCTGGGCACAATACGCAGCGGAATTGACGACACGGCACGCGGCGAATTCGACAGCCCGATTCAAGTGTCGCGCGCGGACGAGGTAGGCGCGCTCGCTGAGGCCGTCCGTGCGATGCGTGACCGGCTGGCAGAGATGAGCCGAAGACTGGTCGAATCGCTGCGCATCGAATCGCTCGACATCCTGGGATCGATCCTGGTCCACGACATGAAGAACCTCTCTTTTCGGCTCCGCGCCGCCGGGCAGAACCTCGAAACCAACTACGCCGATCCGTCTTTTCGTCAGTCGCTGATCAACACGCTCAACGACACGACCGAGGAGATGGATCGGATGGTCCGCCGCTTCCGCGAGCGCAAAGAGATGGTTGTGGTCAAGATTCGCATCGATGTGAACGAGCTGATGCGGAGCGCTCTCAGCGGTCTGCGCCGCGACGCTCGGCACATCCGAATCACCGAGCAGTATGGGACGCTGCTACCCATCTGGGCGGACACCATGCTGCTCGAGAACGCTCTGTTCAACATCGTGGACAACGCTCGCGATGCGATGCCGGGAGGCGGGCGGCTTGCGGTCCGCACGAGGCTTGTCGAGAACGCCGGGAATGGACCCCGCCACGCGCTCATCGAAATAGCCGACACCGGCATCGGTATGTCAGAGGAGTTCATTCACAACGAATTGTTTGCGCCCTTTGTAACCACCAAGCCTCGCGGGCTTGGGCTGGGACTGTATACAAGCCAGCAGATAATCCAGATGCACGACGGTGAGATAGCGGTGCACAGCGAGGCCGGAGCTGGCACGGTCTTCAGTATCTATTTGCCGATCACTGATTGAGGGATTGCGGATCGCGGATTGAAACAGCCTGGCATGATCCGTTAGAAATCCGCAATCGAACCAGATGAGGAACAAACTTCTAATCATCGACGACGACCAGATTCTGCAGGACCAGTTGGCGTGGGCGCTCAAGGAGGACTTTGAGCTGGTCCTACGCTCGGACCGGGAAAGCGGGCTGAAGGCGGCAGCCGCGGAGCGTCCGGACCTCGTCCTGCTGGATCTGCATCTGCCTCCGTCGCACGAGCTGGGCGAGGGACTGCAGAACATTGTCGACATGCGGCGGGCCAATCCCGACTCGGTGATCATCGTGATGACCGGTGACGAGAAGACTGACACCCCGCTGCACGCGATTGAAGCCGGAGCTTACGACTACTTTCGAAAGCCAATCGACCTGCGTGAGCTGCGTGTCATCATCAGTCGCGCGCTGGAGCGCCAGCGCATCGAACGCGAAAACGCTCGCCTCAGACGCGAGATAGAAGGGCGCTATTCGTTCTCTGAGATCATCGGTTATAGCGAGGTGATGAGCGAGGTGTTCGCCGCGATCCGCCGAGTCGCCGACAGTAACGCCACAGTCATCGTGCGCGGCGAGTCGGGCACCGGTAAGGAGCTCGTCGCCAAAGCCATTCACTACAACTCCTCACGCAACAAGGGCCCATTCATAAGCGTCAACTGCGCAGCGCTGCCGGAGACGTTGATCGAGGCCGAGCTGTTCGGACACGATAGAGGTGCGTTCACTGGAGCGCTCGGCACAGTCGAGGGCCGCTTCGAGCGCGCGGATTGCGGCACGCTGTTTCTGGATGAGATCGGTGCGCTTGGCGTGTCGCTTCAATCAAAGCTGCTGCGGGTGATCGAGGAGCGCGAAGTCACGAGGCTCGGTGGCAAAAGGACTATCGCAGTCGATATACGATTGATCACTGCAACCAACGAAAATCTCGAAGAGGCCGTCGCGCAAGGCCGATTCCGTGAAGACCTGTATTATCGTATCCACGTGGTGCCCATCTTTCTCCCTCCGTTGCGTGAGCGGCGGGAAGACATACCGCTGCTCGTCGGGCACTTCTTACATCGCTACTGTCAGGAGCACGGCGTTAAGGAGAAGCACGTGGACCGTGAAGTAATTCTCTATTTGACCGACTATAGTTGGAAGGGAAACGTGCGCGAGTTGGAAAACCTGATCCAGCGGCTTGTGCTAATGACTGACGGAGACACGATCACGACCTCGCACTTGCCGCCTCACATCCTGAACGAAGCGTCCAGATTCAAGTCGACGAGCACCGTCGATCGCCCGCGCTCCGATCCAATCATTCCTGAAACCGGGCTCAATCTTGACCAGGAGGTTGCGCGCCACGAGTACGAGTTGCTGCGCGCGGCGTTGGACCGCGCCGGCGGCGTCAAGATCAAGGCGGCCGAGATGCTGGGCTTGAACAAGGACAAGATGAAGTACCTCTGCAAGAAGTACAACCTGTGAAAGCGTTCAGAGTTCAACCTTCGGGTCGCTTCCGCAACAGTTGGCAAGCTAAAGCTTGAATTCTGAACGGAGGAAGAATTTGCCCCGGGGGTAATGATTCCCCTTGCGAAGGGCAAATACTACCCCACATCTCGAGCCATGCACTTCGTCTCGCGCAGGAAAGCGAGCATTGGCTATGGCATCGCGGTTGCTCGAATCAGCAGCCGGGATCGCAGATTGATCTCACCTAACCTTGATAAAGGAGAACCGCAATGGCAGAGAAGAAAGAAGTCACGATCAAGCTGACCGACGAACAGCGCAGGCAGATAAAGAGCTCGACCGGGCAGGATATCAGCGAGTTGAAGTTCGAAGCGGTGGAAGACCGCGCGAACCCTCTGCGCTTCCAGTCCGTTGCTGACCGCGCGAACCCGCTGTCGGCAGGGACGCTCGACGATCGCGCCAATCCGCTGTCGGTCGGGAAGGTGGCCGACCGCGCCAATCCGCTGTCGGCAGGGACGCTCGACGATCGCGCCAACCCGCTGTCAGTCGGAAAGGTCGCCGACCGCGCCAACCCGACGGCCCCCATCGAAGACTAGCCGGGTTTCCCTCTCGATAGCTGTGCTGAACGTCACGTGACGTGAGTTCGGTTCATGGCCCGTACGGTCGCCACCCCACTCGGACTGAGACTGAGGCAAGCCGTACGGGCTTTTATTCTGTTAGCAACGGAGTTCAACATTGACAGGCAGTAAAGAAGTCGTTATCAGGCTCACCCTGGAGCAGCGCGAGCAGCTCAGCAGGGCTACGGGCAAGAACATCGGCAGTGTACTGTTGATCGAGATGTCGTGCAGCGAACCTGGTCCGAGTCCGGAAAGCTTGCAGTCAGGTGAGCTCACCACCATATCTTCGACCTGAACCAATTGCGCACGCCGCGCCACACGCTGGCGGCAAGCGGTCGCTTGCTGCCGTGGATCTTGATCTGGCCGCTCATTCCCGGCTTTGTTTCAGCCGCCGCTCCCTGGATCTCTATGAGTGCCTCGAAGCGCGTCAGCGGCGCCTCGAACGGCGAAGTAGCAGCGGCCATCGCTGCCGGCTTTGCTTTTTCTGTCCCTGAGTTCAAGGCGCTGGGCTTAAGCGCGATCATCGTTTGCTCATTCGCCTTTTCGTACTCAGCAACCGGAGAGAGTCGCTGATGCAGCTCGGAAGCAGGCGCCAGCAAAACAACGCGCCCGGCAAGATCCAGACCAGGCGTGCTGTTGAGCCGTAACGATGCGCGAGCGCCCACCTGGATATCTTCGAGGTCCCAATCGTCGAGGACTACGCCGGCCCTGGCAGCGCCGGAGCCGGCGATCTCGCAAAACTGCTCTCCCCGCTTGAGCAGCGCTCCGACCTTGTCGCTCACCTTGGGTGTGACGACTACCCCGTCAGCGGGAGCTGTGATTCGAAGCTGCTCGATTCGCGCTTCCGCCTCCGTAAGCTCGTTGTTGATTTGCTCGCGATGCCGCTGGTCCTTGAGCGATTCGGCGGTTGCGCCCTGCGCTTGTTCTTGCATTATTCGTCGATTGAGCACGGCTATTTCGGCGCGCAGCAAATCCCGCTTCTGCTCCAGGTCGGGATCGCGCATCACAGCAAGCAGAGCGCCTCGCCCAACCGTGTCGCCTTCGCTGACCGCGACGCTTTCGATGAATCCTTCGGTCGCGGCGCGAACAGCAATCCTCTGGGCAGGCTTAACGACAAATGTCGTTCGATGCGAATACGGCAGCGGCAAGAAAAGAAACAGCGCGAGCGCGGCCGCCAACGCGGTGCCTCCGATGGCAAGCGACTTCGGTTTCATAAGGACCTCTCGTTTGTCGACGAACAGGTACCGGACTCCATCCCACGCCGACTTCAGTTTCTTCCTCAGGAGACGGTAGGCCACAAGCAGGAAGACGAACACGCCTATCTCGGGAAACAACCGGTTGATATGCCGATTGAAAAACAGCAGGACAACTACCAGGATGAAGATGCGGTAGCATAACGCAAGAGCGCCATAAGTGAACAGTATGCGCTTGCGCCGTGGCGTGTAATCGGGGATCGCCGCCGGCGCGCGAAAAATGTATTTGCGCGTCAGGGCGCCGACGTACTTCGACGCATCGTCGCTCAGGTTCGGAATCTCCAGATAGTCGACCAGCGCGAAGTACCCATCCAGCTTGATCAGCGGGTTCATGTTGATGAGGATCGATGACAGCCCCGCGATCAGCATAAATGTGAAGGCAAGGTCATGTAAGAAATAACCCGGAGTTGAGAAATACCAGACGAACGACGCGATCGAACAGATGATCAACTCGACGAAAGCTCCCGCAAAAGTCACCCACAGCTTCGCCGCCTTAGTCTCGAACGTCCAGGCGTCTGTCACGTTCGCGTAAAAGGCCGGCATGAAATAAATGAGCATGAAGCCCAGCTCGTGCACCTCCCCGCCGTATCGCTTGCACGTCAGGCCGTGTCCGTTCTCGTGAAACACGATGACCGTGAACAGGACAGCTATGAACATGATGATGTCGCTCGCGCCCTTGTCCTCGAATGAATAGAGCTGCGAGAGCCCCGCGCCGATCACTCCCCAGTTCGAAATGATGATGATAGCCGCCAGGCTGAATAGCACTAGACAGCACGTGACGAACTGCCGGCTCCAGAAGAATCCGATGCGCTTGATCAGCCGGTTGTAGAACTGGTCAGGGTCGAAGGCGGGAAAACGCATGTATAGGACGTCGCGGCCTTCTGTGTCGGCTTTGAGCTTCCGTTCCTTGCGCAAGCGCTCGAGCAATACGAGGCTCTTCTCGCTTGCGGACCGTTCCAGGAGGCCCATCTTTTTGACGGCCTCGATGAAGTCGCCGACCATGGAGGCGGTCAACGTCACCCCCGTTTCGGCGGCCAAACACTGCGCGATTTGATCGTGATCGCGCGAGCCGTCCACGCACTTGATGACGGCATATTCGAGCGGTCCGAATCGATAATACTTGAGCGCAACCGGGTCCTTGACTACGTAAGTCACATCCCCGCTTTGAACCTGCCGGATTATTTTTATGTCTGAGCGAAGCTTGTCCATGGCAAGTCCAGGACTACCGCTGAACTTCGACCACGTCGCCTGCTTTCAAACCAGCGGGCGGCGAGACTATCACCTGGTCCCCGACGCTCAGACCTGAGCTGACCTCAGCTTGATCGCTCTCGACGGTTTTCACGCGTACAGCGCGAAGCTCGCACTGCCCACCGCTGAGCACGAACAGCGTCCTGGACGCGCCGCTTCGCAAGTCGCCTTCGGATGGAAATGCAGAGCGCGGTATCCACACGCTTGAAACAGCGGCCCCGGTTGGTATGTGTACGTTGATGGCGAGTCCCGTCATCAGGGATGTCCGTCCAATCACATCAGCCAGAAAGCCGACCGTGTTGCTTGCTGCGTCGGCTACTTGATCGACGCGGCGGATGCGGGCCCGCGCGATTATCTGGTTGCTGTCGGCGAGCGAGAGATCGACAACGCTTCCTCGACCGAGCCGATGCCTATCCGCATGCGGCAGTTGAAACCTCACTTCGAAGGGTCCCTGCTGCGAGATCTCGAACAGCTTGTCGTTCTTGACGACGCTGGTTCCCTGGTGAATGTAGCGGCGCGCGATGACGCCATTGATAGGAGCGCGAACAACGGCTTTCTGTATCTCGATCTTGGAGCCATCGACTCTAGTCTGGGCGGCGCGGGTGGCGAGGCGTGTGCGCTCGAGTTCCTGGATTGCGACGTCAAGCTTGAACTGGGCGCGGTCCAGTTGCCGCTTGCTGGTGAGCCCTTCCTTGTGCAGAGCGGCCTCTTGCTCGAGCTCGCTGCGGTTGACCTGGATCATCGCCTCGTACTGGCGTTCCTCTACCAGAAGCCGCTCGACCTCAAGCTCAGCCTGGCGAAGCGAGGCGCGCAAGTCGTCGTCGCCGAGACGCGCGATCACTTTGCCTTTGCTTACAGACATGCCTTCTTGAGCTTCGAGCTGCATGATTGTGCCATCACGCTGCGCGAGCACCAGGGCTGTTCCCTCGACCGAGATAACCGCTGGTACCGACTGGTAGCTCGGACCGTCGGACGCCTTGACCTCAAATACCTCGACGGTAACCGGCTTGGGCGGCGACCCGGTGGCCGAGGCCGACGCCTCGACCGAAGGGCTCGCCGGCGGTTTATCGCTTCCGCAAGCGGAAGAGATCATCGCGACCAGGATTAAAGCGCACCCAGTGAAACTCTTCATACTTGCCTCCCATCTCGTAGGTCCAAAGTCGGGTCGGGTTATGGAAGCCACGACCATGTCGTCTTCTGCAACCACCGCAACGGTTCGCGCAGCAACAGGTAGCCGACGCTCCTCGAGCCGGTGAGTATCTTTGCGCGGCCCACCATGCCGGTTCGCAGATCATTCTCCGGGTTGTCGATCTCCGAGCGAACGATGAACACGCGCGCATCTTGTTCGACCGTAGCCTGCGGGCTGATGCGTGTGACCCGTCCGATAAACTTTCGGCCTGGGAAGGTGTTCGCTTTCAGCCAGACCTCTTGCGCGGGCTGCACCAGTCCAATATCGTCCTCCGCGATGGCCGCCTCGATCACCACGGGATTCGTGTCGGCGGTTTCGCAGAAGGCCTCGCCGCGCCGGATGAATCGCCCGCGCTTCTCGTCGAGCCGAGGAGTCACGATTACTCCGGTTATTGGGGCCCGAATCTGAGTTTGCTCGAGCTTCTCCTGATAGAGCGCGATCTCTCGCTGAGCTTGATCCAGCTTGACGCGTTCGATCTGGGCCGCCGCCGGTCCCGACACCGCCTGCAACCTGGTCAGCTCGCGCGAGGTCATGTCGTAACGCGAACGAGCATTGTTCAGGTTTAGCAGATATTCCTCGCTGCGAAGCGTCGCGACCACCGCCCCCGTCGGCACCAGATCGCCTTCACGATAGTTAACTCGCTCGATTATGCCGTCGACTTCGGCGCTCACCGGAGCGGTGCGCGTTGGCAGCACGTAGGCGCTGCCGCCGACTTTCAGTTGGAGAGGGAAGAAGATCAAGACCAGCAATAGTGCCGCGCCGATGGCGATGATGGCCGCGCGCTTTGCCTTGGGCATAGCCAGGAAGGCGCGCTTCTTCTCGGCGAACGGCTCGAGCGCGCCGATGAGCGGCACCTGCCGGTAAAGCTGCGCGTTGCGTATTGCGACGGTCGCCTGTCCCGCGAAGATCTTCAGCAGCTCGAGGTGCGAAGCCGATAGAAACCGTGGGGTCTTGCTCTCGAGCGCGAGAACGCCCAATTGACCTTCTTCGTCGGTGAGCGGAAGCGAGTAGAAGCTTCTCGTTTCGCTGGCCTGGAAATGCGCCTGGAACTTCTCGCGTGTCTCCGCGCGATCTGAATCAATCTGACCGTCCTCCTCTGACACGTATATCTCCGTGCCCGTCTCGCCTGCCCAGCCGATCACTTCGTTCCACTCTTTGACTTTCGGGTCCTTCCGATTGACCTCGGTCTCGCCGGCGATGGCGTCGATGTTGTAACGGCCCTTGTTCAAAAGCGCGATGGCGCAGCGATCGAACGGGATGATCGTCGCCGTCTGGTTCACCACCACCGAAAGCATCCGATCGAGATCGAGCGAAGAAGTTATCTCGCGGCTGGTGCGCAGGAGCGCCTGGAGCTCTTTGACCTTGCGTTCAGCCTCGTGGCGTTGTGCGTTACGAATAGAGTTCGCGGCTTGCGCGGCGACTTCGATGAGGAGGTGCGAGTCGGCTTCAGTGAACGTGCCCCTGTCCCGCCTGTTGATGATCTCGAGCGCGCCCAGCCACCGTCCTTCGTGCTTTATCGGTGAACAGACCAGGGACTTCACCGAACCGTTGTCGAGATGCGGTAAGCGGCTAGCCAGGCGTGGGTCATCAGCGGAGTTGACAATCAACGGCGCATCGTCGCGCATCATATCTCCCACGACTGTTCCCGCTTCGGCTTCAGCGTACCCGACGATCTCTGCGGAGTAGTGACCGAACACCGCCCGGCACACCATCTCCTGTTTGCTGACAAGCCACAGGCTGGACGATTCAACGTCCATCACGTTAGCGGTGCGGTTGCAGATGATCGGCGCCAGCTCCTCCAACTCTATTGTCGAGTTGAACGACTGTGTCACATCGTAGAGAAGCGTGAGACGCGTGAGAGCGCGCAGCATGCCCGCGCCGCTTGCTTCTTGCTCGCGCCACGCTGAGATCAACGGGGCAGAAACCGCGGCGAGTTCATCGAGCAGCGACGCGTCATTCCTGTTGAACGAGGCACCGAGTTTGTTGACCGCTTCGAGAACGCCAACAACTCGCGCGCGATGACGCAGTGGTGCGAGGATCGCCGTCCGCACTATCGCACCCTCAACCACCGAGCCGTGCTGGAAAGACTGAAAGTCTTCGATCACTCGCGCCTCGCCTGTTTGCAGAACTTCGTCCAGGACCGGGGCATCGCCAGGCCGAATCTCACGTGCCGATGCGCGGCCTAAAAGCGAGTGTCGCGACGCTTCACAGCACAACTCGCCGTGCTCGTCGTCGTACAACCACAGAAGCGTGTTTTCCGCGTCCAGGCTTTGACAAACCTCGCCGACAACCGTGGCAAGAAGCGAATGGTAATCCTGGGCCGAGCACAACGCGCGAGCGAACTGTCCGACGACGGTTGCGTCCCTGACGTCCATAGCAGGATCTCCAACTATGCTTGAAAGATGGGCCTTCTAACCTTGGCCTTCCGAAGTAGCCAAATAGACAAGGGCGAGAAGATGCCCCCGCTCGATGGGCGTATCTTATGAGCCTTGGAATTCTCTGTCAAGCTAGCGGGCGGGGCGAGTGACAGCTAGCGGGCGGGGCTCGTTATCCGCCTGAGCGCCGTCACTGGGGATGGTTTGGTCGATGAGAAAATATTACGAAAACTCGGTCGGGTTTGGGTTACTCGAGACGGTAATAGTTCGTTGTCACTGCTCAATCTGACGGAAGGAGCCGCGCGCTGCTCACGCAAAGGCTTGGGGCCGTACCCCTTGCTACTGAGACCCACAACGAACCGACCTCGCAGGAAGGCGGACTCAGCTTCATCGTGATGCAGTACATCGAAGGCGAGACGCTCTCGGCGAGAATCAGTCGCACGCCTGTTGAGATTGCGGAAGCGATAGACATAGCGGCGCAGACGGCGGATGCGCTGGCCGAGGCTCACTCACACGGCATCATTCATCGAGACATCAAGCCGCAGAACATCATGATCACTGCTCGCAATCAGGCGAAGGTCATGGACTTCGGCTTGGCAAAAGTTATTCGAGATAGATCATCGGCGGAAAGCGAGGCTGTTACTGAAAGTTTATTGACTGAGCCAAGCGCAATAGTCGGCACAATCCCGTATATGTCGCCTGAGCAGGTGCAAGGAGAAGTTCTTGATACCCGCAGCGACATATTCAGCTTCGGCGTGGTGCTATATGAGATGATCTCCGGGCATAAGCCTTTTGAGGCAGAGAACGCGGCTGCGCTCATTTCTTCTATCTTGTCGCGGGAACCATCATGAAGAAGCAATACGAGAAATCAAGGAAGCCGAAGCATTGGACCCGGTCGAACTGGCAGTGAAGATCAACGTAGCAGAAATCTACCTTTCGGCGCGCCAGTTCGGCCAGGCAATAGAAAGATTCCGAAGCACGCTTGAGCTGAGCCCAAACCGTTGGGACATTCACGGAAGCCTGGGCCAAGCTTATGTGTACAATGGAATGCCAGGATGAAGGGGTCGCCGAGATCAAGAGGGCGATAGATCTTTCAGGAAAAAGGCGGTCAGATAACCAGCCCCCGCAAAGCAATCCTTGCATGGGCGTATGCGATGTCGGGCAAGAGAAGCGAGGCAATCAAGACACTCGACCAGTTCAAAGGGTTATCGGGGCAAAATGTCCCTCTGATTTCCTTGGCGAGAAGCTACGCCGCGCTTGGTGACAAGGAGCAGGCGCTCGCATGGCTGGAAAACGCATATGCGGAGCACCGAACCGGCTTGCTGGGTATCAGAGCATTCCCGGAGTTCGACCACCTTCACTCGCACGCGAGATTCCAAGACCTGCTGCGGCGCATCGGCTTCCCACAGTGAGATGTTAAAGAGGAAGATGAACGCTGCCAGCTATGCCGATTGACTATCTCGCAAAGTCGCTACGAAGGTTCTTCCCACCAATTCGATAGCGTTGTCCACAAGCAAAGAATCAGCTCGTCCGCGAAGCTCAAGGTCCAGGCTACCGAGCTCGTCAAAAAGAAAAAGGACCGAGCTTAGACACTCAGTCCTTAGTCCTCAGTCCTCAGTCCTTTCGCTAAGCCCTTGCGTCGCCCGGCACCGGCGGGATGATCGGGTTTAGCATCGAGGGCTTGCTCTCAGCCTTCGGCTTCTCCGTGCGAGTCGGCGTCGGCTCGTCGTCATCCAACGGCAAGCCGGCTACAAGCCTGCGAATCTGGACCCCGTCCAGCGACTCGCGCTCGAGCAGAGACTCCGCCAACCGGATCAGTGCATCCTGGTTCTCGGCGATGATCTGATGAGCGCGATCGTATTGCTCGGTTATCAACCGGACCACCTCCTGGTCGATCTTGATCGCGGTGTCCTCGCTGTAGTCCTGATGCTGAGCGATCTCGCGACCCAGGAATATCTGCTCTTCCTTCTTGCCATAAGTGATCGGCCCGAGACTGGACATTCCGAACTCGCACACCATCCTTCGCGCGAGCTCGGTAGCTTTTTCGATATCGTTGGCCGCGCCCGTGGTCATGTGATTGAGGAATATCTCTTCGGCAATTCGCCCGCCCATCATTATTGCGATCTGGCCTTCGAGGTAGTCGCGGGTGTGCGAGTAGCGGTCGCCCTCGGGCAACTGCATCGTCACCCCAAGCGCCATTCCTCGCGGGATGATCGAGACCTTGTGCACCGGATCGGCATTCGGGACCTTGATGCCAACAAGGGTGTGTCCGGCTTCGTGGTAAGCGGTGTTGCGCTTCTCTTCGTTCGACATGACGATCGAGCGGCGCTCGGACCCCATCAGCACTTTGTCTTTCGCCCACTCGAAGTCCTGCATCGAGACCGCCTTCTTGTTATAGCGAGCCGCGCTCAACGCAGCTTCGTTCACCAGGTTCGCCAGATCGGCGCCGGTGAAGCCGGGGGTGCTTCGAGCCACGACGTTTATGTCTACATCATCGCCAAGCGGTATCTTGCGAGTGTGGACCGCCAGTATCCCCTCGCGGCCCTTTACGTCCGGCCGCTGCACCACGACTCGACGGTCGAAGCGACCGGGCCGCAGCAGCGCGGGGTCAAGCACGTCTGGCCGATTAGTCGACGCTATCAGGATGACTCCGTCGTTCGATTCGAATCCGTCCATTTCCACAAGCAGTTGGTTCAGGGTCTGCTCGCGCTCGTCGTGACCGCCGCCCAATCCCGCGCCTCGATGTCGTCCCACCGCGTCGATCTCGTCGATGAAGATAATGCAGGGAGCGTTCTTCTTGCCTTGCTCAAAGAGGTCGCGAACCCGGCTTGCGCCGACGCCAACAAACATCTCGACGAAATCAGAGCCCGAGATTGAGAAAAACGGCACGTTAGCCTCGCCGGCGATCGCGCGAGCCAGAAGCGTCTTGCCTGTGCCGGGCGGGCCCATCATCAACACGCCTTTCGGAATGCGACCGCCGAGTTTTTGAAACTTCTGCGGCTCTTTGAGGAACTCGATGATCTCCTGCAGTTCTTCCTTTGCTTCTTCGACGCCCGCGACATCCTTGAAGGTGACGCGCTTTTGCTGGTTGCTTAGAAGCTTTGCCCGCGACTTGCCGAAAGAAAGCGCTTTGTTGCCGCCCGACTGCATCTGCCGCATCATGAATATCCACAGACCGATGAAGACCAGCAGCGGCGCGTAGCTTATCAAGCCAAACAGCCATTGGCTGGACGACGTGCTCTTGAAGGAAACATCGACGCCGTTTTCCTTGAGCGCCTTGGCGATGTCGGCCTGCACAAACTCGTTCGGAAGATCGGTCGTAAACTTCTCGCTGTTGGTCAATTCGCCGCGGATTCCGCGTCCTTCTTCGAGTTCCGCTTTCTTCACCTGCGACGGTTTCGCGGTGACCCTGTCTAGAAGCTGCGAATAGCTGAGCGTCACTTCGGTCGAGCGACTTTTGCCCGAAAACACCTGGTAGAGTAGAAACGCGCCGCCGATTATAAGGACCCAGAAAATGATTTGCCGCACAGTTGAATTCACTTGATACCTCCGCTCAAAACGCGCTCTGTAACACCTGTTCGAATTCTAGCTTACCACCCTTTGATGCGCAACAACCGGTTCGCGCGGCCCCTTTTTGATTGTGGATTGCGGATTGCGGATTTGGGGAAAGACGGTGGCTATCCGCTAATGAGAATCCGCAATCCCCAATGCGCAATCCGCAATTCCCCTCACTCATCCATCACAGCTAGATACGGAAGGTGTCGAAACTGGTTCTGAATGCCAAGGCCGTAGCCAAATACAAACTTCTCGTTGGTTTCAAAGGCCGCGAAGTCAGGCTTCAAGTCGACGCGGCGGTCGCCAGGTTTATCTACAAGCACGCAAGTGCGCAGTGATTTCACCGCGCGGGCGGAAAGCTGGCGAGCTACGTAATCGAGCGTCACACCGGTGGCGGCGACCCCGCCAACCAGCAGGATGTCGCGACCGCACGGATCGAACTCGCTTGTGAACATGACCTCGGTTTGCCCGCCGTGCCGGTGATGCGTCACTTGAATGAAGCAGCAACTGACTGGGACATCCAGCTCGCGTATCAAGTCCGCCATGAAAACGAATACGTCGTCGAGGATTCCAACTACGGTCAGCCCGTCGGGAGTTTTCGATCGAATCTCGCCGGCCAACTCGCTTATTCTGGACTTGATCTCTTCCTGGGAACGCACAATTCGGACATTCTCTTCCATTATAGCTCCTCGAGCGCGGGTCGCTGTTAGTAGTCACGCGCCTGAAGCCCGCAAGATAGCAAGGCCGCGGGTCTCGTCAGATGCGGCGAATTCCAAACCGGGGGGCAATCCCGGGGACCAGACGTATCGATCATCGGGGGTCGAAACAATAGGCCAGAGTTCTCTAAGGCTTGGGGGGATTCTATGGTCAATCATCAACTTTTTCAACTTCTTTGTTTTGAGCTGACCAATAACGTGGGCTCGCTCGCCTCTTCTGCGCGGTCTTACGATCAGACGGCCGGGCAACAAACTCCGATCGAGCGCGGCCATCATCCAGTCACTTCCCACCATCCGCTTCAGCCGCTTTGCCTGATCCAGCGCACCTTCCAGCGCCGCGCTGCTTTGCCACTCGAGGCTGAGCTGCAGCCCGCCGGCTTCGACAAGCGGGCGTTCGGCGCTGATCTCAAGCTCGTAGGCGGGAAGCGCCGGGTCACTCTTTGACGATGTGATGACAAGGTTGTCGAACTCGCGCCAGGCTTCCAGCCCATCGGGCAGTGTAATGCTCTTGCCGCTCATGTCGTTCGCGAGCAGCGCTTCGACGGCGGCGACGTGAGAAGAATCGATTTGAGTGGAAGAAGTCTCTCGGGGCTCGGGCTGGAGGATCCGGTGGCGAGTGATCGCTTCAATAATCATCCTTCGACGCAAGCCGTCAGGTTGTTCGAGCAGCGCCGCCACCCGGTATACCGAACGATCGCCGTGCAGGTCCTGGTGACCAGCCCTTTGTCCGTGCCGGTTTTGCTGTCCTTCTGAAACCTCGCAAGCTTCATCGAGCATCTTACAAGCAACGTGATCGAGCGCGTCTTGATCGGCGGCTGCAAGCTCGGCGGCGCGAGCGAGGGCCTCGACGATTCGCGGATTCAGCTTTCGAAGAACGGGTAAAACTTCCAGGCGCACCCTGTTCCGCGTGTAGTGGGTCTCGAGGTTGCTCGGGTCGCCGCGAAACTCAAGAGCACGCTCGCGACAGTACTCTTCCACTTCTTCACGGGTCAGGCAGAGGAGCGGACGGATAAGGAGCGGCGAGGGGGAAGTGGCGAGCGACTCGGCGCGCTCCCCTGACTCCTCGTCGAAACCCGGAACGGGACTGACCGGCCTCATAGCCGCGAGCCCGCGAAGCCCCGCGCCTCGCGCAAGCCGCATCAGAAACGTCTCGGCTTGATCGCTCATCGTATGGCCCGCCGCTATGTGACCGCAGCCGTGCTCAACCGCCACTTTGCGAAGGAAGTTGTATCGAGCCTCTCGCGCGACTTCTTCGATCCCGCGCTTTGAGGCTTCAGCTTCGACGCGGACCTCGGCGGAACCCATCGAAACCGGTAGCGCGAGCCGCTCAGCCAGTGCCCGAACGAACTCGGCGTCGTCATCCGATTCGCGACCTCGCAGCTTGTGATTGAGATGTGCTATGTGGAGTCGTGGCGGCGTCGGGAGATCTGCCAGGACCTGCTTTAAAAGGTCGAGCAATGCGACTGAGTCAGGACCGCCGGAAACCGCAACGACTATGCCGCGCGCGTCGCGGAACATCTCGTTTCGCTCGATCAACAACCGAACCTTATCTAGTGCCAACCGCATTTCTACTGCGAAGGATTGCACGAGACGCCGCAAAAGTAAAAACACCGGGGAAGCTTCGCCAATGTCAAGACTTGTGAAACTTGTAAGAGATTTGTGAAGCCGATTGCTCGCTCCAGCGGCAGGGTCGCGTCAGCTATTGTATATTGAGTCAGGGGGAGGAGTCCGCCGCGATGCGCAAACTCAGGGCTTTCATTAAGAAGCACGCTCTCTTACTTGGCTTGCTCGCAGTCATGTTCCCTCTGGTGACAATCGTCTACCTTCAGTACCGGTCGCTGGTCACGCTGGAAAGAACGCTGCCCGCCTATCGCAAGGAAGTGATGCGGGAATATCTGGCTGCGGTGTCTCGAGACGTGACCGGCTCTTACCGAAGCGCCGCCGAACGGGTGTTGAATGTTCCGGCCACTGCGATTACCGGCAGGGTCGGCGGCGTCATCGCCGGCGACAGAGAACTGCAGGCGGTCCTCAAAGCGACAACAGCAGTCGCCGAACACTTCAAGCACGTGGAGTTTAAGGGCGCGCGGCGCTACTTCACCACAGTTGTGACTGAATACCAGGGCGTACCGCGCACGGTTGTGCTTTTCTACAATCCGGTCAGTGGTGCGATGGAGACGAACTCTGAAGCGCCCGAGTGGCGAGCTATTCAGGTCGCCAGTGCGCCTTATACATTCTACATTCGGGGGGAAGCGGTGATAGGTCCCAGCGCGATGGGGGTCGTCCGCGATCCTTACCATCCGCTGATCGTCAAACCGGTCATCGATGAGTCGAAAAAGATAATCGCGCTCGCCGGCATGGCACTGGATGAGAGGTATTGCCTGGACGAGTTGCTTCCCTGGGCCATTCAACGACACGCGCCGAAGTTTTTCCCCAGCGAATACCAGGATCTGATTGTCGCGGTGAACGACGAAGAGGGTGAGCCGGTCATCGCAAACGAAGTAACCGAGGAAACCGCCGAGGCTCGAGTCGGGTTTGACTTCATTTTTCAGCGATGGCACCTCATAGCTCGTTTGCGTCAAATGACGGAAGCTCAGTGGGCGCGCCGGAATTTCATGATCAATCTCTGGCTGTGGGGATTGATGACCCTGTTTTTGATCGGCGGAATCGCGATGACCCTCAGGACGGCTTCGCGCGCGGTGAAGCTTTCGCGGATGAAATCGGACTTCGTGTCAAACGTGTCACACGAGCTTCGCACGCCGCTGGCTTCCATCCGCGTGTTCGGCGAGTTCTTCAAGCTCGGCCGCGTCAAGGATGAAGCCAAGGCGCGAGAGTACGGCGAGTACATCGAGAGCGAGAGCCGCCGCCTGACCCAGATCATAAACAACATTCTCGACTTTTCCAGAATCGAGTCCGGACAGAAGTCCTACCAGTTTCTTCCAACAGACATCAGCGAGGTTGTCGCCGATACGTTGAAGATGTTCGAAGTAACTCTCAAGCAGCGCGACTTCGCTATCGACTTCGAAGCTTCCAACGGTTCGTTGCCCATGCTTGAAATCGACGCCGACGCAATCACGCAGGCGCTGTTGAACCTGCTGGACAACGCTGTGAAATACTCCGGCTCCTCGAAGTCGATAAAGGTCCGGCTCGCGCGCGAGGAGAGATCGATCGCCATATCAGTTGCGGATCGAGGCGTCGGGATACCCGGTGACGAGCACGAGCGAATTTTCGAGCGCTTCCATCGCGTCGGGACCGGCCTTGTGCACGACGTCAAGGGAAGCGGTCTGGGACTGGCAATCGTCAAGCACGTCGTCGAAGCGCACGGAGGCTACGTGACGGTGCAAAGCGAGCCGGGCTGTGGAAGCACGTTTATCGTTCGCCTGCCGATAAGGGCAGAACCCGAGCGCGGTTCGATTCGTGAGGCTCCTGTCGCAAGCGCCACACAGGTGCGAACGGAAGCAGACAACACCTGAAGAGGGTCGTCAATATGTCCAGGATATTGATTGTCGAAGACGATAAAGCAATGGCTGTTGCGTTGAGCGACGGCTTCCAGTACGAGGGCCACTCGGTTTCGCTCGCCCGGGACGGCGCGCAAGGCCTCAAGCTGGCGTCGGAAACCAGCTTCGACTTGATCATTCTCGACGTGATGCTCCCAAAGATGAGCGGTCTCGATGTCTGCAAGCAACTCAGGAGCGCCGGAAATCGCGTTCCTATCATCATGCTCACCGCGCGCGGGCAGGAGATTGATAAAGTGCTCGGCTTGAAGATCGGCGCGGACGACTACGTCACAAAGCCATTCAGCTTTATGGAACTGGCCGCTCGCGTCGAAGCTGTCCTTCGCCGCACTTCAAGTCAGATCGAGCCGCCTGATGTTTTCCGATTCGGCGACGTGACGCTCGACTTCAAGAAGAGCGTCGCAATAAAAGGTGAGGCCGAGATCGAACTGTCGCCCCGCGAGTTCAGGTTGATGAGATACTTCATCGAGCATCGCAGCGAAGTGTTGACTCGCGATCAGCTCCTCAACCACGTCTGGGGCTACGAAAGCTTTCCGCTGACGCGAACCGTTGACACCCATATCGCCAAACTAAGGCAGAAGATCGAGGACAGCCCGGCCGACCCGCGTTACATCGTGACCATCCACAGGGCTGGATACAAGTTCACCGGTTGAATTGACGGTTAAGCTCCACGACCCGCGTTGATCTGGGGCGGACGAGCTTCATCACTCGCCACGGCCGGTGCCGCGCATCAATCCTCGCCTTTCGGTTTCAGACGCCGCTCAACGTAAGCCTTTCGAGCCTGCAGCGATTCCGCGGAGGAGAACGCGCTCAACAGAACGTCGCCGTCAGCGTATGAGCTGCCACCGGCCATCGCTCGAGTCACGGCGTTGACGTGCTCCTTGGTGATTGCGACCGGGACGGCGGGCAGTGCGGCGATCTCTTCGGCAAGCCGCGCCGCTTGCTGTTCGAGTTCGTCAGCCGGCACCACTCGGTTGATAAACCCCATCGCTTTTGCTTCTCGAGGGGTGAACTGGCGACAGGTGATCACGAGTTCTTTGGTCATCGCGGGGCCGATCTCGCGCACAAGTCGAGGTATGCCGCCCCAGGCCAACGGAATGCCGAGTTCAACTTCTGGGATTGAGAACACGGCGTCTTCTGCCGCCACGCGCAAGTCGCAGGCGGCCACCAGGAGCACCGCGCCGCCGACCGCGTAGCCGTGAACCGCGGCGATCGTAGTCGCCTTCATTGCTTCGACGGCGTCCATCATCCGCGATCCGGCTTGCGCGGCTTCGCGGCGGGCAAGCCATCCGTCTGCTTCGCTTCTTGAAGAGTCTTTGAGATCGGCGCCGGCGCTAAAGGCTCGGCCCGCTCCGCGCACGATGACGACGCGGACTTCGGGCTGCGCGTTGAACCATCTTGCCGCCTCCGCGAGTTCGCGAAGCATGGTTGGGCTCATGGCATTCAATCGCTCGGGACGATTGAGGGTAAGCCGTCCGATCGAGCCATCGACTTCCAGGGCGAGCGTTTCGAAGTTCATAGCTTACGCTCTATAGACCTTCGAGGAGTGTCGGTCAAGGAAGCCAGGAGCGGTAAGCCCGGCGCAATAATGCCGCGTACGTCCGACCTACCAGGACGCGGAAAAAACCGATGATGCACAAGTATTCCGGTGCAATCCCACCAACGTGCGTTGGTGGGATTATAAGATGAGGCCCTTTTGGCTTTTTCAGCACCCTGCTAGAAGTGAGAGGGGCCTGAGGCCCCCCGTTGAAGCATTCATTCGAACTGCGGAAGCAGCGCGTTGGACAACCACGATCACGCTCTGGAACCGGCTTCCACATTAAGCAAGCTGAACGAGTCGTCATACTCGCTGCTTCCATAAGAAAGTAGATCTGCCGGGTTCAGCAAGAGGCCAATCGCAAGATGAGGATTAGAAGCAAGACCAAAAGCGCGAGGCCGACGGAAGCAGCTGCGTAGGACCACATGGACGACCGAGGCGCGCTTGCCTCCGAGTAATCCTCGCTTTGACTCACCCAACCCGAGTGTTTTGGCGCGCTCGCGCTCGGGCTCTCGAGCATACTTTCGTCGACTCGCATTGGCTGTGGCGCGGATCTCGACCGAGGTATTTCGGGTTTAGATCCAGCGAGGCCGCGTTCGATGCGCTGAAAGTGCAGTCGCAACAGTGCATCAGGTGGAAGATCTCTTGCAGGGTCCTTCGGTAGCGGCTCTTGCCAGTAGGTCGGCCGCACGAAGCTGGACCGATTTAGCGACAGTGCATATTGCCACTCCTGTCTTACGAAGTCTGAATACATCGAGTTAGTGGACCAGAACAACTGAAACACATCCGCGACTCGGATCATCTCCTCGAGCCTTGCGCTCCACACCTCACCAGATCGAAGCGCGGTCTGATCTCGCAAATATTCGTCGCCAAGCACGCGAGCGTGCCGCTCGAAATCTTCGACGATCGAAGTATCCTTCCGCGAGTATGAGGCGAATATTCTTCGATACGGGCGCGCGTGAATAGGATTAATAGACGCGCTGACGGTCGGTTCTTCCACAGAGCCATCCACCCTAACAGCCAGCGTAACATCAGCCAATATTCTCGTTCCCAGCCACACGGTGAGCCGCCCCCTGATGACTTGACCGTCGGTTGATTGCGAGGCACGCATGCGAAAGTCTTCGCGATGCACGGTCTCTTCCCATCGAAAGCTTCGGCTGGGAGGGTTGAACTCGATCCCCTCTATCTCGGGCACGAAGCTGACCTCATCCTGGCGCGGTACCGCAGCGCGGCTGTCCTGGGTTGAACCTTTGTAAGCCTTCGCGCGATCCCCAAGAATCTGCTGTGCCTGCCTCTTCACTTCTTCTACCGGGTCCGGCTCATTGTTCGGAGCGTCGGGTCTCCGCTTTGACAAGTGTGCAAAGGCGAGCAGGTCATACCACACGCGTGGCCGGATTACCTCGGGTCGATAGACTGTGAATTGAACGTTTTCATCGCATACGATTGGCAGGGACGGTGTTCGGTCGCGGCTCCCTGAGGAAACCGGGGCCTTCTCAATACGCGGCGGACGAGCCACAGTACTTGGAACCCCGGTCCAAGTCCTCCAACCCGTTGGCCACGTCGATGTTTCGCGGAGCAGCAAAAGGTTCAGAGCGTCAGCAAGCTCATCCATCGTTTGGTAGCGTTGTCCTTTGTCCTTAACAAGCGCTTTGTTGGTTATCTGTTCCGCTTCGGAAGGAAGCTTAGGCGAGAAGCTGGTGGCAGGTGTTGGCGTCTTTGTCAAAACGGAAACGGCAACGTCGCGAATGGTGTTTCCCTCAAACGGCTTTTCGCCGGTGAACAATTCATACATCACCGCGCCGAGGCTGAACACGTCCGTTCTGGCGTCAACTTCGAAACCCTCGAGCTCTTCGGGAGACATATAGTTGAGTTTATGTTGTATTGAACTGTCAGCCTCTACCCAGGCCGCTCGCGCAGTTTCGCTCGGTACCGTTCGTAGGCGAAGCACCGGGCTCCCGCCGAAGGCGATGACCTTTACTAAGCCGTCTGGCCGAACGATTATGTTTTCCGGCCTTATGTTTCGATGGACAACGCCGGCACGATGGGCGGCTGCAAGCGCGCGAGCCACCTGAGACATGTACGCGAACGCCTCTTTGAGGCGAACCTCGCGTTTAGAAAGCAGATCAGCCAAGGACTCGCCCTCAACAAACTCCCGCGCGACATAGCAGACGTCTCCTTCCCATCCAAAGTCATAGACCAAAGCGATGTTTGGGTGGTTTAGGTAGGCAAGCGCGCGACCCTCGTTTAGAAAGCTAAGAAGCCGAGCGTCGTCTGGAAACAAGTCCCTCGGCAGAGTTCTTAAAACCAGCTTTCTGCCCAGCCGCGTATCTTCCGCGAGAAAGACCGGTCCAAGCGATTCCGGTCCAAGTCTTCGGACAATGCGGTAACGAGACAAAACCGGGAAGTCCATTGAGTACCTCCCCCGGGAAAAACCATTTGGTTCCTAAGTAGGTAGCATTGAACCTGCGGCGACCGGGCGGTAGTCTACCCCACTTGCATTGAAAAGGGAATTGCTTGTTACACACTTGGAACCTGAAATCATCGAGTGGGACGGCGCCGGCTGAGACCCGCTAGACCCTCCACTCGATATTAGCCCCTTTGACCGAGCCGCACACCGGGTCGCCTTTCGTACCGGTGGCTTTGACCGTGACTTTCAGCGCTGTTCCTCGAGAAATCGCTTTCTGGACATGCTCCCAGCGAAGGTGACTCAAATGTATCTTCGCTCGACGGAACATCTCGAACCGCTGGTCCTGATGCATAACGCCCCACGATAGATAAAAGAATCTTTGCTGAGGCGTGCCTTGGGCGAACGGCCCCAGAAAGTTGGGCGAGCCGTCCGCTTGTTTGCCGATTTGGAACACTGGTTTGAACACGACGCGTTTCGAGTCGGCGGGAACGGATTCAATAACATCAACGCCTTTTTGAATGCCGAGATAAACCGGCTCGTAATCGGCGAACCTTATACCTGGCAGTTCGGTGCAGATAACCTCGATCGTGAGCTCGTCGGTCGTCCTCGAATGCATTTCTACCACCTCGCGTCCCTTTTTGGCTTCTCCGCAGCCTGCTATGCCCGCCCACCGCGCTTGAAGTAGAATCTTACCGAATTAAGGAGCAAATCATGGCTGCACCATCAATCGCGCACAGCGTTGCGCAACACTTCGACAAGAACGAGCCCGCAGTGCGAGCAACCTACGAACAGATCCTAAAAGCGGCGCGCAAGCTTGGTCCGGTGCGCCAGGAAGCAAAGAAAACCTCGATTCATCTCGTCCGTAAGACTGCCTTCGCCGGCGTAGCAACTCGGAGGACCACCCTCATCCTGACGCTCAAGTCCGATTCGGATCTCGCAGGCGACCGGGTCATCAAACGCGAACAGGTGTCAGCTAATCGGTGGCATCTCGAAGTTCGATTGCAAACGCCCGACCAGGTCGATCGCGAACTCAACGCCTGGCTCAAGAAAGCATACGAGCTCGCAGGTTGAGTCGAGGTTGACCACTTTCCTTCTTCAAGACCTCGGCCGAGTTCCACCTCCTGGCGATCCCATAGCCGCGCGGGCCTAATCTCCCGCTAGATGAAAGATCCGTAGCGTCCCCTCATTCAGTACTAATGGGACCGGCCCAAGAACGACCGTCCATAGAAAAGCTCTTCTCGCCCGCTGCCGCCGTCGCAGCCATTTCCTCTCAACCAGGATTCCCGCTGTCTGCAGTAGAAAGTACAACAGCATCGAACCGAGCAAGTTCGTGCCGTAGACAGCCAGAAGCGGAATGTTAACCAAAGCCTCGTGCAGCAGACTTGATACCATGAAAGTCGCCGCCAACGCGAGAATCGGTTTATGGTTAAATGGATCAAAGCAGGTTTCACGAAACCAATCGCTATAGAGCCTGTTCCATCGCCGCCCCCAGAAGTGTGCCAGACTCTCGGACCGCCACGGAGCTTCATGCAAAGATGGAACATGGAAGCCCATCATTGCTCCCATGATTTGGGTGGCCAGACCTATCGCCTCGGTCAACAGCCAGAATGGAACGACGGCCAGATACGCCTTGCCGGACCAGGATAGTTGAGTGCGAGAGAGTAATGCGGGCAAGATTAGATAGCCGGCGAAAAGACTGGGCAGAATCCACACCGCGCGCAAACCCCAGCGCCGGAAGTCGGAACGGGTTATCGGCCGCCTCCGTCGCCAGGTTGTTAGTGAAAGCGTTGGTGCCAACATCACAAAGCGAACTCGCTCCTTAGACGAATGACCGGACAAGAGCGCGCTGATCAGCTTTGCGGATAGTGAGGTGAGAATCAGGATAATCAAATAGAAAGCAGTGATTCGCCAGGCTGGTGCCAATTGTGCAAGCAAAGACATTCCAGAGAAACTTCCCCGAAGTAAGGTCGCTACCCGGTCTGTCAGATTAGTGACTGGCGATTAGCGCACGCCTTGCTTCACCCGATACGCTGCCCTAACTGTTTGCCAGCATCTTAATCAGATTCGGCATACCGCGTCCCTGGATGTAAACATCGCGGCTGAGATCGGTACAGTTTTCAAGCAGGATCGTCTTGACCCGGTTCGGATAGCCGATGAACTCACGCCGCACGGACAGAAACGCAGCCAGCAGCCCCGATACATGGGGACAAGCCATGCTTGTTCCGCTCATCTCAACATAGAGATCGCTCACCGTTCTTTGGCCTTCGGGGTTACGGCGGCTGAATTTATGGTAAGCGGAGAGAATCCGTTCGCCGGGCGCTACCAGGTCGGGTTTTCTTCTGCCATCGGCGGTCGGCCCTCTCGATGAGAAGTACGAGACGCCGAACGTATGAGGGTTCGACTTGTGGATCGAGCCGACTGCTATCGCCTCATCGAGGTTGGCCGGGTCCCCGATCGAGAGATCCATGTTTGCCGGGACTTCCCCTTCCGCAGCCTGCAACAGCGCATATCCTTCGTTACCGGCCGCGAGACAGACCAACACCCCCTGCCCCCAGAGGCGCCGCAGTTCCTGACACAACGGGGTATGGCCGCAGCCGTAAACGCTCGGATCGAAGGCCCCGCCGAGGCTCAGGTTGACGCCTTGAATAACCAGCTTCCCCGCCTCGTCGTTCAGATCCGCAATGTGATCGAGGGCTTTGAGTATGTACGAGTCCTGCCCAATCCCCTGATCATCCAGGACCTTGAACCCGTAGAGTTTGGTTTCCGGCGCTATGCCTGAGAACAATATATCCGGACCCTTTCTTTCCTCCGGGAGTTCGAACCGGCCGGCAATTACTCCGGCGACGTGCGTGCCATGGCCATTCTTGTCGAGCGCATCGCTCTCTTTCTTTGTTGCCTGGACTGGTTTGCCGCGCTTTGTGCAGTCCCACTGGTCCGCGATGTTATTGAATTCCTTGAAGTGCGGGTGATCCGCCCGTATGCCAGTATCAAGCACCGCCCAGCCGATGTCTCTACCCAAAGCTCCGTAGCCCAGATTGGCTGGGCGTGCCTGAATCGTGTGTGTGGACTGGTTGATAAGCGCCCTCTTCGTCGCGTCCCTCCACACTCTTTCAATCTGCAGGTCCTTGTATCTTGTGCGCAGCTTTTCGATCTCGAGACGAGTGAGCTTTGCCGAAACGAATCGTTTGAGCGGGTCAATGCCGGCAGCGTCCGGGGTGTCGCCGCTCTCGGCTACCAATTCCGTAATAGTCTCGGTCAGTTTCTTGCGGACATCAGAGAGGGTTTCCTGTCCGAGCGGACCGGGTTTACCCGGCGTTTTGAGTTGAATCAATGCTGTGTGCCGCTCGCCGCGGAAGCCATTCTCCAAATCCTCCGTGAGGTCCTTGGTGATGACGACTTTTCCTACGGCCTGACCGAATGCATTTCCAGCAACGTCGTTCACCACCCTTCTGACCGGCTCGCTCCGCAGATAGCCTGTGCCCGAGTGCGGGTGCCGGGGCGAGTCGGGGTTCAACAGGAATCCATCGAAGTTTTCGATCGGTCCGGCGAAGTCATTGGAAATATCGTGATCGGCCGCTACCGGATCAAGCCACTCCGCCACGTTGACCCAGCGTGTTACGCAATCCGGTTTGCGCAGTTTTCCGCCTGGGACCCAGGTGCGGAAGACATCCTTGACTTCAGTCAGGCCCAACGGCGAGCCGATGGTGACGAAGAGCCTCACATCGCAATCGTTCTTCGATATCTGGCGCAGGACATTGTAAGCGATCATCGTTCCCTGACTGTGTGCGATCAAGATGAAAGGGCCGCCACCCGCGTTGAGGCGTTCCACCAGGCTTTGCTGCATCGCCTCCTGTCTGTCGGGATGGAAGAAGAAATCATTAACGTCACGAAGAAAAGCGCGCGTGAGTTTCTGTGTTATGAGCCGCCTGAGAAACGCCGGTAGCGGTATCAGCTTGGCGCTCACGCCTGTGGCCTTGAGGTGCCGTTCTCTCACGGCACTCTCATCGGCGAGCGCGACGCTGGTCATCTTTTCAGAGAGCTTGCGCAGCCAGTTCCGCCGGGCGCTATCGTCGGTCAGCGACTTTATCTCGTTTTCGATTGCGGTCCGCTCGTCGGTTGGCTTGCCCGCTGCGAGCGCCATTATCGCCCTGGTGGACGCTTCATCGTCATCTATCTGAACCAGGTCTCCGGTGGCGCAGGTGTCGTTGGAAGGAGTCGGGTAATAATCTCTGTTCACCCAGTAGGCCATGCGGCTCCGGTCGCCCAACTGAACACCAAACAACGCGTGGTCCCATTGACATTTCAGGGTGGCGGCCGGGGGCTTGTTGCCGATCCCATGAATATAGACGATGGTCTGCACCTCGGGTTCCGCGCCTGCAGCAACCGTGAAGGACGTATCCGACTTAGCCCTAAGCGAACGCACCGAAACGGGCCGGGGCTTCGCTAAACGAAGAGCTCCGGTGGAAGCCGGCGGCGTTCTCGCTCGAGATGTAGCAGCCTTACGGAGTCGAGGAGTCTTAGACTCTACCTTCTTCCTGGCTGGTTTCTTCTTTGCGGACTTGGTCGACTTAGCCATACGTTCCCTCCATCATCAGAGATTTTTCATCACAAGTTATGGACGTAATTCGCGCAGAAAACGATTCACTCGCAAGCTTGCTATCGAAGGCTGCGGGAAGGCTGGACGCTTCCGTGAGGAGGTTCGGGGAGGATGCGAGTGGCTTTTACCGCGGTCTGGACTTGAACGCACAACCGAAGAGACTGCGTGAAACTGCGATGAAGGCTACGGGCTTCGCTCAAGTCACTTATTTCTTCCCCGACACCTTCTCCACGATCAACGGCTGAGGTTCGATCTCACGGCGATAGAAAACGCGTGGGCGTTGTACGCTTCGTTGCGCGGGGTCGGAAACTTTCTCTTCTCCCTGGGCAAAGACTATCTTCAACCCGCGAGTGCTCTGCAAAGTCGCCGTTTGCATAGCGGGCACCCGCTCGACCGCATAGTCCAACCATTCCCGCACCAACACGCTTCCATCCTGATCGTCATCGGCGACCCCGGTATTGAGTCCCTCTTCGACAAGCGCATAGGTCAAGAACCCGTGTCCCAGCTCGGCGGCTTCCAGCGCCGCTTGATAGCCCTGGGCAGCCGTGAGAATGTAGATTCCTTTCTCGTAAGCAAGCTGCGCGAGTCCCTTTGAGTTCATCGGGCCGCGCCGCTTCTCCTCGGACTCCAAAGCCTGTCCGCTGTTGCAGGCGTCGATCACCATCAGCATATATCCCGCGTCTACAGGTTCGAACGCCTGCTCGAGCTCGCGGTCCGAGATGCTGTGAGCCAGCAACTTGTTCAACCCTGCCTCATCCAGACCATCTTGCGGGCCGGTGTATCCAAGGTCATGCGGTATCAAATAAAATCGTGCCTGCTGCGCCGTGCCGTGGCCGGCAAAGTAAACGATCACCGCGTCTTCGGGTTCGGCAGGCTTTATTCGATTCAGGACTGTGGGCAGGTTAGGCGAGGGTTGACTGTCGCTTCCTGAGAGCCGGGCCAGCGCAGCAAGAATGTTTGCCCGCGTCGCTTCCTGATTCAACAGTGGGATGACTTCGATCCGGGAAAAATTGCGAAGTTTGGTTTGCGTCTTTAGCACGGTGTCGCCAAAGGCCTGCGCGTCGGCAACCGCATACCTCAGGTTGTAACTCGAGTTTGCGTATTCATTGATGCCGACTGTCAGAACATATGCAGTGCCCTTGCGTTTCAGACGATCGTTGCCTTTTACCAAGAGCGAGAAGTCGGCGCTCTTGATGTTGTCCCGGTTGAAGGCATAGGCTACAAAGTGGTTTTCCCCCGCGACGACGGAGACGGTCTCTTCAAACATGACGCTGCGCTGCGAGCCGAGCACGTCGCCTCGCCAGGCTTTTAGCAACGAGCCGTTTCTAAACAGCCGGATGTCGCGCGCGCCGCTGCCCGCCGGATGAGCTGTGTCGGCAAGCGCTTCGGTCACCTCGACTCTTATCTTGACCTGGCGTGCGGCGATCTCTCGGCTGGTTCTTGCGATCTCATCGACCAACGCGAGCTTAACTTGTGGCTGGCGGCGATCGACCTGCGAGATGTCTTGAGGCGCCTTCGGGCGCTTGCCTGCCAGCAAATCCGCGAGCAGCGCGGGATGGTAGAACTCGTTGAAGAAAACTTCGACCGGCGCGACGTCGAATGTGTTGGCTGCAAAGCGCCAGAGGATCGTTTTCCATCCATCGGGTGAGCCGTCAAATAGCCCTTCGGGACTTATTACCAGCCAGTCGGCGGCATTGCTGAGACTCAACAGCGTGACCAGCGGCTGCGACCTGACGGGCGACCAGATCCTGGTGGTCGCGTCTTCGCCGCCTGAAACAATGAATCTCCCATTCGGGCTAAACACAGCGGCGGTAACTGGCCCGGAATGACCTTCGAGGGAGCGCGTGACTTGCCCGCTTTGCACGTCCCAGAGCCGTAAGATCTTATCATAGCCTCCCGACGCCAGCACTTTTCCGTCAGGGCTGAACGCCACTGAAAGAACATCGGAAGTGTTGCCTTCAAGCGTGCGAATCGGCTGGCCGGTCTGGGGGTCCCAGAGCCTGACCGTCTTGTCGCGACTGCAAGAAGCCAGCATTGTCCCGTCGGGTCTGAATGCTATGCCGGTCACATCGTTAGTGTGGCCGTTGAGTGTATGGATCGCCTTGCCAATGGCGACATCCCAAATTTTGATCGAGTTGTCGTAGGCTCCGGAAGCGATGGTCTTGCCGTCCGGGGCGAAAGCTACAGCGCTGATCAAACTGAAATGGCCTTCCAAGGTTCGCAGCGATTTGCCGGACTGGACGTCCCATAACCTGACGGTCCTGTCGATGCTACCGGAAGCCACGAACTTGCCGTCAGGGCTAAAGGCGATCGCGGTCACACTTGAAATATGACCGGTGAGGTCCCGAATCGGCTTATTCGTTGCAAGGTCCCAGAGCTTGATAGATTTATCGGCGCTCGCCGACGCCAGCATCTTTCCGGACGGACTAAAGGCTACCGCAGTGACCTGGGACGAATGCCCACGCAGCGTTTGTATCAATCCGCCGGAGCCGCCGTCCCAGAGCTTGACGCTGTTCTCGTTTGCCGTCGCCAGCGTCTTCCCATCCGGCCCGATGGCCACTGCGCGAATCGTGGATAAGCGCCCTTCCAGCGTTCGAATCCAACTCCCGTCGCCGCTGTTCCACAACAGGATTTTCGTCCAGCTCGCGGCTGCGACCGTGCTCCCGTCAGGACTTAGCGCGGTAGAGGTGATGGTTGTGCTTGCTCCCTTGATGGTGCGAACTGTTCTGCCGCTCGGAACGTCCCAGATCCTTACGGTCTTATCATGGCTGCCGGAGAAGAGCAGCTTCCCGTCCCGACCGAAGACGATAGAAGTGACAATCCCCGTGTGCCCCTCAAGAGTGCGGAGCAAAAGGCCGCTTTCGACGTTCCAGAGCTTGATCGCGTTGTCATCGCCGGCCGAGGCGACTGTTTGCGCATCCGGACTGAATGCAACAGAACGAACGGCTGAGGAGTGGCCCTGGAGAGTGCGGATCAACTGCCCGTCAGTGACGCGCCAGAGCCGGACGGTCTTATCCGCGCTTCCCGAAGCCAACATCTGTCCGTCGAGGCTGAAGGCGACGGTGCGAACTTCAGAATCGGACCCTTCAAGCGTATGGATCACTTCTCCAGTAGCAACGTCCCAGAGGTTGATGGTCTGATCGCGGCTCCCGGAAGCGATCGTCTTGCCGTCCGGACTGAAGGCAACCGCATTGACGTCATCGCTATGATCGACCAGCGAGTGGATCAGGCGTCCGCTCTTCACATCGCAGAGCGCGACCTTCTTGTCCAGGCTCCCGGAAGCAATGGTTTTGCCATCGGGGCTGAAGGCGACGGACGTGATGCCATCCGCGTGAATATCCAGAACGCGAAGCACGCGGCCGGTCTGAGCCTCCCATAGACATATGGTCTTATCCGAGCTGGCCGAAGCCACGGTCTTGCCGTCGGGGCTAAAGACAATGGCTCGTATGTTGTCGGAGTGCCCGCTCTGAACCACGAGCTCGGGTTTTTGAACGGTTTGCTCGAGGGGTTGTGCGCGCGTTGGTGCGGGTTTCCTGGGCGGCGGCTTGGGGCGTTGAGTTCGCTGCGCCCCGCTTGCGTTTGGGGTCAAAAGTAGACCGATGATGGCAATCAGGAAGAGAGCTTTTGTCGTCCGGGGGTTGTGCATTTTGTTCCTGCTCAGTTTCGGGTTGCGGCCCACGTGGTTCCTCGATCCACTTACCAGCTTACCCGTGGGCTGTTCGAAACGCCAACGTGGTCTGTTGGGGCAAGGTACGAGACAAAGGATTCCGCAAGGGGGCGAAGTGATTTTCGTTCTCGGGCCGCCTTTGAGTTTGACAATGTTTCGCAAAGACGGACAGCGTCACGCTCTTCCGTTGAACGGCAGACCGATTGGTCGCTCGTGCTACTGCTGGGCTCGAGTAACTCGAGGCGTATCATCATTTTTCCCAAAAGAACTTGCTACGCGGCTTCTGCTGAGGATGCACTTCGTCCATGTTGCTCGTATCGTATAACACTCCGTTGATCATCACGAAGCGGAGGCTCTCGGAATTGCGGATGTTCTCAAGCGGGCTCTTGTCCATCACAATCAAATCCGCGAGCTTGCCCGGTTCAAGCGACCCAATCTCCTTCTCCAACCCGATATACTGGGCTCCGGCAAGAGTCGCGCAGCGGATCGCTTCGAGCGGAGTGAGCCCGCCTTGCGCGAGCATCCACAGCTCCCAGTGAGCGCCCAATCCTTGAAGCTGGCCGTGCGCACCGAGCTGAACTTTTCCTCCGGCGCGAACGACGTCTTTGACGCTCTTCGCAAGCTCGAGGTGATAGAAGTCGTCTTCGGCAACCATCAATCGCCGCCGCGAGCGCTCGTCAATCGCGCTGCGCGGAGTGAAGCGCATCAAGTGCGCGTTCTCCCAAACGTTCGAGTGCTGATACCAATAGTTCTCTCCCCAGATTCCGCCGTAGCCCACGATCAACGTCGGCGTGTAGCCGGTCTGGCTCCTTGCAAGCAGCGTGACCGCGTCCTTATATAACGGCGCGACAGGGATCGCGTGCTCAATGCCGGTGTGTCCGTCCAGCACCTCGGTCATATTGTAGAAGTACGTCGAACCGCCTTCCGGGACTACCATCATCCGAAGTTCGCGCGCCGCCTTTATCACTTGCTGACGCTGGTTCCGACGTGGCTGGTTGTAGCTCTTGACGCTGAACGCGCCGGCCGCCTTCAGTCGCTCAAGGTGGGCCTTGGCGTCGTCGTAGCTGTTGATCACCGCCTTTTCGGTATTGTCCGCTCCGTAGAGGACGAAACCCGTAGAGAAAATGCGCGGCCCGGTCATAACCCCGGCCTTTACCATCTCCGACTGAGCGAAGACCGTTTGCGTGGAAGCCGACGGGTCGTGGGTTGTCGTCACTCCGTATGCAAGGTTCGCATAGTAGGGCCACTGCTTCTCTGGAACGATGTCCAGCGCGAAGTAGCCCATGTGCGCGTGCACATCGACGAGGCCCGGCATGATCGTCCTCCCGGCCATGTCGATGGTGCGCGCGTTCGATGGGATGTCGATCCTGGCGCCGACCGCCTTGATCCGATTGTCCTCAATGAGGATGCTGCCCCGCTCGATGACCTCGTCGTCTTTCATCGTGATGATGCGAGCATTGGTGAGCGCGACCAGACCGCGCGGCTTCGCTGTTTCATACTCGACGCCGATCTTTGTAGCTTTCGGCTCGGGCGCTTTCTCGTCCTTGGCAAGTTGCTTGAAGGCGTTCTCAAGCGATTGTTGGTAGAAGTCCTCGCCGAGCGTCCACTCGACCAACTTGCTGTCGCGCGACCAGGCGAGCCAGTCGCCCGACTTCGTAAAGATGGGCTTCACCGGAACAATGGTGTCGGTGGCCGAGAGCTTGAGCATCTTTCCCGTAAGCGGAAATGGCGCGACGTAGAGCTTGTGCAATTCTTTGAACGCGACCCATCGGCCATCAGGCGAGGGCACCATTTCGGCCGCGTACTTTGATTCCACGTGCTGCTTGTAGTCGTCACCCGTGAGCTTCACGCTGCTGAGATAAGTGTTCACGCTACCCGCGATGGGCTTCGACTCCATGAAGAAGATGCGCTCGCCTGTCGGGTCGAAGCTGAGAATGGGCATACGCGCGTTTGAGCCCCGGCTAAACACATCGATGACGTAGCGGTGCGCGGAGCCATCCCAGCAGTAAATCTCGAAGCTCGATTCGCTGGCGAGGTCTTCCTCGCGGTAGACGCTTCCGCGCCCCTTCAGATAGGCGACCTTGGTTCCATCAGGCGAAAAGACCGGGTTGGCGTACTGATCGCCAATGGCGGTGATCTTGCGCGCGGCTGAGCCGTCGGCGTTCGCGACCCACACGGCGCCTTTTTCCAAGTCGGACCAGGTGACATAGGCTATCTTCGAGCCATCGGCGCTCAAGCTCGGCGCATACTCGAGGTAGTCGGTGCGTAGCAGTCGAGTCGGAGCGGCTTCGCCCTGCTTGACGTAAAGCTTGCCGAGAGCGCTGTAGATAATTCGGCCGCCCGCACTTTTTGCCCATCGCAAGAGCCTTGCGCTATCGCGATCAGGCGCGACTTTTTGTTCGAAGCGAACCGCGTTGGCGACTTTCTGCGACACGTGCGCGGTGAAGGGAATCCATCTGGGCGCTTGTCTGGTTCGCGTAGGAACTCGGACAAACTTCCCCTGGGCTGTGATGATGATGCTGTTGCCGTCAGGCGTCCAGGAGTAGCCCGGATAAGTTCCGAACACCGCCCATGTCTCTTGCTGATCTCGCGAGAGGCTGTCGTAGATTGGCCACTCCCGGCCGCTTTCAATCTCGCGGAGGAACAGGACGGTCTTCAATCCATCGCGGCGAATAAACGAGAGAAACTTTCCATCGGGTGAGACCTGCGGGCGAATCGCCCCGCCGGAGCCTTGCACGAAGATCGAGCGGCGCCCGTTGGTCGTGTCGTAGCGCTCGATCCAGTATATGCTCCCGTAGACATTTTTGTTGTAGTCGAACGCGGTGCTCTGAACGAAGTAGACGAAGCGGCCTTTCGGATCGATCGCCGGTTCGCCCGCGTTTGCGGTCCAGTTTGGCTTCTCGGTCAACTGAACGCCTGTGCCGCCGCCGTTGACGTGGTACATCCAAATCTCTCCGGCCCCAAGCGAGCGCTGATCGACAAAGTGTTTCCGCACGAGGATGTACTGGCCGTCAGGCGTCCATGCCGGGCTATTCACCAGACGATAGTTCTCCTTGGTTACTTGTCTGCGATTCTTTCCGTTCGCGTCCATCACCCAGATGTTGTCTCCGCCATCCCGGTCAGAAGTGAAGGCTATGAGTTTTCCATCAGGGCTGAAACGAGGTTGGCACTCCCAGGACGCTCCACCCGAGAGAAGCTCCGCTTTGCCGCCGCCGATAGACATTTTGTAGACGTCGCCGAGCAGATCGAACACGATCGATTCCGCGTCGGGTGACACATCGCAGCTCATCCATGTGCCTTCGTCGGTGTCGAACTCGACGAGGGTGGATGGGCCGTGATCACCCTCGACATCCCAGGGCTCGTTCTTCTTCGGGGTATCCTGCTTTTGCGCCTCCTGCGCGGGTGCTTCCTGCGGGGCCTGATCAGGCAGAGCGTAGCCAGCGATCGACGGAGAGAGCATCAGGACGGAGACAACAAGTTTTCTCAGCACGGTTCCACCTCGTAAAGGATTCTCTTAGCCACTGGATGCGGCGTCGGGAGTTAGGCTCTCGCGGCGAGCGGCTAGTATAGCGAAGGCGAACAGCAGCGGGCCAGCGGGCGAGCAAAAAGGAAAAGGCCGCCGGAGCTCAATGCTTCGACGGCCTGTGGATTGGTCGATCAACCGCAGCTAGTCTCCAAATCCGGCGGGCGCGCTTTCTGGCTTCGCCTTCTTGAATTGGAGCTGGACGATCCGCGTGTCGGGCGTTGCCTGCTCTTTGAGGATGTGTTGGCGATAGAGTTTCGCCATACGCTCGTTGTCCTGTTCGCTGAGCTTCATCGCGCGCGCGCGCTTTTTCTCTTCGCGAGCATTCTTGGCGATGCCAAGGTTATCGAGGTCGTGCTGAATCTCGTTGGTCACGAGGGCGTCGTCCAGTTTCAACGAGTGAGCCGTGCTGTCGAGCGCGACGCTCTTGCCTCCGGCGAAGATTTCGTGACGTCCGTTCTCTTCGTACCATTTGGTGAGCGTGGCAGTCATGTGCATCTTCTCGATAATATTGCGCCAGCCCACACCGGTGTTGTAAGCGCAGAACGAGATTTCGCCTTCCTGAGTCGCGTACGGAATGATACATTGCTCGGTCCGCCGGAAGTCGTAGTTGAAGAGGTCCTGAAACCACATTCCCGCGATGAACAGGAAGTTCCATCGGTCCGCGCGCCGCTTCTGGATGTCTTCGACCGTTCTATCTCCCGACACCTTGCCGTAGTCCTTGCCCGACGCGCCAAACGACTTGTCGAACTTTGTGATTAGATCCTTGATCCGAAAGTGAGTAGGCGCCATGAACGGATCGTAGTTTCGCAACAATGCGAGTCCCGCGCCCAAAAGCGAAAGCTTCTTTCCGCGGGCCGCATCGTTGACCTTCATCAGGTCCTTGGCGAACTGCTCGGCGTCGAGGAAAGCGGTAACCGGCGCCGACTCCTTCGTCTCCTTGTCTATCATCAGCGCCATTCCAATTCCGCAATTCGGATGGCATCCGCAATTCAACTGACCCCAGTCGCCCTCGGGACCGTGCACCAGGTCGGCCCAATCCGAGAAGGTCCCCATGAACGAGATCGGGAACCAGTCGCGGTTCGGTTCGCCAAGGCCGGTTTGATTCTTGACGTCGTGCGCCATGTGCGAAAGCGTGTAGCGCTGGGCGTTCCGGCGATCGTCGGTTATCTCTTCGTCGCGACCGGTGAACGAAACAGGCTGGAATGACAGGAAAGAGATTTTCTTCGGGTTGTCGAGCGCGAACTTGATGATACGTCCGACCTGCTCGTTGTTAATGCCGTTGATTATCGTGGTCACCGGCACGATCTCGACGCCCGCGCTGTGAAGATTCTCGATCGCCCGGAGCTTCACGTCGAACAAGTTTCCAACCTTGCGATGCTCGTTGGCGGCGTTGCCGATTCCATCAAACTGGAGATACGCATAACGCAGGCCTGCCTCGGCTGCCTGCGCGCAAAACTCAGGACTCTTGGCGAACTCGATCCCGTTGGTCGCGGCTTGCACGCTGTTGTATCCGACCTTTCGCGCATAGCGCACGGCGTCAAGGAAGTACGGCGACATCGTCGGTTCGCCGCCCGAAAACTGAACCGACATCTGGCGGCGAGGCTTAATCGAGATGGCATTGTCCAGAAGCGTCTTGATGTCTTCCCAGGTCAGTTCGTGCACGAACCCGACTTGATTTGCGTCCATGAAGCATGGGTCGCACATCATATTGCACCGATTGGTCAGGTCAACGGTGAGCACCGAGCCGCGCCCGTGCTTGACGGTGCTCGATCCATGGTTGTGAAGCTTCTCGTCGTTGTGAGCGCGAATGTCGCGGCCGGGGAAGACTTCTTCGAGGTGCTTGAAGAACGCCGGGTCGATCGACATAACGTCTTCAAAGTGGCCGTGTTTCTCGCAGTCCTTGACCATCAGTATCTTGCCGTCCCGCTCGATGATCTGGGCCTTAATCTCGCCAATCTTCTCATTGAGCAATATCTCGTGCGGCAGTTTACCGTCGACAATCTGCTGGCGGATTTCAGGAACACACTTCGGGCACAGCGAATCGGTCGTGCGAGGCCAGCCAAGCGGCGGCTTTGTTTTCTGATAGGACTTAAGGAGTGGCTTTTCTGACCACTTTGGCGTGAAGGACGGATTCTGCTTGATGCGATTGAGCGGCTCGTAAATGTGCCACGCAACGTTAGCCGCAACGGCCAATCCCTTCTCCACATACTTCGTTGGCTTATGCATTTCTCTTCTCTCCTCGTCGTCTTCTGCGAAGCTTCAAAAAGTATTCCCACCGGCTTCGCGGTCACTTGTTATCAATGTGCACGCGCTTTCGTCGTCGCACCTCTCATTGAGCGGTTATTCGGTCTGTTCGATTTGATACAGGGTCTGAATCGCCTGAACCGCTTCACGCTGAACTGCGCCCTTGACCCCCAGCGTCTGGGGATCGCGCCAGTTGTCGAAGGTCGCAACCTGATGAACGCAGGCGATAGTACAGTAATCGGCGCAAGCCTTCTTGGTCAGATATTCGCGACGAATGTCTTCCACGGTATAGCTTTCGAGCGGCACCGCCGGATAGCCACGCTGCTGTGAACAGTAGTGGACAAGCCCGTCTTCGCAGATGTAGAGGTATCGAGCCCCGGCTCGGCAGCGCCAGTTGTTGGGCTTGCCATCCACAAGGTTTTTCTGAAACCGATTGACCCTGGTGTGCCCCTTTTTTCCCAGACCCTTCATCTTGAAGTAGATGTCTCGCTCAACACCCTTCAGTGGCTTTAGCGTACCAAGTCCATCGTGGATGATGCCCAGCGAACTCGAAAGCCCCAGCTTGACCGCGCGCCGCCCGACGGTCAGCGCGTCCTCAGGTGTTTTAATTCCACCGCCAATCACCGAATTAATGTTGACTCGAAACTCCGCAAACTGGGACAGCCATTCAAGCTTTCTGTCCAGTACTTTCAGGCTCTTCTTCGACACATCATCGGGCTGGACGTTGTCGATGCTTATTTGCATGTACTCCAGACCCGCCTTGTTGAGACTCTTGATCTTCTCCTGAGTAAGCAAATACCCGTTGGTTATGAGGCACGCAATCATACCGCGCTTTCGGATCTTCCCAATGATCGCTTCGATGTCTGGATGCATCAGCGGTTCGCCGCCGCTGATGATGATCGCCGTCGTTCCCAAGTCGGCCAGCTTGTCCAGCCGCTGGAACATTACATCGGTTGGCACCGGCTTCGAGTAATCATCATATTCATTGCAGTAGGCGCAGGCCAGATTGCACCGCCGAATAGGTATCACATGGGCCAGGATGGGATGATCCGTTGACCGGAGACCCTTGGCCATAAAGATAAGCTCGCGGGAGTAGATTCTTAGCTTGCTGGAGAGCTTCATAGTTTAAAGAATGAGAGATTTTGAAGCAGCCCGGTTCGGTTGAGGCTGGTAAAGCACCAAACTTAGGCGTACGGACCGTTAGAGCAATTGATATTCCCCATTCGACCCAGACCGGCACTCCCCCTCAACCTGAGTGTTTACCCCAGATAGCGCGAATAGAACCCTAAGGATCAAGTACCGCGCGAACCCGCCGTTTCAGCTTTTGACACAGAGCCCGAACCAGTCGGCGTCACGATTGCGGCCTTATGACTCAGCCCAGTCAGTCGAGCATCCAGAGCGGCCACTTTGACCCGACTACTTCGGTTTGCGCTCGTCGTCCTTCCTAAACGATAGCAAAGCGAAGCACGCATAATAGTCCATAACGACGGCCCTGCACAACCGCAATCTTTAGTCGTGAACCGGGCGCAAAGGGGGATTTCAGTTCTGATGGTTGAGTTCGTTTTATGGCCCAGGCGGTGCCGTGTGGGATTGTCAAACTGACGCGACGGGGAGTAGGCAAGGCGAGCAGAGGGTCTCGAACCCTCGACCTCCAGGGCCACAACCTGGCGCTCTAACCAACTGAGCTATGCCCGCCATAGCGATATCAGAAAGATTGAGACCGCTCGCGACTTCTAACTCTGTCTTACTCGCACGGATCCTGTCAATCGAAGTATCGCTTCGCGCATCGAGCGAACGTGCGTTGACACTGCTAAAGTGCTGATATAGACTTGCTCTACGCAGTGAATTTAAGTAGCGGCCAGGGCATCGCAACGGATGATTTTGATGGGTTCATGCAAACCGGTGCGCTTGCTACAGCATCCCATCTTTCTCTAACGGGTTGCTGCGCCTGCACGAAGAGGCCATGGAGGAAACCAATGTACACTTCAATTTTAAAGCGAGCCACCGCGCTGCTCGCGCTCGCCCTCATTTCAGCGACTATCGTATGGGCTCAGACGGGAATGGTCGAGGGGACGGTTAGGGTTAATGAAAATGGTATCAAGAAGAACGTGCCCAACGCCGTAATTGACATCTACCGCACTGACATCAAAGGCCGTTGGCAGGTGAAGGCCGACAAAACTGGTCACTACGTGATGCTTGGCCTCCCGCTCGTGGGCCATTTCATCTTCGTGGCATCCGCCCCAAATATCACGCCGACCTGGGTCGCCGGGGTCCGAATAACACAATCACCGGTAGTGGACATCAATGTGGAGCCTGGTGACGGCTCGACGATCACACTCGAGCAAGTTCTGGCGGCGCAGAAGGGTGGGGGTGGCGCAAGTGCCAACCCGGTAGCCCCGGCCATTTCGAGCGCTGATAGGGCCAAGATGGAAACCGCCAAGAAGGAATTCGAGAAGCAGAGAAAGGAAAGTGAGGCGCTGCAGGCAAACTTCGATCAGGCCAGGCTCCATTACAATACGGGTGTCGAGTTGACCAAAGCGACGCCGCCGAACTATCAGGCTGCATTGAGCGAGTTTGAACAGGCCTCGTCCGTGGATCCTGGCAAACACACAGCTTTTTTGCTCCTCTCTTACAGGGCGAATGCCAATCTTGCCGAAGCTCACTACCAGATAGGCGTCGATCTGTTCAATCAGAAAAAGCGAGAAGAAGCCAAGCCTCACTTTGAGAAGGCCGTTGCTGCAGCCAATACCGCCATCAAGGCAGCTTCCACGGACACGCCGCAAAACAATCCAAATCTCAATAACGATCTTGTAATCTACTACAACATCCTGGCGAAGAACGCGATGCTGCTTGTTCAGCATTACGGTGCCGCCGACACCGTGGACTCTACCGTCAAGTCCCTCGATACGGCTGCATCGCTTGACCCAACCAACAAGTACAAGTGGGGAGTGCAAAAAGGCGACCTGTACTTCAGCGCGGGGCGTACGGATGACGCTGTCGCCGCTTACAAGGCGGTGCTCGCTGCCGATCCGGTCAATATAGATGCGTTGTACGGGCTCGGGCTGACGCTGGTCGCCGGGACCGAGAAGGCGCAGATTCAAGAAGGCGCCAACACGCTCGCCGACTTCGTCAGCAAGGCGCCCCCGACCGACAAGCGAGTGGCCATTGTGAAGGAAGCTCTCGAGGGCGTGAAGAACGCCTACAAGGTTGAAGCGGAGAAGCCTGCGAGGCGCGGGAAGAGACCTTAACACTAGATACTCGAGCTTTCCTTAAGACCCCCCGGGGGAAAATGAATCCGGCGTCCGGCAGTCGTAAGCTCGCCATCAGCCCCCTTTTGATCATCCTTTTATAGGCCGCCACCGGGCGGACGGGCGGCGTGATGACTCTTTTAGGAATTCCAACGAGTAAGAGGACGAGAAAGAGAAGATGACCAGGCGCGCGCCTCGCAACTCAGCGACAACCGCAATCGCGATAGTGGCTCCCCTCGCACTGCTCGTGGCGAGCGCGGGTTTGTCCTGGCGAGTCTCCGCTCGTTCGGTCCGCGATGCGCAATCACCGCTCAAGACACATCTAACGTCGCCGCGTGCTGACGAGTTCAACATAGCGCTTGCGGCTCTTGTCAGTTTAGACGAAAAGGGAACGCTCGATCTTTGGGAAGCGGCGCTGGCAAACCCCGCCCCACAACTCCGATCGCGAGCGTGGAGCGAGTATCGGACGGTGCAATCGAAGATTGTCCGCAACGAACTGGTCCCGCAAGTCGCGCGCATTGGGGTCCGAGCTGAAAGCATCCTGAGGCTTGCAAACGAGCATCGTCTGCAGCTTTCGGTATGGTCATCGGATGGTAATCAAACAGTCGCAGCCGCTTCGCCACGGTTGATCGAGCGACTGCGAAGCGCCGGCATTAGAGTGGACGTGGTCTACGACTCAATCGCCGAGTGGCAGAAAGCCAGGGCACAAGGCGATGGTTTGGCGCGCGAGATCACTCCCGACTACCAGTCAGCCGCCGCGCCGCAAACCCAGGTTCGGATTGCCGTCATCGACCTCTCAGATCATCAAACCGGCCCGGGCCGAGCTGTATGGCTTGGCGACCGCGAGAACATCTTGATGAGGGAAGGCTCCCTGGTGGCTTATCTGGATGTCTTCCAGTCAGACGGCTCCGATGAATCAATTGACTCGCATATCAGCGATGAGTACACCGGCCGGGGGTTCAAGCTGGCCGGGTTCTTTCGCCCGGAGGAGTTTGCCGACGCAGCTCCGAAGTTCTTTCATGGGAAGAGCTTTGATGCAGGGCGCAGGACACTTAGCACGAAAGGCGCGATTCAGGCGACGCTTGCAGATGGCGGCTTCCATAGCTATGACGAGGCGCGAACGGAGTTCAAAGCGTTAGCCGACTCGCACCCGGATCTCGCCCAATACGTAAAGCTGGGGACAAGCTTCGAGGGGAGAGAGATTTTCGCGCTAAAGATAACTCGCGGCGCGGCAATCGATGATCCGAGCAAGCCAGACGTCTTGATCACCGGTTGTCACCACGCGCGAGAGTGGATATCGGTTGAGTCCCCAGTTTACTTCGCGAACCAGTTGATCACCGGTTACACCGCCAATGACCACGTCAAGCATCTGGTGGATAATCTCCAGATTTGGGTTGTGCCGATAGTGAATCCCGACGGGCTGACCTTCAGTCAAGGCTCACCCAACGATAGCTTTGACATAGCCAGACTTTGGCGCAAGAACAGACGCCCATTCACCTTCGGCAATTGCTTGTCGACTGTTGGCGTGGATTTGAATAGGAACTACCCGTTCCAGTGGCGGCTGGAGGAAGACAACCCGTGTACGGACTATTGCGTGGCCGGCAATCAGTGCATCAATGATGACATTGGTGCGAGCGACAACCCGGTGAGCGAGATCTATCGCGGCCCCGCTTCGGCCAGCGAGCCCGAGGTTAAGGCGATCAGGAGTCTGATGGACGATCCCAATCGCCGCTTCAGAGCGCAACTCGACTATCACAATTACTCGCAAGTGATCCTCTATCCCTGGGGCTACCAGCAACACGAGACGCCGGATGCCTCGACGCTCTCCAGACTCGCTCAGCGAATGTCCGACGATATGCGAGCGGTGACCAATACGATCTACCACCCCGAGCAAGCTATTGATCTTTACGCGACGACCGGCACGTCGACCGACCACGCGTACGGCACCAATCGCGTCGCGGCGGCGTTTGTGGTTGAGATGCGGCCCAATTGCTGCGACTTCACCGTGCCCGAACGCGACATCCTAGAGATCAATAGAGAGAACTGGGCGGGCGCGCTTGCCGTGTTGCGATGGGCCGCTGGCCCTCCCATTCTCGAATCGGTCAAGGCGTACAGCTTTTCGGCCGATGGGTCTTTCTCGAAGCTCGTCTACTCAGCGCGTTGGACAGATCCGGAAGAGGCGACGAACGGCCCGAGACAGCTGGTGATTGACACTCGGTTCCCGGGCATCGAAGAAGGTCCGGTGCAATTGCACCTGCAGTTCTCGAAGCCGATGAGCACTTCGTTGCCTGCGAGGGCGACGCTGAGCCGCAGCACAAATCCGGACGAGCTAAACCTGGTCGCGGTGGGTGCAAGCGAAGGCTGGCAGAAGTCTGTGTACCAGGATGACACCTGGATAGGCGAGACGGTTATCACTCAGGACGAGGATTTGAGCAATGCCTGGAGACTGCGCGTTTCGGCGAATGACGCGGTGGG
Organism: Blastocatellia bacterium; assembly: GCA_049273855.1. Classification (GTDB taxonomy): domain Bacteria; phylum Acidobacteriota; class Blastocatellia; order UBA7656; family UBA7656; genus Onstottus_B. Next base: position 45,102 of record JBASRN010000167.1, read on the forward strand.
TTTAGACCTGGATGGCCGGCCCGGGTCAGTCGCCACTTACGCAACCGGGACCGGCAAGTGGCAAGACTACGAAGACTCCAACAACACTGGCTCGGTTGGCGGCGCGGACAACGAACACGTATTGCCACCCACGCTGCGCGGTAACTTGCTGAACATCTTTGTAGCGAAGCCCGGCGGCAGCGAGCGACTAGCTGCTGGCGACGCCTACACCGTTGCCTGGACCCTTCCGAAGGGGTCGGGGTTCGTCCCCGTACAACAAGAACTCCTGCTGTCCACCGACGGCGGCGCGAGTTTCGCCCACTTGGCCATGGGCCTTCCTGGCGCGTTGGAGGAGTTTCCTATCACCCTGCCCGCGGTTGCTACTACGCGTGCACGGGTTCGTGTTCTAGCCATCGAAGGCTCTGTCGGAAACACTCTTGTGGGGAACGGCCTTTCTGATTTCACTGTTGGCGCCAACGTAGGCTCCGCGATCGACATCAGCTTCGTGTCATCGGAGAAAGTGGGCCAGAATTGGGCTGATACGTCCTCAAGCAATACCCCCCAAGGATCGAGCGGCGCATTGCGGTTGATCATTGATTTGAAGGTGACCAACCGAGCCTCTGCGACGATAGTCAATCCCTTCCTTCGCATAGCCGAGCTGAATCGCGGCAACGTCCTGTTGACTCGTGACCCGAGCTCGCGGCCAGCCGAGGGCGCCCTTCAGACGATCGACGCCGGCGGCGACAACGCACTGTCGCCAGGAGAAACCGTCCTGGTTAGATTGGTTGTGGGCCTGGTAAAGAAAAAGAAGTTCCAACTCTCCCTGACGTTGTTCGGTGTTCCCTTGACTGGTTCGATCAACCCGGCTCCGCCGATCACCGTGTGGGACGCAAAGCCGAAGAGCAAATAAGAACAAGAAGAAACACCTAATGCTCAGGAGGCTAAGCTGCGAGTTCTGCGGTTTTCCTGTTACTGCCAGGCCAGTGTTGCAAGCCCCGCAGCCCCCGCCAGCTGGTCAAACCGTATCGCTTCCCCGGCGAGATCGACTCCAAACTCGGCCGCGTCAATCGCGAGCGGCTCGTTGTCGATTGCATCGGCCACCGCGCGCCGCGCTTCGACCAAGTCAATGCCGCCCGTTGCCAGGATCCTGCTCAGTACTGCTCCGCCGCCTGCATTCAAACGATCGCGATAGTACAGCGCGAAACGATGCAGCTCGTCGGCCTGCGACTGCCGATCACACACGCAGGTGCGTACGAGCACTGGCTCCCCGTTTCGAACTATCACCGAGGTAAACCCGCTCCGGTTCCCGGATACCAGGATCTTGTCGCCAGGCGCATCGTCCCACATCAACCATTGCACTTCGCCTAGATGACGTGGCAGGAGCATCCCTACATTCCAACCAAGGCCGGCGAACAGGGACTCGTACTGCGTCAGCACGTGATGGCTTGCTACCGTCACCAGGTAGCGCGACTGTTGCGCTGCGGAGCTTATCCGTTGACGAGAGATACGCAATTCGCTCAAAGGCGCCGCGATCAATCGCTCGATTTTCCAACCGAGTATCTCGCTCAACTCGCGCGAGTTGTAAGTCGTTTCTTCGAGCGTGACCACCAGGGTTCGAGCGGCGGCATCCGGTAGCGCCACCGACCAGCGTTTCGTGTTCGCAAGCCCCGCAGCTTCGGCCGTCTGAGTGATTAGCTCAGCCAGCTCATCGGGGCTTTGAATATTCGGCTCGTCGAAGGATGGGCTAATCAGGCCAGGCCGCAACTCGGTTACGGCGCTCGACGCGAGCGAGAACCCTCCGCGCCCTCGACTTAGCTCGACTACCGCGAAGTTGTCGTCAGTGAACCCGGCGGTCGTGTTTGGCGCTCGCGGCGCAAGCAAGTATTTCTGTAAGGCTGACATTCTGGTTAGTATTCCCGATAAGGCCGGCCATCGCTTCCCTGCCCAGAAGAGTTGCTATGAACGTCGATCACTCCGGTGCCGCCGTCGCGCGAGATCGTATCTTCGCCCATGTCAACCACCCAGTCCTTCTCGCCCGTCGTTGGATCCACAGGGATGTCGTGCATATATCCGGCACTCACCAGATCGTCAAGGGACGACGGGAGCTTCTCCCGATCGGCCGCGTACTGGTCGATAAGTTTTCGCATCTCGTTGACGTTGTGTTGCAGGATCGTCTCTCGCGCTTTGAGTTGGATGTGTTGATACGAAGTAACCGCCACCGCCGCAAGGATAACGATGATGGTCATAACCATCACCAACTCGAGCAGCGTGAAACCGCGAGCAGTGATGAGCGATGAGTGATGAGTGACGAGCGGAGGACTCGGTTCACGCCGCCGGCTCTGATCAACGAATCCAAATTGACGCTTGCTTATCATGGTTCTTTCGCTTATCACTCATCAGCCATCGCTCATCAGCTATCAATAATCCTCTCACCAATCCTTATACTTCGTCCCGTTCAACGCAACCCCGTCACTCTTGGAATAAACATCGAACACGTCTTCTTCGCCCCAGGAGGTTGAATCGGGCGCATCCTTGTAAGATCTCTGACCCCATTGGGCGCTGCCGGTGATCGGATCGATCGGCAGCCGGCGCAAGAACCGGACGCGGTTGCCGCTCAGTCCTACAGTGTTAGCCGGGATAAAGCCTTCGACCAGCACTTTGAGTTCCTTGGGATAACCGGTCGGTGTTTTCCATTCCAGCGGTATCGCAGTCCCATTCGAGTCATCGTGGTACTTCTTGTAGCGATCGATCGCCTGGCGAAGCTGGCGCAGCGCCAACCTCAACTCCATCTCGCGCTCACGCCTAACCGAGTTCCGCACCATCGGCACTGCGGCCGCGGTGAGCACGGAGAGAATTGTAATGACGATGATCAGCTCGAGGAGGGTGAAGCCCGAATGACTACGGATTCCGGGTTTTGGATTCTGGATCGAGAGCATCCGGCTAGTCCCTTCTGCAGATCTGCCGATCCGGCCTCCCAAATACAAGATCCAAAATCTGAACATGCTTCGTTTCAATCGACAGACGATTTCAGCGGATCTCGACTTGTGACGACTGTACCTTGATCGGAAGGTTCTGGCCGGTCGTGGTCCGGAAGTACGTCGATTGCTCGTTCAACAACAGGGGTGATTGGCCAGGCGCTTTGACTGCAAACACGATCAAGCACAACTGACCGCGAGCGGGCACAGCGCCTACTCCTTGCGGTCTGTCCATTTGAATGTTTATGGAGCCGCCCTCGGCCGCGAATTGAAGCTCGGCTCGGGCTCCGGCGCTCAGCATACCGCTGTCTCGCACCCCCTTCACTTCGAGCAGGTTTGGATCGTAGTTCAGCGATACGTGCGCCGACGACATCTCGCCGTTGCCGTTTACAAATATGGCTACGTAGAGGTCCTGGCCCTTGGTCGCCACCGACGTTGTTGGGCGGACATAAACCATCAGCGGACTAGCGGACTGGTTCGCCGAAACATCGTCGTCATCCTCGTCGTCGTCATCGTCCTCATCGTCGTCGTCCAGCTTTCCGGCCTTCTTGTTCTCATTGAGGCTTTGAACGCCGGGCCTGTCCACCGTTGTCTTGATAATGTTCGGTCTTGTCGGCTGGGTGGGCAACGGCTGCACTACAACGCCGGGCGGCTCCGATCTGGTTGTTACGATACTCGATTGCGAGGCAGGGGCCGGCTTGGGCTCGGTCACGGGACTGGCTGGCTCCGCGCCAGCAGCCGCTACCGGGTTGTCCTGCGAATCTTGCAGATCGGCCAGATAAAGAATCTGATCGATCTTCAACTGATTGCTTGAATTATTAGCGTCACCAGCCCACTTCGCAAGGTGATCCTCTTCAACTATGTCGGCACGCCGCAGAATATGAGGCGTCACGGTGATGACGACATCGGTTTGTGAGTCCTTTGTCTCCGGCGTTGAAAAGAATCGCCCCAAGATGGGGATCAGTCCAATCAGAGGAAGGCCCTTAGTGTTCTTTGACTCGATGTTCTGGCTGACGCCGGCGATCATCGAGGTCTGCCCATCCTTGACGCGCGCGATTGAAGACATAGTGCGCTGGTTAAAGGTTGGCGTGAGCCCGCCCGAGGAACCGTCAATAGATGACGTCTCTATCTTCATCTTCATCTGAACGTCATCCTCGAATACGGTCGGGGTCATATCTATATTCAGACCGACACTCTCATATTGAATTTGGTCTATGCCGAAGCCGGCAATATTTCCGCCCGTAGGGGTCCCCGTCCCTGTTCCGGTTCCTCCTGTTGGCGTCGTCCCGAAGGTCGGCAGCGTCGCGGTTCGAATGGGCACCCTCTGGCCTATTCGTATGGCGTGCGCCTCGCCGTCAATCACGTGCACTTGAGTCGAGGCCAGGAGCTTGGATTTCCCTTTATCCTGAAAGACGCTGAGGGCGCTCGTCGGAAGGCCGAGGCCGATGCCAAATGCTCCGCTCAACAGTCGGGTTCCGCCGACGATGTCGGTTCCGATACCACCAAGCTGGTTTAGCCCCGGAACCAGCAAGCCGCCCTTAGTGGTACTCGCCGTCGTATTGAACTGGTTCCCAATCTGAAGCAGGTTGGCGCGCGAGACCTCATAGATTTGGATGTCGATCAACACCTCGGCCTTGCTCTTGTCCAGCGAGTTGATCATCTGCTCGACCATCTCGAGGTTTGCCGGACTGTCACGCACGATCAACGCGCTGAGTTGTTTTACCGCAGTCACGTTCTTGGTTTGAGGAAGCGCCCCGCTTAATCCGGCCTTGATCTGATCAATGTCCGCGTTCTTGATGTAGAACGTGCGCACCGCGAGCGGCTCGTACTTCATGCGCGATTGCGGGTTGTCGCTTGCAATCACGATCGTGCGCGTATCGATCTGCGCATACATCAGGTTGTTCGTCTTGAGCAGCATTTCGAGCGCTCGCGGGTAAGTCACGTCGCGAAGCTCAACGGATGTTCTCATCTGTTTCAACTGAGCGTTGACACTCTGGTCAGGGACAACATTCAGTTTCATCATCTGAGCCAGTTGCTCGATTGCAGTCAGCAGGTTAGTGTCGCGGTAGATGACATCGGTCTTGCTAAACCTTCGGCCGGGGATCGTCGGCATCTGTATTCGCACCGGGCTGGCAGGCCTTCCTCCCATGGAGCTCGAGTACAATGCCTTCACGTTAGGGTCTTTGCTCTCCGGTCGGTTCTTGGGTCCGGCAGGGTCGCCGCTCTTTGGAAGGTCGTCGATGGGCAGTCCCTGAACCTCGAGCATCCGGCGCATCTTTATCAATGCAAGCTCGTTGGTCGGATCGAAGGCGAAGGCTTGCCGGTACGCGGTGTACGCCGCGTTGTAATCCTTCTTCTCCGCGAGACTGTCGCCGCGCTCGATCAACATTAGCGCCGCGCTTACCAGCGCGCGCTGAAGATGAAGCTGGTACTCGATGTTGGACGGTTTCTCGGAGACTGCAAGCGCAAACTGCTGGGCGGCTTTGTCCCACTGGCGGTTCTCTTCATACTTGAGGCCTTCCTTGAAGTGCTTCTTGCCATCGGCGGCAAAGCCGGCCACCGGCGTGCATAGAAGAAGCGCCAGCGCCAAAGCCATCGACTGTTGTGCCCTCAGCATCCTCTTTGCCATTGCATGAGACCTCACTATTGAATTCTCCCACCGGGGAAAGCACGCCTCGAAAAGATTCCACAGCTTCTCGTTTTACCGATTATCGCCTTACTAGACCGAGCCCGTTGCAGACCCGTCAAAGAATCTTTTTCTCGAAATGCCTGCTTGGTTAAACCACTCTAGCACGCTTCGGTTTCAAAATAAACACAGGATTCGTCCGTAGCCCCTTCGCTCTTCATAAGGTCCGGATCGCAAGCTGCGGGCTACTGGCTGCGGACTACTCAACAAATGTAACGCGATTGATCTCGTGAAGCGTCGTCACACCGAGAAAGATCTTTGCAAGCGCGGACTCGCGCAGCGATGTCAGCCCTTCAGCGCGCGCCGCACGTCGAACCTCCGAGCCCGGCCGCCTCTCCAGCACGATCTCGCGAATGTTATCTGTCACGTCGAGCAACTCGTGTATCGCCGTCCTGCCGCGATAACCTGTCGAGTTGCATACTTCACACCCCACCGAAGCGTAGAAGACCTGGCCTCGGTACTTATCCGGGTTCAAGCCGGATTCGGTCAGTTCCTGATCCGCAGGCTGGTATTGGCGCTTGCAGTGCGTGCAAAGCATTCGCACCAGCCGTTGGGCCAGTACGCAGTTCAACGACGACACAAAGTTGTAAGGCTCGACCCCCATGTTCAGGAATCGCCCGATCACATCGATCACGTTATTTGCGTGAACCGTGGTGAAGACAAGGTGTCCGGTCAGCGCAGATTGGATCGCGATCTGCGCAGTCTCAGAGTCGCGGATTTCGCCGACCATTATCTTGTCCGGATCGTGGCGCAAGATGCTGCGCAAACCGCGCGCGAATGTCAGCCCCTTCTTCTCGTTTACCGGGATTTGAGTGATTCCGTGGAGCTGATACTCGACCGGGTCTTCGATGGTGATGATCTTGTCTTCGTCGTTCTTGATCTCATTGAGCGCGGCGTACAGCGTGGTGGTCTTACCAGATCCGGTTGGTCCGGTAACCAGCACCATTCCGTAGGGCTCGGCAATAAACTTGCGGAACTTTTTCAGGTCCTGCGGAGCGAAGCCAACAACGTCGAGATTCAACTCTTTGAACGATTCGTTGATTTGCTCCTTGTCGAGAATACGGATCACGACATTTTCGCCGTGGATGGCTGGCATGATCGAAACGCGAAAGTCGATTTTGCGGCCCCGTATCATTATTCTAAAGCGCCCGTCCTGCGGCACGCGACGCTCGGCTATGTCCAGCTCCGACATCACCTTGATGCGCTGGACGATCGTCTGATGATGCGAGATGTCGATGGGATCAGCCGCGCGATACAGCGCGCCGTCGATGCGATACTTAACCACGACGTCCGAGTCACGGGTCTCGATGTGAATGTCCGACGCGCGTCGCTCGAGCGCATTCAAAACCACCGTGTAAACCAGTTTGATGATCGGCGACATTTCTTCGTCGCCGGTCAGACGCTCGAGATCCAGCATCTCTTCGCCCTGATCGGTTTCACGTACAAGCGCCATTCGATCTGAGCGGAATCCCGCGGTCGCGTCTTGCAATATGCGCGCGGCGGTGTCGCCTCGCTTGAGGGCCTCCTCGACCGAGGTTTGCGTGGCAACGGAGGTCTTCAGTTGGACTCTGAGTTGAGCCTCGATCTCATCGATCACATCGAAGTTCCCAGGGTCCGCCATCGCTACATAAAGCGTATCTCCATCGCGCCTCATCGGAACGAAGCTGTGCCTTACCATCAGCTCGACCGGCAACTCGTGAATCAGGTCGTAGGCCGGCTCCTCCGTCCTGAGGTCTATAAACTTCAACCGGTATCGCCGAGCCTTCTCGCGCGCTGCGATCTCCTCCTGACCCATCTCCGACGGCGCGCGCGCTGGCGTAGGCGGCGTCACAACCGCCGCCGACGGTTGCGGTAGTTCTTGTTGTTCGATTCCTTCCGACATTAGCGCTCCATTCAGGTCAGCGTATTCCGGCTCCACCCTGGCCCATATTCCCGATCATATTGAACAGGGGCAGATACATCGCAAGCAGGATCGTCATCACCAGACTTCCCATAAAGGCGAGGATTATCGGTTCGATAAAGGTCGTGATCGTGTTCAACCGCACGTCGATCTCCGAATCATAGAAGTTTGCGACCTCATCGAGCATCTCGCGCAAGGCGCCGGAGCGTTCTCCCACGCCGATCATATCGATTGCAAGCTCGGAAACCCAACCCGAAGCCTCGAGACTATCGGTAAACGGCCGGCCTTCGCGGATGTTTACCAGAACATTTTGGCTTGCAAGGCGCAGGGCACGGTTCGTGATCGACTCGCTCGCGATCTCGACTGATTCAGGCAGCGTGATGCCTCCGGCCAGCAGCGTGGCGAGGCTTCTGGTGAATTGTGCCAGGGTCAACTGACGGACGGTTTCGCCGGCCACAGGCGTCTTCAGTATCCATCGATCGATCGTCAGTCTTCCCGCCGGTGTGCGCCGCCATACGAAAAGGAAGATGACGCCGCCGAGGAACGTGGGGATTATCCACATCAGGTTGCTGCGTATGAAGTCGGCAGTGCCCACCACGGCGAGTGTTATTCCGGGCAACTGCGACGCGCCGACCCCTTCATATAACTGCATGAATTGCGGTATCACATACGTTGACAGAACCATCACAAGGACTATCGAAGCACCCACAAGAACCGCCGGGTAGGCCAGTGACTTTTTGATCTTGCGGCGCGCGGCGCTGATCGTCTTCTGATAAGTGACGTAGCGCGTCAGCACCTCGTCGAGCGAGCCCGATCGCTCGCCCGCGAGGATCGAGGCGATGTAAATGCGAGGGAACGAATCCCCCTGCGCGCCAAACGCTTGCGAGAGTGCAAGGCCCGATCGAATCTTTGCCTCGACGTCTTCCAGGATGAGCCGGAGCCGGTCGTCTGCAACCCGCTTGCGCAGTATGCCGATTGCCTGCAGGATTGGAAGCCCCGCGCGAAGCAGCGCCGACAGCTGCTGGTTGAAGAGCAGAAAGGCTTCGGTTTTGATCTTGTGAGCCCGCTCGCCGCCGAACGCCCGGCGCACGTTCGCGCCACCCGAGGACGAAATCGAGAACACGCGAAATCCTTCGCGCTCGAGCTTGGAGCGAAGGTCGCGCTCGGCGTTGGCTTCGATCATGCGGGTAACGACCTCTCCGGTCGGTGTGCCCACTCGGCAAACAAATTCAGCCATATGATTGATCTCAGCTTGAAGGCAGGCTTGCTTCGAGCCGGTAATGTACATTGGGGCGTTCGCAACCACGGGAATTCTAGCACAACGCGCGCCCCGACAACTACTTCGACCAATTTGTCCGCGGCGGCGAAACTCGCCCAAGTTTTTACACGCCGGCGGAGGCGCGCTGTTTCAAAAGAGCAGTGATCATTGAGCGGCGCTTGGACATTCACCGGAGCCTTCCGAGCACAGTGATGCCGCCAGTCACGCGCTCGCCTTTGTGCACCAGTACCTCGACTTCGCCCGGCATCAGCACGTCCATTCGCGAGCTGAACTTCATCAAACCGACTCGCTCGCCCATTGCCACAAGATCGCCCTTCTTCTTCCATAGCACGATCCGGCGCGCGAGCACCCCGGCGATTTGTCGAAACACTATCGTCAATCTCCGCCCGCGAATGGTCACTATGTTCTGTTCGTTCTCGACCGAGGCAATGTCGCGAGACGCCACGTGAAAGGCGCCCGGTTTGTATAATACATCGGTGATCTCGCCGGCAATCGGAGAGCGGTTGATGTGGACGTCAAGCGGCGAGAGGAAAATCGAAATCTGAGTTGCAGAATTCTCCGAGCCGGGCTCAACCCTAGCTACTACAACGACACGTCCATCCGCTGGGGACACAATCAAGCTGTCGTCGTTGGGGCAATGGCGTTCGGGATCGCGAAAGAAGAACCCCATGAACCCGACAAGCGCCACGCACACACCCGCTGCAGCCCACCAGCCGAGAACGCTGAAGATCGCAGCCGGCACAAGAAACACAATGATAAATGGTAAGCCCTCCTTTGCCATGCGATCTTGGACTTCACACTCTTGATTCTCGATTTACTGCTCAGGCGCCACGGATAATCGCTCTTGCAACTTCGGGCGAGTCAAAACAAAACGCGGTCACTCGGTCGATCAGAACCAGCGGGCGCGAGATGAGCCAATACTGTCCGATCGTGAGCAACCGCCGGTATGTGTTTGTTGACGCGTTACAATGAGTCGAGCCCGCTGTCGTTCGCGTGCGATCAGTGGCTCGTAGCCTGCTGTTCCTTGTAGCGTCGCAGGATCATTTCCATCTGGTCCTTTAGGAAAAGCTTCTTCTTCTTCAACGTGGCTTCTTCCATCTGCTCCTCAGCGCTCGGGTAGTGCAGC
>JBASRN010000169.1:0-2786 GCA_049273855.1 Blastocatellia bacterium
GCCTTACCTTCGGCGAGACTGGTGACTTTCAGATAACCGATGGTCGCCTCTTCGATTCGCGCTTCGATCGCCGGCTGAATAAGCCTTGCGCGAGCCAAGGTAATCTTGCGTGAATCGCCCTGATGGAGTATTCGGACTTCCACGGTTGTTCCAGGCTGACCGCCGAGGATCTGTTCGATGTCGTAAAGGCTCAGGTCGCGCGACGGAACCTTGCCAACGTACTCGATGAAATCGCCCGCGCGAGCTCCTGCTTGTTCAGCTGGCGAGCCTTTTAGCACAGACACGATGTAGGCGTAACCGCCTACTTTCGACAGGATCAATCCAGTCTCACCGCGGTTCAGCTTTGGATCATACTGTTTCACCTGCTCGGTCGAGAGATAAGCGCTGTAGGGATCGAGACCCTCGGCAAGCCCGCGGAGACTCCCGATTCTCACTTTCTCGAGGTCTGGCTGGTCTACATAGTCGCGAATGATATGGCTCAGAACTTCGTCGAAGATCTGGAGCTGTCCGTACTGGCTGCCGCGCGCAACGACTTCCCCGGACTTCGACATAAAGCTGCCGACAATCGCGTAAAAAGCGATAACCGTCGAGAAGACGACGATGGCTATCTTTGTTTTGAACCGCATTGGATGCTCCTTGCTGGGCTTGGCACGCACTTCATATTAACCCGGCGCCCGCGACCGGCGCAAGAATTATGAAGTGATCTGGGAGGCGGGCGTCGTGCTGAAGGAGGGGCCCGGGCCATCATGTCAATAACCCGAACCCGCTCACCTGTGGGGCTAACTGATAGAGATAGCCGTCCTTGCTGCCACGAATCAGCGCGAAACGTAGAGAGTCCGGCATTAGTTGACCCGGTGCGTCTTCGTGGCTTCAAGCCCCAGTGCCGACCGATTTTGCCGCATCGTACCGGGGTAGAGTTGGGAGGAAAAGAAGACTTTTTCAATACTCGGCGCGATGGTCACTCTCTTTCCTCCATTTCATGGGTACGAGTGAAGCGGCAAGCAAGAGCAGGGTCACAATTGCACAAGCGATGGCAAACACGTCGCCTCGGCGCGTGTAGAAAGTAATCTCGCCCGAGCGCGCATCCTCAATCGACTTGATCTTCCATACGCGAGTCGCACTTTCAAGCAACGGTGTTTCTCCGCTTACTATTCCGTAGGAGTTTATTCGAGCCGACAACCCCGAATTAGTCACGCGGACCAGATCGACGCCGTTCTCAACCGCACGAAAGACCGCTTCCGCCAACATCTGTCTCGGCTCCGAAGAAGCGCCAAACCATAGCTCGTTTGATATCTGCACCAACGCGGTTGCGCCTTCCAGACGCATCCGGCGCGCGAGGTCCGGGCGCGTGACTTCAAAACAGATCGATGTTCCAAGCCGCGCCCCAGCGGCATCAATCAGCTTCGGCTGGTTGCCCGGAACGATGTCCGCAACCAGCGCCGGGATTCGGTCCATGAAAGGAATCCAACCCCGGGCTGGAACAAACTCGCCAAACGGGACGAGCGCCACCTTGTCGTACTGATCAGCTTTCTCGCCCGCAGGCGAGATCAGCACTGCACTGTTGTATTGCGCTTCGCTTGGTTGATCCCCACTCGATCCGTCGGGGTATCCCCAACTGTTGATCAACAGGTGGACCTTGTTTCGGCGAGTGAACTCGCCAAGCTGCTGCTGAAGCGCTTTATCGCGATCGTATTCGAAGCCCATCGGCGACTCGGGCCAGATAACCAGTCCGACGCCTTCTCCGTTACTATCTCCGGCACTCGCGGGAGCCCCAGCTTCGCTGTTCTTATTGTTCGCCGACCTCGACTCACTTTTGTAGTCTTGAAGCGCGCGCCCGGACAACGAGATCAACCGCAAATACATTTGCTCAACGAACCTCGGATCACCCCACGGCCCGTCGATCGGTATGTTTGGCTGGATAGCGGCCACGTAGATCGACCCGGGTTCGTCGCTCGCGGGCCTCAATGATTCTCCGTAGAGCACCACGGCGGTGGCAACAGCGCCGGCCACGGTCAACACCACGATTCCCCGTCGTTGTTCGAGATAGACCACTGCAAAGACGAGCGCAGTGCTCGCGGCTACCATTACAGCGCTGACCAGATAGACGCCACCCCATCGCGCCGTCTGGACAACCGCCGGCTGAAACGCTTGCGAGTAGCCAAGCGCGTTCCAGCCTACGCCGCTCGCTTCCAGCCGAGCCCACTCGCTCGCCGCCCAGATAATCGGCGCGAAAAGCATCGCCCATCCGCCAAACCGCTTTACGGTCGCTGCCAGCACCGCAGCAAACAACCCGGTGAACACACCGAGCGTCGCCGAAAATATCGTCAGGATGATGAAGCACAACCACATCGGGATCCCGCCGTAGTTGTGCATCGAGTGCATAACCCACTGCGATGAACCAGCATAGAAGACTGTGCCGGTCATGCTCCCGAGAAGCAGCGATCTCCAAAACCGACGCTCGCGCACCACAGCCATTATCAGCGGCGCGGTTCCGACCCAGCCCAGTGACCACAGGTTCCATTCAGGAAACGCGAACACCAGAAGCACCCCTGAGAAGATCGCCAGTGAAAGATTGCTTATGAACGGCGCGGATTGCTGATAAGGAAGGACCTTGGTCGGGCGAAACCGTTTTGCCAGCAAGTCCTCGCGCGCATAAGCGGGCGGCGCGGCCTCCTCGGAATGCCGAACGCGGAGCAACAGATTGCGGATTGCGGATTTCGGATTGCGGATTGGAGTTGTGGGGCTCATGCGCGTCAGTATGTCCGATCGAAAACTCAGCGTGCAGG
>JBASRN010000183.1:0-8439 GCA_049273855.1 Blastocatellia bacterium
CCTTAAGTCTGCCGCCAAAAACCAGAACGGGAGGCAGCCCCGTGGCAATCGATCCCGTCCGCCCCGGGTGTCCGCACCGGTAGTGGGGTAGTAATGTGTTGATGCCTGGTGCCGCCTCTCCTGCCACGAAGACACTAAGACACAAAGCCGCACAAAGAAAAGCTTTGTGGAGCTTCGTGTCGTTGGTGACTTAGTGGCGAGACTCTTCTCAACACGCTATTGCACCACTACCCAGGCACGCTGCAGCTTGCCCGGCGCAGACTTTCCCGGATAACATTCCGACAGTGCCAAGCAAACTTAGTCGAAAGGATCTCAAGAATGAATTTCAGAAAGCTCGCTCTCTGCGCAGCAACGCTCTGCGCACTTGTCGCCGTCGCAGCGGCCCAAATGAGTGCCGCTCGTGGCAAGGCTGAAGCAACTATCAAAGGGAAGGCTGTCGCGATTGACTACGGGCGGCCGAGCCTAAAAGGGCGCGACATTTTCTCGATGGTCCAGCCGGGCATGGTCTGGCGGCTCGGAATGAACATGTCCACAAGCATCGAGACGGCCGGAGATCTCGTCGTCGCAGGCAAAGAACTGAAAGCCGGGAAGTACTCCTTGTGGGCCAAGAAGACTGGCGCCGATAGCTGGACCCTCGCCTTCCACCCAAAGACCGGCGTATGGGGCGCACCTCCGCTGACGGACGGTTTCATCGCCGAGCTTCCTTTGAAGACTGAGAAGGTCGCGGACTCCGCCGAGCAATTGACGATCACGCTGGCCGACAACAAAGGAAAGGCCGCGATCAAGATCCACTGGGGTACCGCGGCGCTCACCGGATCGTTCGATGTAAAGTAACCCGAAGTCTCAAACTGCAATCGCATAATCGAAGAAGGCCACCCTTGCGAGTGGCCTTCTTCGTTTCCCAACAGTCATCAGAAACCCGCAATTATTTTTGCCCGGCGCCAGTAGCCGCGCGCTCTCCACCCAGTTTCTGATTATCCACGGTGAAATCGAAGAACGCGTTCATCATCTCATCCCAGGTCTGCTCTCCGAATCTCACTTCCTTCGAAGGGTCAGGGTTGCGCGTGTTCTTTACCGAGTTGTCGTAGTGGGCAACGGCTTCGATCCGCGTCCCTTTCGGAGCAGGCAGCGGCTGGACCGGATAGTAGTACACCTGCCAGTTGAAGTTGTATCGCGGCACCGCCAACAGAATCTCCGATCTCCCGTCCGGATACACTGCGCGATAAATGATGTCCTTCCCTCTAAGGTGCATGTGCGGCATCAAGCTGATTATGTGCGAGTCCTGCTCGAACTCGTACACGGCCTTGATCTCGTAGTTGGAGGCGCCGGGGGGGATCACAAATCTCACGTCGAATGCTGCTTTTGTATTCACGATCTTTTCGACCGGGCCCTTCGCGAAGATCAATCCGACCATCGAACGGTCCTTTGCTACTTCTCCGTTTGGCGTATAGTGCATCTGGAAGACCAGTTGCGATCCAGCCTTGATAAGCTTCGCCTGTCCGGGCTTGGCGATGAATGGAGTCTGCCCGGGCGAAAGCGCGCCCAGGATGCCGTCTCCGATATTGAACTGCTGTCCGCGGCGGCGGGCCTGCTCCCCCGGCTCTCGGACATACATCACGATGTGATGTACAACTGAAAGATTACCAGCGCGCGCTTCGAGAGCTTGAACGTACCGGTCTTCCTTGAAGTTGGTCGGCACAGTGAAGTGCTGATAAGCCACGCTCCCTTCAGCAGGCACGGTGAACTCGGTGGGCATCTGAAAGACGATGTCGGGCTCGCCGATCTGCCATCCGCTAGCAAGCTTTGGCGCCGGCGGCAGGTCCTTGGCCTTCCCTTCCGCGGCTCCACCGTCGATCCACGCGACTACTGTGTCGATCTCCTTCTGTGTTAGGCGTCGATCGTTCTCCCACTTGCCGTAGTTCTGATCGGCATGCCACGGAGGCATCTCGCGAGTCGCGACCTTTTCGCGAATGGCCTTAGCCCACGGTCTGACTTCCTTGAAGCTGATCAGCGACATCGGCGCGATCTCGCCCGGCCGGTGACAGCCTACGCAGTTCTTGTAGAGAATGGGGGCGACATCTTTGTTGAAGGTCAGCGGGGCTGGGCTGCTGGCGCTTGCGCCGGCCGAGCAGACCAACGCGGCTCCAAAACACAGCAGGGCTCCGAGGACAACGGCACGAGTCGATTTCATCAACGGTTCCTCCAGATGAAGATTCCTTCCACCACCGGACGCCTTGTCAGACCCTTAACAAGCGCGGCTTCCACCAGCAAAGGCATTCTAGGTTTCGCTGCCCCGGAGGTCAATGCCTGAGCCCACTGAAGCTTATGAACCGCCTTGTCGCTGAGCATATCGGGTGGCGTGAGGGATTCGCTTACAGGCTTCGCTTCCTTGTGCGATAGTCTCACCGGACGGTAGACTTCCTCCTCAGTTTCAGTCGCTATGGCCTCGTCAAACAACAAAGTGACTCAAAGATTGGACCGCGCGACGCTGCAAGGTTAGAGCTGGAAAGATGCTTCGCATAGTTAACGTCGTCGGCGCGCGACCCAACTTCATGAAGATAGCTCCGATCGTCGCAGAGATGGGGCGGCGCTCCGGTCGAATTACCCACCTCCTTGTTCATACCGGCCAGCACTACGACGACTCGATGAGCGAGTCGTTCTTCGATGACCTGGAGATCCCGCGCCCGGACGTCAATCTCGGAGTCGGGTCCTCCAGTCACGCCGAACAGACCGCGCGAATGATGCTTGCCCTCGAACCTGTGCTGCAAGACTTCAAGCCCGATTGGGTTGTGGTTGTGGGTGATGTCAACTCGACAATGGCCGCAACAATCGTCGCGTCGAAGCTGCTGGTGCGAGTGGCGCACGTCGAGGCGGGGCTTCGCAGCCGCGACCGCACGATGCCTGAAGAGATCAATCGAGTTGTCACCGATGCGCTTGCGGATTTGCTGTTGACGCCCTCGCGCGACGCCGGCGAGAACCTTCTACGAGAGGGCCTCTCGCCTGAGAAGATTCGCTTCGTCGGTAATGTCATGATCGATACGCTGCACCGGAACCTCGAACGGGCGCGCACCTCCACGGTGCTGGAGCGCCTTACGCTCCAGCCAGGGCAGTTTTGCGTGATGACTCTGCACAGGCCGTCGAACGTTGACAACAAGCACACATTGGAGGGCATACTCGATGCGACCAATGCGATCGCCGAGCGCCTGCCGCTGGTCTTCGCCGTCCACCCACGGACGCGCGCCCGCATCGGGGAGTTCGGTCTCGAAGCGAAACTGAAAAGCCAACCGCGAGTGCTTCTCACCGAGCCCCTCGGCTATCTCGACTTCCTTCAGCTCTACAGAAACAGCAGACTGGTGCTCACCGACAGCGGCGGCGTCCAGGAAGAAACCACCGTGCTTGGAATTCCCTGTCTGACACTTAGGGACAACACCGAGCGCCCGATCACCGTCACCGAAGGGACAAATCGAGTTGTCGGCAACGACCCCGAGCGAATCAAACTCGAGGCTATTGACGCGCTCGATCATCCCGCGCAGACGGCTCGGGTGCCAGAACTGTGGGACGGGAACGCCGCGCATCGAATAGTGGACGCGATCGAGGACCAGGGACTGAGGACTGATGACTAAGGACTGAGGACTAAGGACGAGACCCCAATTGCTCGCTTCGCGCGCGTGCCTGTACAATGCGTCCGGTCATGAAGCCTCGCTCCCGAATTCATCTCCCGAACCATCTGTTAGCAGCGACATTGATTTTACTCACGGCGTCTGCCGGGGCGTCGCTTTCAGCTTGTAAGGACTCGCGACCGACAGGCTCCGTTGAGCTAAGCCTTGCGGTCAACGCGGGCGTGGAAGGCGATGCGCTCAAGCAAGCCGCACACGATTACGAAGCTCAAACCGGCGTCCGCGTTAACATCTCGGAGTTCCCGTACGATGATCTGTTTTCCAAAGAGCTGATTGACTTAAAGACCGGAACCGCCGCATACGACTTGATAATGCTCGACGACCCGTGGTTCCCGCGGTTCGCGACCGAGCAGCTTCTCAGCGATCTTGGTCCGCTGCTTGAGAAACGCGGACGGAACGGGCCGGATGCGGACTTCGTCGAATCATCGATCGCGCTGTGCCGGCATCCTTACGAAACGGGCTCGCTTTTAGCGCTTCCTTACGTTGGCAACTCGCAATTGTTTTTCTATCGCAGCGACCTGTTCAAGAAGCACAACCTCAACCAGCCCGCGACGTGGGACGATGTGCTGGCTGCCGCGATTATGATCGATGAACGAGAGAAGAACGGCGCGCCCGGCGGCGGCTCAGTTCGCGGCTACGTGATGCGCGCGGCGCGAGGCAACTCGGCGGTGGCCGATTTCATGCCGATCTTCTGGGCGTTCGGCGCGGAGATGTTTGACTCGAGCGGCAACCCCACTGTGAACAGTACGGAGGGAATCAACGCGCTGCGCTTCATGCTCGAGCTTGGAAAGCGCTCGCCGCCTGGATACGCCAGCTTCAACGCTACGGAAGTGTCAGCGCACTTGCTTCAAGGAACGGCTGCTATGTCGATCAACTGGCCCGCGTGGATCGGCGCGTTCAGCGACCCGGCGAAATCAAAAGTCGCCGGCAAAATGGCTTTCGCAACGATGCCCGGCGCGCAGCGTCCGGGCCAGGCAGAGATTGGTAACTGGCTGATCGCCATCCCGCGTGCTTCGAGGAACGTTGAGGGCGCGATGGACTTTTTGCTCTGGGCGACTGCGGCGCAGCAGATGAAGAAGTCCGCGCTCGCCGGCAACCCGCCGACCCGACGTTCGGTCTTCACCGACTCGGAACTCCTGGCGCGGTTTCCGGCCTACCCGGCCCAGTTGCGCTCGCTTGAGACTTCGCGCCCACGACCTCGCACGCCGATGTGGACCGAGATTGAAAACGTGTTTGGAATTTTCTTGTCGCGGGCAAACGGCCGCGAGCTTACTCCAGCAGAAGCGATGAACCGGGCCAACTCAGAGATCGCGAAGATCGTTGCGCGCGGGCAGTAGCGTAGATTTTAACCCGTGGATTGTCGTTAGGGGGCTAGCAAGAACCGTGTCAGCTATAAGGACAGTGCCACCTGCTAGAACCTACGCTACCTCGGACAAGGTATGCACATCGTCGACACTAAGCGATTGATTCTCCGGCCGTTCACACTTGACGACCTTGACGCACCGGCTGCGATCAACAGCGACCCGCAGGTGATGCGCTACA
The DNA here is from genome assembly GCA_049273855.1 of Blastocatellia bacterium. Classification (GTDB taxonomy): domain Bacteria; phylum Acidobacteriota; class Blastocatellia; order UBA7656; family UBA7656; genus Onstottus_B. Next base: position 5,220 of record JBASRN010000183.1, read on the forward strand.
TCGGTGACGGCAAGCCCGCGCCCCGAGAGCACACCGCTGAGAGATTGAACTTCATCATCGAGCATGGCAGGCAGTACGGCTTCAGCGTGTGGGCAGTCTGGTACAAACATCGCCTCGCAGCGAGTGCTTGAGAAACTCGGTTTGCAGTACGAGAAGGATGCGCGCTACTACAACACTGACGTGGAGTATTTTGCTATCGCCCGAGAGGCCTATGAACCAGACGGGTCGTTCTATCATTCCAAGTCCGAAGTCTGAACACCGCAATCACACGTTTTCCGTTTTGCGAGATCGGGCCCTCCCATATTTGCTCATTGCGCCGACAGTGATGGTCCTGCTCGCGCTGTCGATCTATCCTCTGTTGTACTCGATCAAAGTTGGCTTTCAGACGGGCACGGGCGAAGCCGCTCAATGGTCGCTCGGAAATCTCACCAGACTGGCGGCCGACGGCTTCTTTCTTTCGGCGCTGGGGCACACGGTAATCTATGCAGTTGTAGCGCTGACGTTTGAGTTCTTGCTCGGGCTTGGTCTCGCCGTGCTGCTCGACCGCTCTGTGCGCGGGCGCTCGATGTTTCGAGCGGCGCTGTTGATCCCGATGATGATCCCTCCGGTCGTGGTCGGAGTAGTCTGGCGCCTTATGCTCAATGCGGACTTTGGCGCGATCAACGGCACACTCAAGAGCCTTGGCGTGAATACTGAAGCGTTGACGTGGACCGCTTCGCCAAAACTTGCGCTCGCGTCGGTCATCGCGGTCGATATTTGGCAATGGACGCCGTTCATGTTTCTTGTGCTCCTTGCGGGGCTTCAGGCCATACCGCAAGAACCCTATGAAGCCGCGAAGATCGACGGTGCCAGCAAGTGGCAGACGTTTCGACATGTCTCGTATCCTCTCCTTAAGCCTGCGATTCTGGTTGCGCTGTTGCTGCGCACGATGGACTTGCTGCGGGTCTTCGATCAGATATTCATCCTGACTGAAGGGGGGCCGGGGTTTGCGACCGAGACGGTCAGCCTGTACATCTACCGCGCGGCGTTTCGCTTTTTTGATTTCGGCTATGCCGCGGCGATGTCGTTCGTGCTGCTGGCGCTGACCAACGTCATCAGCATCGGCTACATCAAGCTGCTTCAAGGCCAGGAGGTCGCGTGAGGGCTTACGATCGTCGCACAACGCGCCGGCGAATGATCGCGCGGTGGATGAAGTACGGGCTGCTGATTGGAGCGGTGATTGCCGCAGTTGTGCCGGTCTACTGGATGTTGACGATCTCGCTCAAGACCGAAGTGGATCAATTCGCGTCGCCGCCCAAATGGTTCAATTTCACGCCGACGATGGCGCACTACTACGATGCGTTCTCCACTCGCTCGTTTGGCAGATATCTGATCACCAGCGCGATGGTGGCAACGCTTTCCACAGCGTGCGCGATGGTCCTCGGCACGATGGCGGCGTACGGCCTCTCGCGGTTTCGGTTGCGGGGCCAGCTTGGCCGCAGGCTCTCGCTCTGGATACTGTCGACCCGGATGTTCCCCCCGATAGTCACCGCCGTTCCGCTGTTCTTGATGATGCGCGACCTCCGATTGATCAACACGATAAGCTCGCTGGTCATCGTTTATACGGCGCTGAATCTTCCGTTCGTGGTGTGGATGATGCGGGGGTTCTTCAAGGAACTGCCGCGCGAACTGGAGGAAGCCGCAATGGTAGATGGCGACACTCGGCTTGGCGCGCTGGTAAGGGTAATACTGCCGCTCGCAGCGCCGGGGCTGGCGGCGACAGCGGTTTTCTGTTTGATCGTCTCGTGGAATGAGTTTCTGCTTGCGCTGGTGCTTACGCAGACCGATGCGGCAATGACGCTGCCGGTCGGAATCGCGGGTCGCGTGACTCAGTACGAGATCCAATGGGGAGTGATGAGCGCGGCGGGAGTCGTCGCGATGCTGCCGATACTCGTGTTTGCGCTTGCGGTGCAACGGTATCTGGTAAGAGGGCTCTCGCTGGGAGCGGTGAAAGGATAGGGGGCTTCGGTTAGGGGTTGGTGGATGAATGTCCGGTTCGAAAACGTGACCAAGTTGTTCGGCGCGTCCGTGGTCGTCGATCAGTTCGATCTCTCCGTCTCAGAAGGCGAGTTCGCGGTGCTTCTTGGGCCTTCGGGGTGCGGAAAGACCACCATACTCAGGATGCTGGCTGGACTTGAAGACCCGACGTCAGGGAACATCTTCATCGGCGACCAGCGAGTGAACGACATTCCGACACAATACCGCGACGTGGCCATGGTCTTTCAGAACTACGCGCTTTATCCGCATATGACCGTCGCCGACAACATCGCTTACCCGCTCGTAGTGCGAAAAACCCCGCCGGCCGAGATCGCTGCGCGGGTCAGCCGGGTTGCGGGGATTCTGGAGATCAGCGCGTTGACATCGCGCAAGCCGCGCGAGCTGTCGGGCGGCGAACGTCAGCGTGTCGCGCTGGCACGGGCAATCGTCCGCGAGCCCCGCGTTTATCTGATGGACGAACCGCTCTCAAACCTCGACGCGAAACTGCGCGTTCAGATGCGCGGTGAGCTGAAGCGCCTTCAGCGCGATCTGGGCACCACGACGATCTACGTCACTCACGACCAGGCGGAAGCGATGACGCTGGCACACCGAGTCGCGGTTCTGCGAGCGGGAAGGCTACAGCAGTTCGACACGCCAATGAATGTCTATAACCAGCCGGCGAATTGTTTCGTGGCGGAGTTCGTCGGCAGCCCAAGCATGAACTTCCTCAATATCCGCATCGAGGAAGACGCGTTGCTGCTCGAGGCCGGCGGCGTCAATATTGGTCTATGGGAGTTTCAGCCCGGCAGGTTAGGCATCCATCAGCGGGTTACGCTTGGGATCAGACCGGAACACATACACGTCTCGAACGAGAAGCGTGACCGATGGCTTCCCGCCGAGGTTTACGTGACTGAGCTTATGGGAAATGAAACTTTCGTATTCTTGAGGGTAAGCAGCCAAAAGCTAATTGCGCGCGCGCCGGCGGACTTCCGAGCCGAGATGGAAAGCCAGGCATGGATTCAGTTCGATCTCGAGAAAGCGCTTTTCTTCAATTCCGAGACAGGCAACGCGATTCCTCTGAACGCATGTATGGTTAGAACTTGATGCAGATCTTACCGAAGTGAGAGCCGCTGGCCATGTATTCGAAGGCCTTCCGCGCTTCCTCGAATCCAAAAACGCGATCTATAACCGGGCGCACGTGATG
>JBASRN010000185.1:0-5544 GCA_049273855.1 Blastocatellia bacterium
GCCCTGATCTTTGACAACTTGCACACGGCGTTGGGGTTGGAAAGTTTCACTGCGCGTTCTTAACCCAAAAAGAAAGAGATAGTGAGTCGGGGCTCGACTACTTCCTTGCAAGATATTACTCGTCGGCACAAGGAAGGTTCACCAGCGTTGACCCGATCACGATGAAGAGGGCTAGACTGATTGATCCGCAGCGAATCAATCTTTATGCTTATGTCCGCAATAATCCTCTCAAATTTGTGGACCCTGATGGTGCAGATCTTCTGCTAGCCCAAGGTATCAGCAAGAAGGACCGGGAGTTCACTGTGAAGAACCTAGCTCGTTACTATATGACCGAGGCTGGGAAAAAGGTGATAGAACATCTTGATAAGGTTCCGTTCAGGATTGCGCTCGGTAAAGGTGATTTGGAAAGGAAGGAGCTTAACCCTCCCAAAATGGGAGAATATAAAATAGGAGGCGAGGTAAAAGTAACCGGGGGAGTCACCACAATTCCGTATGCCACTGTAGATAGTCAGAAGATTCTATATGTGGAAGCGGTCGGAGACAAGAAACCTGGCCCCGCTATCACTGTCACCATTGATCCGTCCAATTCCAGTGATATGGGCAAAGACCCTGCAAGGGTCATGGCCCACGAGCTGGGAGGACACACTACAGAGGCGGTTGATCTTGCAATGAGGCCAAGCCCCGGTGATCCTAAGGGTGAATATGGACCCGGTCGCAACATTACCGAGTATTTCGGCCTGGGCGAAAAGGCGTCTGAAGCCGCTGAAAAAGCCGCCGGGAAGTTACCCGATAAACCCACTCCTGAAGCGATCAAGGCTGTGGAGGAGATATTGAAACGAAGAGAGCAGTAATCAGTATGAGAAAGTTATCGTCCCATTTGTTTTTGTTGATGTGCCTGAGCGTCATCGGGCTCGCAGGGTGGATACGTGGAGAGGCTTCTCAGGCCAAGGCCCCCGGAGTGCAAGTCGATCTCAAGCTTCGCGTGGCACAAGCAGCGGAGCTATTCCATAAAGATCCTTCAAGCGCGCGAGTCCAACTGCAAAGATTAGGATCTCCGGCAATTCCGTTCATCGCAGAGATTATCTGCTCAGAGGATGACCAGATACCTGTCAAGAAAGTTACAAGAGACCCTTTTTTGGTAGATGTCATCGGAGAGTACGCGAACAAGGCGGCTGATGATGCTCTGGTGAAACTGCTTTCATCTAAGTGTCCCAACATTCGCGGATTAACGGCTAAATACATAGGGAATCGCAAAACCGAGTCTGCGATTCCTCATTTGGTCAACTTACTAGATGATAAGAACTTGTACATAGGATATGCAGTAACGCACGGGCAGGACTACGAGGTTCTAGTCCGAGATATGGCCATAGAGGCTTTACAGAAGATCACCGGGAAGAAAATGGCTACGCGGTCTAGCAAAGACGCGCAAGCCCAAGCTTGGGTCAATTGGTGGAAAAAGCAGCAGAGTGTGAAAACACCTAAGCATTGAAGTTTTTCAATTTGTATTGAGCGTCCTTGCGGAGCTTAACCCGGTGCTTGCAATTGGGGTCGGGAGTCAATGCCCTCGATCGCCATGCGCGTACCATCGGTCGCGCGACGCCACGCGCCAGCCCCCTGGGGGGCGTCGGCGCAAGGGGGGAGCGAACCGGAGCGCGCGGCGGCGGTGTAGTTTCCGCCGCAAGCGCGAGGAAGATATCGGGGCGTACGATAACGCGTATTATGTTGTCGTGCAGCGCAAGTGCCACTGGCTTTTCTTAGTGGCACGCGCGCTGGCCTCGACGAACATAATGTCGCGTTATCGGATGACCCTTCCGCTTAGACTACTCATCTCACGACCAGAGAGCTCGAGGGTACAACGGGGACTTCCGCTGTGACCCTCGCAGGCTTGGTTGCCGATCAATCGCTGCTAAAGAGAAAGGCTCTCAGGATTGGCTGTAAGGAGGATTGGCTGTAAGGAGTATGGAAGCACACTGAGGTATTAAGACTAACCCTGCCTGTTCTGCTCGTACTGATTCACGAAAGCCGAGACGAACTCAACAATCTTTTCCTGTTGCCGACGCGGCAGCTTTGATACGCGATCGAAAACCTCCCGCACCCTTCCAGTTGGACCATTCTTTTTCTTCGCTGCAGTTCGTCTGCCCATCTCAACTTTGAGCAACTCTTCAAGGCGAACCCCGAAGGCCTGCGCCATGGCCGGGAGAACGTCCGATCGCGGCGGCTTTTCGCTCTGCTCCCAGAACGCAATGTTAGATTGAGGCACGCCCAGAATGCCAGCCAGTTCGACTTGCGTGAGACCGGCTGCCTTGCGCAACTCAGCGAGATGCTTCCCGTAGGCTGAACGAGGCCGAGTCATTCTTCTCGCCATATCGCCGGGATTATATTCCCCGCTTTCGGCGCTCACCGTCTTCAAGAGATAATCTGCTTGCATCAATACCAGTATTCTGATATTAAGGTGCCAAGTCAACAGAAAGCCGGTAATCGCAGATTTGGACTTGACAGGTTTTTCGAGAAAGGGCGAAAGCGAGATAGATGCTGATCGACAAGGCTGAGATCGAGCGGGTGAAGCGGGCCAACGACCTGGCAGCGCTCGTGCGGGGGCGCGGGGTGAAGCTCACGCGGCGGGGCAAGCAGCTTGTCGGACTGTGTCCTTTCCACGAAGACCACGAGCCGAGCTTCATCGTGGATCCAAAGAAACAACTCTGGAACTGTCTGGGAGCTTGCAGCGAAGGCGGCGACGTCTACCGCTTCGTGATGAAGGCGGACAACGTCGAATTCCGAGAAGCGCACGCGAGGCTCGGTGGCGGAGAGGCTCACACGAAGCAAGTCAGCGCGGATGATCTTCATTGGCTCGAGCGGGCAGTCGAGCACTATCACAAGAGACTACTCGAGACGCCGGCGGCGCAAGAGTACTTGCGATCGCGCGGGATCGCGGCGCCAGAGATCATCACAAGCTTTCGGCTTGGCTACTCAGATGGAACCCTCGCGGAGAAGCTGCCTGCAGAAGGCAAAGCTGCGCTTCGGCGCATCGGGGTGCTCACAGGTTCGGGGCGCGAGTTGATGAGCGGTTGCGTGGTTTTTCCTTTAGTCGCTGCTGAGGGTGGCCAGGTGGTTTCGCTTTATGGTCGACACGTCGAGCGGCGGCAGCATCTTTACTTGCCAGGCGAGCGGCGCGGAGTCTTCAACCCTCAGGGAGCTCGCAACACCGATGAAGTGATCATGGTCGAGAGCGTGATCGACGCGGCTGCGCTGTGGTTGGCAGGCTTGAGGACCGTGATTCCGATCTACGGCACGACTGGGCTCACAGCGGAGATCGTCGAGCATCTTCGCGAGTGCCGAGTGAAACGAGCGGTGTTAATGATGGACTCAGACGAAGCGGGCCGCGCGGCTGCCGTGGAGATCGCGGCGAAGCTTCGAGACGCGAGCCTCGAAGCGCGATCGGTGGAACTGCCGGCGAAGGATCCATCGGAGTTCATCGCCCAGGGCGGGAAGGCTGACGACGTGCGCGCGTTGATTGCTGGGAGCGCGCCTGGGAGCGCAGGCATCTTGCCTGCGTCGGTTTCGAGCGAGCAACAGGCAGGCGAGATGCCTGCGCTCCCAGGGACGCTGCAAGGTGAAACGACTGCAGATGGAGCAATCAACTTCACTCTTGATGGTCGCGTGTATCGCGTTCGCGGGCTCTCACCAACCGGGCTGGATCGGTTGAGGGTCAACGTTCGCATCACCGTTGGTCAGGCATTCCATCTCGACACGCTCGATCTGTATCAGGCGCGGGCTCGCGGGTTGTTTGCTCAGTCGGCGGCGAAGCTCTGCGCTGTTGATGAGCGACAAGTCGGTGCGGACCTGTTGCAGATCGTCGAGCGATTGGAAGCCGAGCGGTTGCAGATGCGGCGGGCCGGTGAAGCTGAACAAGACGCGCCGATGACTGCCGAGGAACGAGAAGCGGCGCTTCGATATCTGCGGTCGCCGAATCTGTGCGAGCGGATCGTCGAGGACTTTCCCAAGTGCGGGCTGGTCGGTGAGCGAGCTACGGTGCTGACTGCTTATCTCAGCTCGATCTCACGCAAGCTTGCGGAGCCGCTTGGAGTGCTGATCGTCGCGCGCACCGGCGCCGGCAAGAGTGCGCTTCAAGACGCGCTGTGCGGGTTTGTTCCGCCCGAGGACCTGGTGAGAGTCACACGATTGACCGGCCAGGCCTTGTTCTACAAGGACCCCTACTCGCTGCAGCGGAAGATGCTGGCGATCGCCGAAGAAGAAGGCGCAGCGCAGGCGGTTTACTCGTTGCGCACGCTGGCGTCGGATCAGCAGCTTTCGATAGCGGCCACACGAACCGATCCACAGACGGGCAAGCTGCACACCGAGCATTACGAGGTCTACGGGCCGGTGGTCATCGTCATCACCACGACCTCGGCCGAGGCGTTCGACGAAGAGACCCGGAGCCGGTTCGTGCTGCTGACGATGGATGAGTCGCGCGAGCAGACGCGGGCGATCCTCGAAAGACAGCGGCGTCGTTATTCGCTTGAGGGGGTGATCGAGCGGGCCAGGTCGGAGCAAGTCAGAAGGCTTCATCACAACGTGCAGCGGATGCTCAAGCCGCTCGAGGTTGTGAACCCTTACGCGGAGATGCTGACCTATCCGGATGATCGTTTGATCCACAGGCGCGAGCAGAAGAAGTACCTGGCGCTGATCAACGCGATCGCGTTGCTGCATCAACATCAGCGGGAGACGAAGCGAGCGGCAGACGGCGACGCTGAAGTTGAGTACGTCGAAGTGACGCTGGAAGACATCGCGCTTGCCAACGAGCTTGCAGGTGAAGTGTTGAAGCGCTCGCTTGATGAAGTGTCGCCGCCGGTGCGCGGGATGTATCGAGAGTTTCTCGCGCTGTGCAAGCTTCGAGCAGAAGAGTCAGCTTGCAGGCCGGACCAGGTGCAGTTGTCGCGGCGTGAGATACGCGAAGCAACCGGCTGGAGTGACTGGCAGGTGAGGACCTACTGCCAGCAGCTCGCGGATATGGAGTATCTGTACGCAGTGAGCGGCAACAACGGAAAGCGCTTCGTGTACGAACTGGCCTTCTACACTGAGGACGAAGAGGAAGTCGGGCTGCGCCGGCTGGTCTCGGTCGAGCAGCTAAAGCAGCAGCTAAGAGAAAACGGCAACGGCTCAAAGCTTCCATCGGGGCTTCCGTCAGGCAGCAAGCGGGCGAACCTTGCGGTTGAGAAAGCGACCTTGCGGTGACCTTGAGGCTACCTTGTGGCGGCGCGACCGCAAGGTTTAATCGAAAGCGCTCAGAAGGATGCAGCGTTTTCCACAGACCTTGCGGTGATTTTTAAGAAGCAAGGTCGAGCGAGAAAAAAGCACGGGCTCTTTAATCTGTAGAGATAGTTTCTATCTCGACGTGTCGGCATTGGAAGAATGAACGAAGCGCAGAGACAGCGAATGGACTTGCTTGCTGAGCGATTCGATGAATGGCTCGGAGCAATCAACTACTCGCCCAAGACCCGAGTCAACTACCTGCGCGACGTGAAGGGCTTCATCAGTTGGCTTGCA